>CAYWUY010000083.1:0-10004 GCA_964461535.1 uncultured Flavipsychrobacter sp.
GCTATACAGTATTATGTTGGGGTGGCCATTAATAAATACGTGGCTGTTTATTCTCATCAGCTCGGTAGGTAGTATTAGTTTATCGGCGGTGTTTACCTTTTTATCGGCCATAGCTGCCAGGGCGCAACAGAATGCTGCCCTTATGGCTATATTGGGCTTTCCGTTGGTAACACCATTGCTTATGATTTTAAGCAAGCTAGCTATAGTGGCACTGTCGCCCGTATATACACAGGGCTGGTATGGACTAGCACTGGTGCTGGTGGGGCTAGATGTACTGGTAGTGGTACTTGGGCTAATACTATTTCCTTTTTTGTGGCAAGAGTAAGACCAGTGTGTTAGTACACAAAGTTGGGGTTGTACTGCTTGGCCATTTCGGCATACTTAGCCGCAGAGTCTAGCTTGTTTATTTGCTTGTATACAATAGCAGTGTATTCGTAAGACTTAAAATTATTAAAGTCCGGCGCTATTCTTATAGTGTTTTTAAAGCCAATAATAGCCGAGTCTAGCTTTTGTAATTGATAATAGCATACGCCACCATTGAAGGCTGCCACCGCATTGTTAGGATTAAGCTTAAAGGCGCTTCTATAGTAATAGAGTGCCAGCGGGTAGTCGTTTTTATTAAGGTATAAGGTACCTAAGTTGGCCATAGCATTAGATTGTTTGGGGTTAAGCTGTATGGCACGCTTTAGGTAAAATATAGAACTATCTATGAGGTTGGCTCTTAGATAGGCCGCGCCTATCTCGGCCACAGCATCTACATTGTCGTTATATATGGCTAGCGATTTTCTTAGATATTCTATGCTTTTGTTGTTTATTTTTTGCTGTTCAGCGGGGTTGGGTTCATTGCCGTACAGGTGTTGTAGCTCGCTACCCATGTAGTAGTTAAGTCTGGTGTTATTAGGAAGTTTATCTACATCGGCGGAATACAGTGTTATGTTGTCGGCCCAATCGGCATTTCTTGCATAGGTCATGTAGCTGTATACCAGAACAAGGGGAGCCAGTATGGCCAATACTTTACCATTGAATAAGGTGCCAATACTTTTTTCGGTAGATAAGTTTTTAAGTATAAATTGGTCTATGGCTACTGCTATAATTAAACAAGTGCCCGCCGAGCAGAAGAATAAAAAACGCTCGGCATAGGTAGATGCAAGTGTTATAAATATATTGGTAAACAAAGAGATAGTAGCCAAGTAAAATATGATGCCGAAGGCGTACAAGTCTTTTTTGTTTTGGATGAGACGCCATACTGCCCAGCCACCCATACCTAGATATATAACAATGGATAGTATGGTGCCAATATTGCTGAAGTTGACATAAGGAATGCTGTTAAAAGAGTGGTCGCACACCAGCGGGTAGGGTATGAACATCATTTTAAGGTAATCGCCCAGTATGTATATTTCGGTAGCTAGCCTAGACATGGCATTAGGTGCCTTTACCAGAGAGTTATCAATAAAATTGATGGGTTGATCGGCATGGTGAGAATTGTATTTACTTAATATAACATAGCGCATTATTAAGAACAAGGCAGTAACTGCAAGAGTAGTACCGGTAATAACCCATGCTCTTTTTTTATCGGTATTGATGTATAAGAAGTAGACCAAGGGCACTATAGCAACGAATGTAATAACAGTTTCTTTGGATAGATAGGAGAGTAACATACATACTGCACCCCATACTAATGGTGCAACATTGGCAGTGCGCATATACTTGGTAAACAAGTTAAGTGCTGCAAAGGCAAAGAAGAAACAGAGTATCTCATCTCTACTTTTTATGTTGGCAACAATCTCAGTATGTACTGGATGTACGGCAAATAGAATGGCTGCAATAAAGGCTATGATAGGCTTTTGCTGTTGCAGCATATCGTTTATAAAGTAGAAAAATGCAACTACACAACCAGCAAAAAACAGAATATTGATAACGTGGTGAGAGGTAGACCCATCGCCAAACCAACCCTGCTCTATAGCAAACATTACCAGAGATAAGGGGCGATAGGTGTCGTTGCTCAGCTTAATATAGCCTAATAAGTGAGGGGTAGTCATTAGCTCGTATAGGTTGCTTAGTGAAGCTCCTTTTTTTACAAGCAGGTTATTGCTACATACCATTACATCGTCTAGCACAAAGCCGTGGTTGCGGGTGTTCCAGTATACCAGTATGGCTACCACTGCTAGTACAATAGCCATTACCGTTAGCGGATTCCATTTAGTTGCACTATTGTTGGCGCCGGTATTTGTAGTTGATTTAGCAGCAGTAGGTTGTGGTGTAGGTTTAGCAGCAGGTACTGTAACCTTATTCGCTTTCTTCGCCATTCTTAGTTCAGCTTAAAGTTAGAGTAATATTTTTTGGCTGCGGCTTCGTATTGTTTAGCCATAGGCATATTTCCTAACGCTTGGTAGCTAAGTGCTATGTATGGTATGTTACCGAAGTTTTGCGGGAATATACTTAGCTCTTTATTAAATATATCTATTGCATCTTGGTAGTTTTTATTGAAGTAATAAGCTCTACCAAGATTGCTGTATGTATTAGGATTTTGAGGGTTGATGCTCATAGATTTTTTCAACCACTCAATGGCTTTATCGTACTGTTTGCCATTGAGGTATACGGCACCCAAATTATTTACCGCATTGGCATCGTTAGGGGATATGGCTAAAACAGCATTATAATGCGCTGCTGCAGAGTCGTACTGTTGAAGATTGAAGAATATATTACCAATCTCCATATGCGCATCGGTAAATTTAGGATTGGTTGCTAGGCTTTTGTAATAGTATACTCTGGCAGAGTCGAATTGCTTAAGTGCATTGTAGGTTCTGGCTATATTGAAAAACGCCAATTGGAAACCAGGGTTGGTAACAAGTGCGTGCTTAAACATTTCTAAAGCTTCAGGATATCGCTGAGTAGCTAAATATACACTTCCTAAATTATTGCAAGCAATGGTGTGGTTAGGATTTATTTTAAGTGCTTTTTTATCATAGAATTCTGCTGAGTCATATTGTTTTAGTCGGTCATATATGCGGCCCATTTCAGCATTAGCCTCTACGTAGCCACTATACATTAATGAGGCAGCTCTTAGGTAAGGAATAGCAGCTTTATCTATTTCTATTCGTTTATTAGGGTCAGGTTCGGTTTCATAAAGTGTTTCAGCCATAGCCGTACCCAAGTAATATGATAGTCTACAGTCGTTAGGAGATTTTTCAAGGTCAGCTTTATAAATAGTGTAATTATCTTTCCAGTCCTCGTTTCTGCCCATGGTTCTATAGCCCATTATTAGTAGCAGTGGTAATAGAATGGCTATTAATTTGCCATTTTTTAGCGTGTCTAATGTTTGGTTGGTATTGTTTATCAAGTACTTATCAATAGCATATGCAAATGCAATGGCTATACCTGCCGATGGCATAAATAGGAAACGTTCGCCCATTTGAGCACCTATAAGCATAAACATATTATTGAATAGCGCTATGGTCATTAGGAAGAAAATAATGGCGAAGGCTATGCCATCTTTTTGCTTTTTAATGAATAGGGTGTGTATTACATAGTATATTAAACCACCATAACAAAGTAGAGATATAATAACTTTTATATCTGCAAAGTTGGTTATAGGTATGCTATTGTAAGAGTAGTTACATATAAGCGGATGCGGAATAAATAGTAAGTATAGGTATTTACCTGAGATGTAAATGGCAGTTGCTATTTTACCTATAAAAGAAGCTTCTACCATAGCATTGTCTATAAATTCAATTTTGTCTAAGACATTGGCTTGGTATTTAGTAAGTATTGCATGACGCACTAATATAAATGCTACAGCAGCAACTACAGTAGCGGCCGAAATGAATATTGCTTTTCGTTTGTCGTCATTTACAAAGAAAAAGAAGAGAACAGGTACTACACCTACAAATGTAATAACATTTTCTTTAGATATAAATGAAAGAAAGAGTACAAAAGTGCCAAGGATTAACTCCCATATTTTTCCTTCTTTCATGTATTTCATGAAGAGATTCAATGATAAAAAGCCAAAAAGAAAACATAATAACTCATCGCGGCTTTTTATGTTGGCTACTACTTCGGTATGTATAGGATGAATAGCAAAGAGAAATGCACCTATAAAGGCAGCAATGGGTTTAGACTTATTAAAGAAATGATGTAGGAAAAAGAAGAATGTAAGGGTACATAAAACAAAAGTAATAACATTCATAAGGTGGTGAAAGCCAGGATTTAACCCGCCTTTAAAACCAACTTCTATAGCAAACATGACTAATGATAATGGTCGGTAGGTGTCATTTGGTACCTGTATATACCCCCACATGTGCGGAGTTTTTAATAACTCGGCAACACCATCGTAGCCTTTAGCTACTATAGTATTGCTTTTTATCATTATTTCATCATCTAACACAAAACCGTTTTGGGTAGTGTTATAGTATAATATAAATGATATAGCTGCTAGTATGGCTACCAAGATGGGTATAAGTGGTAGCGGTTTTCCACTAGCTTTAGGTTCATTTTTAATGGCTGGTTCTACTGTCTGTGGTTTGGCCTGCACCGGCTGTTGTGTAGACTTATTGTTTTTTTGTAGATTTTTCTTACTCATTTCCGTTACAATAGATGCCTGTAAATTAATACAAATTTTGTTGCCTGTACAAGTTGTGGGTGGTTTTGCAATTATCTTTATATGGTTTAATTAAACTGTGTGTATGAAACGAATTTTATTGTTGCTATTTGTATTGGTTATATCTAAATGTGTTGTAGCACAAACGCCAAAACTAGAAACGGATTTAGCACTAAAATATATTATATCAAAATCAGCAACTCTAACATCGCCTGTAGTAATATTTTTACATGGATATGGTAGTGATGAAAAAGATTTATATGAATTAAAGTCATTTTTGCCATCGCATTATAGTGTTATATCTGTTCAAGCTCCATTGTCTATGCAAGGTGGTGGCTATAAGTGGTATGATATACCTAATACTGATGATAAAAACTATAAAACTTTACTTAATGCGCAATTGAAAGCATCTAGAGACAAATTATCTTTATTTATTTCCCAAATACTGAAAAAATATAAAATGTCTGGGGCTGTGTATTTAGTTGGTTTTAGTCAGGGGGCAGTAATGTCTTATGAGGAGGCTATATATAATAGTGCACAAATAAAAGGTATTGCAGCTCTTAGTGGTAGATGCTATCCTTCACTTAATCCCTCATCAGTAAATAAAATAGCTGCCGCCAAGGTGAAGTATTTTATAGGACACGGAAAAAATGATAATAGAATTCCGTTAAGCGATGCCATTGTAGCTGAGCAGTTTCTAAAAACTATAGGTGCACATGTGGTTACTAGTTATGAGGATGCTATGGGGCACCAAATAAACGATAAAGAAATGAATGCACTAGCAAAGTGGCTGGTAAACTAGTGGCTAGTTAACCATTGTCCAACTAAATCCGAAGCGAATCATAGCATTTTGCATAGCGTATACCGGTATGTTGGTATTAGGTAGGCTATTAAAGTATTTTAACTGAGGGGCAGTGTATAACACCATGTTTTTGCCGAACAATTGTTGTAATTGATCGAACATGATAAACGCTCTGAAGCTAGTTTTTACTCTGAAATTCAAGAAGTAAGATATTTCAGGGTTGTTGGATATGTAGGTGCTGTTTTGGTAATAGAAACGGTTTAGTGTTGCGGAATAACCGGCTGGGTGATAGGCTGTATTGTATCTTACTTCTACACCTGTTGCTATTCTTAAAGCGTTTTTAAACAAATTTTTCTCATAACTTAACTGATGTCTGCCCATTAACTCAGGTATATTCAAAGGTGCATCAGCGGTATATTTTTGATAAACTACTTCATTATCTAAGTAAAAGTTACCTATTCTAAACATTTTTCTTAACCACAGCTGGGATACACTAATAGGGTCTTTATATTGTGCATAGGCTTCGTTAGCATTTATATAGAAATAGTTATTTATGTTATAGATTTTACCGCCTAACTTAAAGTGGTATTTTTCTATGTCCAGTTCTGCAAAAACAGCATTTACATTTTCCTTGCTATTAAACGTAAACAGCTTTTGGCTGAATTTGTTATCGAACCTGGTAAAAGCATATGGGGCATTAGCAATAGTCTGATTTAATCCTATTGAAAAATTAGTATTTTGACTAAAGCTCTTAGCAATATGTGCGTCTAGCTGACTGTTACCTGCAAACTCTCCAGTATAGTAAAGTTTTAATGCTGCTTCATATTCCCATGCTTTGTTGCTAAGCGCCTCTTTTTGCAACATTCCAGTAAGATAATTACTTACCACACTATTACTTTGTTTACTACCATCAGCAGTATATCTTGTATCAAAATTATCAGCACGTGTACCTAAGCCGGCAGAGAATTTTATTGCTTTTTCGTCTTTGCCTATAATGCCATCAACACTAAAGTGGTGGTTGAACGTAAATAGGTTTTGCTGAAAATACAAGCTATCCTGATTAGCTACAAAGTATGGTGCGCCATTGATAGGGAAACTATATTGGAAGATATTATCATATCTAAATGAATCAGGTGCTACATCTTTATATGCATGTCGCTCGCTATTGATATTTATTTTTTGAGATAGCCTGAATCTGGGTACTAACTTATAGGTATAGCTTGTTGAATCTTTACTATATGTAGTATCTGTTCTACCAAAAGTATAGGCATGCTTAAATAGTATGTCGAAATTTCTATTTAGATTAGATACTATAGATCTAGTAGAACTGTAATATGTATTTTGGTAGGCTACATCTACAGTTTTTCTATCGCTATAGGCAGCGTCATTTAGTTGCGCACTATTTACTATACCACCATTCTCATCATGTTGAAACTTATTGTAGGCAATGGCACCCCACAATTCGTAGTGCTTATTTATACTTTTATAATTAGTAGTTAGCGCAGCTTGGTCGTGGTTGTTCCTTTGAGACTTATAAAAGCCGGGAGTATTTATCTTTTTATACTCTACCATTACATTCCAATTGGGCTGAATGTTTTGAGTATGCAAAATACTTGCTACTTGTTCAAGTTTAGAGCCTAGATGGTATTGGAAGACAGAGTAAGGCCTATTGGTATTGTAGAATTTTAAATTTTCTGTTTGGTATCTATAGATGTCATTTATGTGGTAACCAAGATTAGGACCTACATTATTATCTGGCGTAAATAATAGATTTAATGCAGGGCTACCAGGATTACCTAAATCTCGGCTCCAAGGCTGAATGAAAGGTCGCCTGTGAAAGGTATGTAGTCCAGTGTCAGGTATGTGAGTTTTTTCACTGTTAAGTAGTGTATAGGTAATATTAGCCGGAGCATCGCTCCATTTATTAGTATTAGTTTTATTTAAACTTGTGTCCTTTTGTGGGGTATTGGGTAATGTTTGTGACAATACTCTTGTGTTGTAAAACAAACACAAGAGTATTGCTATAGATATTTGTAATTGCTTATTCAAAGAAAATGATTAGCAAGATTTTACTAGTTCGGCTACAAGAGATGCCATTTTAGGTGCTGCTGCATTAGCTGCCTCTAATACTTCTTCGTGTGTAATAATAACCGGTTTGTCAGTTACGCCTAAGTCGGTTATAACACTGATAGCAAACACTTTCATGCCACTATGACGAGCCACTATTACTTCAGGAACAGTGCTCATACCTACTGCATCTCCACCTATGGTATGTAACCATTTATATTCAGAAGGTGTTTCGAAAGTAGGGCCTTGCAAGCCTATGTATACTCCTTCTCTTAATTCTAAACCTTGCATTTTGCCTATTTCATAGGCTTTTGCTATTAGTTCTTTGTCATAGGTTTTGGTCATATCCGGGAATCTAACACCTAGTCTTTCATCATTTTTACCACGTAAAGGATGCTCAGGGAACTGGTTGATATGATCTTTAATAATCATTAAATCACCGATTTTAAAAGTAGGGTTAGTGCCACCTGCTGCGTTAGATACTACTAGCATATCTACACCCAATGCCTTCATTACTCTTACAGGAAATGTAACTTCCTGCATGCTGTAACCTTCGTAATAGTGAAAGCGACCAGCCATTAATATAACTTGCTTTGTACCTATTTTACCAAATACTAACTTTCCACTGTGACCTTCCACAGTAGATACGGGGAAATTAGGTATATCAGAATATGCTATTTCTTTTTCCTTTTCTATGATGTCAATAAGTCCACCCAATCCACTACCAAGGATAATTCCAATAGTAGGAAGGTTGGTTACTTGAGTTTTAATGAATGCAGCTGTTTCTTGAATTTTTTCGTAAAATGACATCTTTTTATTATGTGTTTATGTATTGAATAGGGCGCAAATATCCTATTTTTTCTTGTCTTCTTACTCTATTTATATAGATAAGCTAAGCAAAATATATGTTAAGTGAAGATTAGCCAATAATATGGTGCCTATTTATTTGCATCCATTTTACGCTATTGGGTCCTTCATTCATTAATAAGTCTAGGATGCTTAAGTCTGGCTGAAAACCTATTCTATCTTCGAATACTTGGTAATACTTTGGAAATGAAACCGGAATATCTGCTTCTTTGGTGTATAATGCTCTTATGTCTTTGCTTTCGCCAGTATCAGAAAGGTAGTTCTCGGAATAGGATATTTTTAAGTTAGATTTTAGTTGTTTTAGTGTCCAAGCAATAGTAGCGGTGTTAAAAGCTACGAGCGTATCGTAAGGGTTATCGAAAATAGACTTTAGGCTAAGTTCGTAATATTCCCAATAAGGGCTTCTTTTATATGCTGCTTCTAATGTGCGCCAATGTTGTATTTGCCATTTTTCTTTGTTAAAAATAGCAATGTCTTTCATAGCTGTTCTTTGGTTTCTTCCTTTTATTAAAGGTATACTTAATAATATGGCATTGTTTGCCGCAGCAATTTTATACCTATTTCTATAACTCATTTTCTCAAAGTGTTCTCCTTGATCTATAGTTACTTCGCCGTCAGCTAGGCATTTTGCCCACCAGCTAATGGGTGCAAAAGGTATACAGGATGCAATTATCATCTTTTATAAACTAGGATGCAAAAGTAATACTAGTTTTACCTAATAAGTGTTACTTCACCGCTTAATTGCCGTTGAACTCCTGCTTGTGAAACGTAGATTAGCATATAATAATAGGTGCCTAACTCTTGAGGTTCACCTTTATAAGACCCATCCCATCCTCTATATGTTGCGCTATTAGCTTCATAAATCAATTCTCCCCATCTGTTGAATATGCTCAGAAGCACTAGCTTATTGCCAAGTAATGGAATTCTAAATACGTCGTTGTTGCCGTCATTATTGGGTGTAAAAGCTGTAGGGACTGTTATACTATCGTTGTCCGAAACTGCAAAGTAGGTGGTTAAACTATCTTTACAGCCCCAATTGTTCATACCTATCACAGTATATAACAGGTTATTTATTGGACTAATTAAAGGAGTATTAATGTTTGCATTATCTATGCTACCATCATTGGGGTACCAGGTGTAATAGTTGGCTCCAATTACATACAGTCTAGTGGGTTGAAGGTAGGGTATGCGTATGGTGTCCTGCAAACCACTTAAAACCGGTTTAGGATTAACAGTAATTAATATAGTGTCATAACTAGAGCATCCGTTAAAACTAGCCTGTAGGGTATAAACGCCAGACATAAATACCTGCGCATTATTAATAATAACATTAGCTCCTGTGTAGCTGGTTCCGCTAGGTGTAAGCCAGGTAAAAGTAACATTAGGGTCGGCGCAAGTGCCGGTTAAGTTTAGGCTAGAACCTTCGCATACAGGGCTATTGCTTGCAGCTAATGGCGACGGTGGTGCACCCGGGTCTACTAAGGTATATGGACCGTAAGGGGTGGAGAAACAATTGTTATAGTTTAATACAATGTTAGAAAGTGTTCCTTGTGCTAGTCCGGATAGTATAAGTTGTCCACTAGCATCTGATGTTAAGGAAACTGTTGTGATAGCTCCATTATATTCATAAGTAATGGAATACGATGTGCCTGGTATTAGTCCGAAAAACGA
>CAYWUY010000084.1:0-9912 GCA_964461535.1 uncultured Flavipsychrobacter sp.
ACATACAGTATCTTTACGCTCATGAAGCTCTTTGTAAATGCAGTTGCTGATGTTGAAGTTGATAAAAAATTGCCCTCCCCAAACCCAAAAAATACCCTCAGGGTATATTTTTATCGATTTTTAGGGTATAATTTTTCTAGTTCATTCATTATCAAAAGCTAACACTTGTAAAGTCAGGTATTTTTATACCTTTTTGGCACATTTTATACCTAAAATACCCTGTTTTAGTAATCAAAATACCCAATTTAGTAATCGGTATACCTAGTTGAGAAATGCTTATTGTTTATCATATGTAGGCTTGGGTTGCAGCCTTATTGTCTGTGGTCTATTATAGTATTATTACTTAGTATAATAGGTGCTAACAATCTCCTTTGCGTTTCTAATAATAGCACTAACTTTGCAAAAATTTTTAATTCTCGGATCTTTAAAATCTCACATAATAATTATGAATTTGTTTTTTGTACAAAACGAAGAGTTCATTGGCCGCCACATTGGTCCCAATGCTAATGATACTCAGGCTATGCTTAAGACAATAGGCGTAGACAGTCTGGACGAGTTGGTGAATCGTACAGTTCCGACGGGCATCCGTATGGAGCACAAGTTGAACATTCCCGAGGCTATCAGCGAAGCTCAGTACCTGAGCGATCTACAGGCTTTGGCACAAAAAAACAAAGTATTCAAAACTTACATAGGTCAAGGCTATTACGATACTCACACACCTAGCGTTATTTTGAGAAATATTTTCGAAAACCCGGGATGGTACACTCAATATACTCCTTATCAGGCCGAAATTAGTCAAGGCCGTTTAGAGAGTTTGTTGAACTACCAAACTATGGTGTCAGACATGACAGGCCTTCCTATAGCTAACGCTTCATTATTAGATGAGGCTACAGCAGCTTCTGAGGCTATGACTATGTTTTTCCATCAGTTGAATAAAGACGACAAAAATCCTGAGCGTCCTAAATTCTTTGTTGATAACGATGTATTCCCACAAACAAAAGATGTAATAGTTACCAGAGCTACGCCGCTGGGTATTCAAGTAGTATATGGCGATTATAGAACTGCTACTATAGATAATACATTCTTTGGTGCTTTAGTGCAATATCCTAACGATAAGGGTAGTGTAGAAAACTATCAAGAGTTTATAGCTAAAGTGCATACTGCAGGTGGTTATGTAGCTATGGCTACCGATTTGTTGGCACTTACACTATTAACTTCTCCGGGCGAGTTAAATGCCGATGTGGCATTTGGTTCTGCTCAACGTTTTGGTGTGCCATTGGGCTATGGTGGTCCTCACGCAGCCTTCTTCGCTACTAAAGACGATTTCAAACGCCAAATTCCTGGCCGTATCATCGGTATCAGTGTAGATGCACAAGGTAATCGTGCACTACGTATGGCGCTACAAACTCGCGAACAGCATATCAAGCGCGAAAAAGCTACTTCAAATATCTGTACAGCTCAGGCATTATTGGCTAATATGGCTGCTATGTATGCCGTATATCATGGCCCTGATGGCTTAAAGCGTATAGCTAAGCGCATTACCTCACTAGCTGCTGCACTTAAAGCTGCACTTACCGAGGCGGGCTATACTGTTGCTAATAAATACCATTTCGATACACTAACTGTTGAGGTTAAAGATGTTGCTGCTATCCGTGCTAAGGCAGAAGCTGCACAAGTTAACTTCCGTTATATAGGTGGCAATCTGGTAGGTATAGCACTAGATGAAACTACCACTCCGGGTAATGTTTTAGATATCATTCGCATATTTGCCGGCGACGATGCTACCGCATCTATCAGCATCAGCGACGATATGTTGTTAACCAACATTCCGGCTGCACTTACACGTACTTCTGAGTATCTAACACATCAGGTATTCAATAGCCACCACAGTGAAACGCAAATGATGCGTTACATCAAAATGTTGGAAAACAAAGATTTAAGCTTAAACACTAGCATGATTTCTTTGGGTTCTTGTACTATGAAGTTGAATGCAGCTACAGAAATGATGCCTTTAAGCTGGGCTAACTGGAGCAAAATGCATCCGTTTGCACCTGCCGACCAAGCGGGCGGTTACTTGCAAATGGCTAAAGAACTAAGCGATTATCTATGCCAGATTACGGCATTCGATGCTTGTAGCTTACAGCCTAACAGTGGTGCTCAGGGCGAATATGCCGGTCTACTTACCATCTGCAACTACCACGAAAGCCGTGGCGAAGGTCACAGAGATGTAATGTTGATTCCTATTTCTGCACACGGTACCAATCCTGCCAGTGCGGTAATGGTAGGTTATAAAGTAGTAGTAGTTAAGGCTTTAGAAAATGGCTATATAGATGTAGAAGATTTAAAGGCTAAAGCTGCACTTCATGCCGATAAGTTGGCAGGTATCATGATTACTTACCCTAGTACTTATGGTGTGTACGAAGAAACAGTAAAAGAAATTACCGATATCATACATAGTTATGGTGGTCAGGTATATATGGATGGTGCCAATATGAATGCTCAGGTAGGCCTTACTGCTCCTGGTCTTATCGGTGCCGATGTATGTCACCTTAACCTACACAAAACATTTGCTATACCACATGGTGGTGGTGGTCCTGGTATGGGTCCTATCTGTGTGCGTCAGCACTTAGCAGAGCATCTGCCTGGTCACGTAGTTACTACTCCTGGTCACAACGGTGCTCACCATGCTGTATCTGCTGCTCCTTACGGTTCTGCTAGTATATTGTTGATATCTTATGCTTACATCCGCATGTTAGGTCCTGTGGGTGTGCGCAAGGCTACTGAATATGCTATCTTAAATGCTAACTACATGAGAGCGCGCCTAATGAACGATTTTGATATTCTATACACTGGTAGCAATGGTACTTGTGCTCATGAGTTTATAGTTGATTTACGTCCGTTCAAGAAAACAGCAGAAATAGAGGCTGAAGATGTGGCTAAGCGTTTGATAGACTACGGTTTCCACGCACCTACTATGAGCTTCCCGGTTGCTGGTACTATTATGATAGAGCCTACTGAAAGTGAAGATAAAGCTGAACTTGATCGTTTCTGCGATGCGCTATTAGGCATTCGTGCCGAAATAAGAGCCATAGAAGAAGGCCGCGCAGATAAGCAAGATAACGTATTGAAAAACGCACCGCATACTCAGTTTGTTATCACTGCCGATGAGTGGAACCACAAGTATAGCCGCACAGAAGCAGCTTACCCGCTACCTTATGTTAAGAGCAATAAATTCTGGCCTAGTGTAGCCCGTGTTAATAACACTTATGGCGATAGAAATCTAGTATGTACTTGCGAGCCTACAGAGGCTTATGCAGAAGCATAAAAAATAATAACAATAATTAGTAATACACCGCTCCGATTCTTCTCGGAGCGGTTTTGTTTTGTACTTTTGCGCCACTTATTTATCAATACCTCCCTTTTTATAATAATGGATTATAATTTTTCTTTAATTGAGCAAGATGCCAAAAAATACTGGCAGCAGCATAAAGTATATAAAGTAGACAACCCTACCGATGGCCAGCCGGCCAGGCCAAAGTATTATGTGTTAGATATGTTCCCATATCCTAGTGGTGCGGGTTTGCATGTAGGCCACCCTCTAGGCTATATAGCTTCTGATATTTTTGCGCGTTATAAAAGAATGTCAGGCTACAATGTATTGCACCCTATGGGCTTCGATGCATTTGGTCTGCCTGCCGAGCAGTATGCTATAGAAACAGGTATGCACCCCAGCGTAACCACTGAGGTAAACATTAAGCGCTATAAAGAGCAACTAGATAATATTGGTTTTTCATTCGATTGGGATAGAGAAGTGCGCACCAGCGACCCTAAGTATTACAAGTGGACGCAGTGGATATTCTTACAATTGTTCCATAGCTGGTTCGATAGAGATAGCCAAAAAGCGCGCCCAATAAGCGAATTAGAATCCATCTTTGCACAAGAGGGTAACACTAACCATACTTGCCCGGCAGATGAAAACCTTAGCTTTAGCGCAGCAGAATGGAATAGCTATAGTCCCGAAGAGAAGCGTGCTGTATTAATGCAGTATCGTCTGGCTTATCAAGGCTATGCTCAGGTGTGGTGGTGCGAGGCACTGGGCACGGTGTTGGCTAACGATGAGGTGGTTAACGGAGTGTCTGAGCGTGGTGGTCATCCGGTAGAGCGTAAAAATATGCGTCAGTGGTTTTTACGTATTACAGAATATGCAGAGCGTTTATTGTCTGGCTTAGACAATCTAGATTGGTCTGATGCTATGAAGGAGATGCAGCGCAACTGGATAGGTAAAAGTAGTGGTGCTATGGTTAACTTCAAATTAAGTGGTCATCAAGGTGCGGTTACGGTATTTACTACACGCCCTGATACTATTTTTGGAGTAGACTTTCTAGTACTAGCACCAGAGCACGACCTTGTAGCAAGTATTACTACAGCAGAGCAAAAGGCAGCTATTGATGAATATGTAACCTATGTAAAAAGCCGCAGCGAGCGCGAGCGTATGGCAGATGTTAAGTCTGTTACAGGCTGTTTTACGGGTACTTATGCTATCCATCCTTTAAATAACAATTTAGTTCCGGTATGGATATCTGAATATGTATTGGCAGGCTATGGCACAGGTGCTATTATGGCAGTGCCTAGTGGCGACGACCGCGACCATCGTTTTGCTAAGCGTTTTGCTATACCTATTACAAATATATTTGGTAGCCATTACGATGGCGAAAATGCCTACACTGAAAAGGTGGGTACTCTTACCAATAGTGGTTTCCTTACGGGTATGGACATACCCAAGGCAGCAGAAGAAGTAATTAGCACTTTAGAGAAATTGGAGCTAGGTAAGCGTAAAGTAAACTATAAGTTGCGCGATGCAGGCTTCAGCCGTCAGCGCTACTGGGGCGAGCCTTTCCCAATAGTGTATAATAATGATGTGCCTTATGCTATTGATGAATTGAGCAATGTAGGAGGTTTGCCGGTAGAATTGCCGCATGTAGATAAATATGGTCCCGGTCCTGAAGGGCAAGGCCCATTAGCTAACATAGATAGCTGGATGGCAGAGAACCGAGAAACTAATACTATGCCGGGTTATGCGGGTAGTAGCTGGTATTTCTTACGCTATATGGACCCTAATAACGAGGCTACCTTTGCAGATAGAAAAGCTACTGATTATTGGCAGCAAGTAGATTTATATGTGGGTGGTACAGAGCATGCAGTAGGCCACTTACTATACAGCCGTATGTGGACGAAAGCCCTGCACGACCTTGGTCACATCAGCTTTGATGAACCATTCAAGAAACTCCTTAACCAAGGAATGATACAGGGTAGCTCTAGGTTTACTTACAGACTTACGGGTCGTGCTGCTGAAACAATAATTGCTAAAATTTTAAGAACTGATTTTAAAGAATACAACTTTATAAGCGACTACAAAAACGGTGATGTTGTTTATGATTTCTACAGTGTAGAGCATAAAATTATTATTGAAATTACCGGTCAAAAAATAGTTCAAAGTAAGCATAGAGATATATTTGCTAGTGCCACAAACGAGCATTGCTGCATATCTATGAGTAATGAAGAGGTGTTTTCAAAAATGTCTGTTGGTGCAAGACAAGGCAATCTTTTTGCTGAATTGTCTAATATACTATCCGGCTTTATTACTCGTCGAGAGAGCTATTGCAGTCAATCTAAACTAGCAGAAATTTGGTTTGTATCTAACAAATGGAAACAGCAGTTAGATAAAGAAGTAGGCTCTGATAATGCTTTTACTGCGTTGCATGTAGATGTAAATATTGTTGATGGTCAAGAGTTAGCTGTTGATAAGTATATCAAATGGAGACCTGAGTATGCTGCAGCCCAGTTTATATATGAAGATGGTAAGTTTATATGTGGTGCAGAGATAGAAAAAATGTCTAAGTCTAAGTACAACGTAGTAAATCCGGATAACATTATATCTGAATATGGTGCAGATACTTTCCGTATGTATGAGATGTTCTTAGGCCCGGTAGAGATGAGTAAGCCTTGGGATACAAAGGGTATTGAAGGCGTGCACCGCTTCCTTAAAAAATTCTGGCGCCTATATGCTGATGAGCAAAATGGGTGGTTAGTAACAGATGAGCCGGCTACTAATGCAGAACTTAAAGTATTGCATAAAACCATTAAAAAGGTACAAGACGATATAGAACGTTTTTCTTTTAATACTACGGTTAGCCAGTTTATGATAACTGTAAATGAGCTAACTACACTTAACTGTCACAAGCGTGCTATACTAGAGCCACTAGCTCTATTGATGTGTCCGTTTGCGCCACACGTAGCCGAGGCTATATGGCAAAAACTAGGTCATGCAAGTTCTGTAGTTGTTGCCCCATTCCCGGTATATGAAGAGAAGTATACAGTGGAAAATACCAAACTTTATCCTGTAGCTATAAATGGTAAGCCTAGGGTAGAGCTAGAGTTTGCGCTAGATGCAGACCCTGCTGAGGTAGAAAAGGCAGTACTTGCAGATGCTACTATTCAAAAATGGCTGGAAGGAAAAGCACCTAAGAAGTTTATATACGTAAAAGGTAAAATGATTAACGTAGTAATATAGGCTTTAGTTATTCTAGATATTAATGGGCGACAGATGTAACTGCCGCCCATTATTTTTATGCACTATTTTGGTTGTCTTTCAGTATTGGGCATAAAAAATGCCACCTTTTCGGGTGGCATTTTTAGAGATATTATTTACTTGATTATTTCAAGTTTGGATGTGGAGGAGGTGTTACAGATGGACCTGTTTCGTCAGCAGCTGCACCACGGAAGTTAACTACGTTTTCGTCATCACCTTTACCATATTGGAAGATGAAACGCTCGCGAAGGATGTTTTGTTTTTCAGTCATGTATTCGATAACTGCATTTACTCTTTCCCAAGAACGTTGCTCTTTTTTCTTGTCGCCACCGCCGCCAACTACAACTACTTTACAGTTAGGGTCTTGTCTCATTTGAGCAGCAAGAGTAGCTAAAGCAGCCTGTATGTCAGAAGTGATAACTGCATTGTTTTTGAATGTAACAAAGCCGTCGTTTACGTGTTTGCACTCAGGGTTTTTGCCTGAACCAACGCCGCCGCAACCTTCAGGACAAGGACAATGACCAACACCATCAGCATCAACCGGTTGACACTCAGTAGGAGTTATTTTTTGTTTGTCTTTGTAGTCAGGAACGCCATCGCCATCAGTATCTATAGGGCAACCATGAGCATCAACGTCTTTTACGTCAGTAGGAGTCTTAGGACATTTGTCGTATTGGTCAGTTACACCATCGTTATCTTCATCAGGCAAAATTGGAGCCGGAAGTAACATATGACGAGGGTAAGACAACTCGTTGTAAGAATGATCCAAAGGATTGATCCAGTAAAGTGGCTCAACAGATTTTTTCTTAGTTCGAACGTTATAGTTGATACCAACTGTGAAGTTGTTAACACCATCAGAACCTTGGCTAGTAGTAGGAATGTTACCTACAGCTTTACCAAAACGAGTACCATCTAGATAATCATCACCTGTGAATGTATAGCGGTCTTCAACAGAGATATTGAATTGTTTGTTGATTTTGAATTGCACGCCAGCACCAATGCTAGGAGCAAATGCCAAACTCATACCACCCAATACTTTTCTTTTGTTTCCACTTTCAGCATTAGATTCATAAGTCTTATCCATGCCGCTTTGTAGTTTGCTGCGGATATCGCTATTGCTACCGTTAGGGTTGCTTACTATGCTGTTGAAATCGTACTTCTGCTCTTGAGCATTAAGTGCGTTAACTCTTGTTTTGTAAGCCAAGCCACCTAGACCAAAGAAGCCATAGAATGACATGTTGTTTCTTGCTCTATGGAAGCTAATATTGTTGAAGTTGAACATGAAATCCATGTTGAACTGAGAAGACTCCATTCTTATAGCACGATACACATTATTAGCTGGGCTAGTAGCTGTAGCATTATAGTTAGGTATATAACCAGCATTTATGTAAGGAGCGCCATATGATTGAGTTGCAGCTACATCTAAGTTTTTAGCTACACCATATGTATAGTTAGCTCTTAGAGAAAATACATAGCCAAATGATTTACGTACGTGAACGCCAACGCTACCACCGCCTTTTTGCCATAGCATTAAGCTAGGGATATCGCCGTTAAGGTTGTAGAGGCCTAAATTTAAACCTACCTCATATTGGTTACGAGGTTTTGGAGGAAAAGCAGACTGATGGTCAATGTACTGACGGAATTGCTTGATTTGTTTCTTAGAATAGTAAGAAGAATCAAGAACGTCATAGTTCTTTCCCTTATAGGTCATGTCTCTACTAGACCACTGCGCACCACCTGCTGCCGGTGCGGCTTGCGCTTGCGCGTCTTGTGCCATAGCAGCACCGCAAGACATAGCAGTTACGCCGGCTAACAATAAATACTTCTTCATCGACATATAGTGTATATTTGTATTAATATAATTTCTCTACTATTGAAAAACTTGGCGCAAAGTTACTTCACAAAACGTTAAAAGAGACACACTTGAATAAAATAACACCGTTTTTGCATTTTTATTGCAGATAGGGTATATATAATCATAAATATTCTTTTTTAAATAGGAATAGATATTCGACTTTTACATTCAGATAGATAATCTATAGCCGACTAAATGGATCTCGTAAATAGTGTTATAGGAACCGAATTGCAATTGTTTGAGAAGAAATTCTCGGAAAGCGTTAAAAGTTCTAATCAGTTACTCGACCGGATAATGCGTTTTATAATAAAACGCAAAGGCAAACAGATGCGCCCAATGTTTGTGTTTTTGTCTGCTAAAATAGCCGGAGGTATAGGAGATGCTACTTACCGTGCAGCATCGTTAATAGAGCTGCTGCATACGGCCACTCTGGTGCATGATGATGTAGTAGATAATTCTATGATGCGTCGTAATTTCTTTTCAATTAATGCATTGTGGAAAAATAAGATAGCTGTATTGGTTGGCGATTATCTGTTGTCTAAAGGATTGCTACTTTCTGTAGAGCACGGAGACTATGATATATTAAAAATAACATCGAGAGCTGTAAGGGAAATGAGTGAGGGGGAGTTGTTGCAGATGGAAAAGGCTAGAAAGCTGGATATAACCGAGGATGTATATTTTGAGATCATACGTGCTAAAACTGCTACGCTATTATCGGCTGCCTGTTCTGCAGGCGCTCTATCTGCAGCATACAATGCCGAGGAGGCTGAAAAATTTAGATTGTTTGGAGAGAAGGTAGGTATTGCATTTCAGATAAAAGACGATTTATTTGATTATGGTGCAGACAATATAGGTAAGCCTACAGGTATAGATATTAAAGAAAAGAAAATGACACTTCCGCTTATTTATGCATTAAACAATGCAGATAGTGCTACAAAACGGAAGATAATATATATAATAAAGAATAAGAGTACTGACCGTGATAAGGTAAATGAAGTTATAGCTTTTGTGCAAAATTCGGGTGGTATAGCCTATGCTACTACAAAAATGCAAGAATATCAGCAGGCTGCACTTGAAATTCTTCATACTTATCCTGAATCGGCAGAGCGTACTGCCATGCAAGAACTGGTTAACTACGTTATTAATAGGAAATATTAAGCTGCTATTTTATCCATATACCCAGATTACTAATTTTCCTGTCGTTACACTCTGGGCAGGTTACAGTAATGTCTGTAAATTCTATATAAGTACCTTCTGGTAGGCTGTTTACCATTGATGAGATGTCATAGGTTATGTTTGCTCCTTTTTTACTTAACACTATATCTTTCCCATCCTTTCTGGTTTTAAATGTATATTCTTTTACACGGTAGGGATAATTGTAATAAGAGCCGGGGAAGTATACTTTAAGTTGAGTTTGTGCAAAAAGTTCTTTTTTAGTAACGTGGTCGGCAGTTAAATTACCCACTTT
>CAYWUY010000085.1:0-9643 GCA_964461535.1 uncultured Flavipsychrobacter sp.
AAAGGAACCTCCTTTTTTGTTCACAAATTATTGATTTAAAGATTCCGGTAGTAATAGCGCTTACCATGATGGACATAGCTAAGCAAAAAGGCATAGTTATTGACACAGTAGAGCTAGAAAGACAAATGGGAGTTCCGGTAGTTGCTATAAATCCTAGAAAAAATAAAGGAATAGCACAACTCAAGAAGTTAATAAATGATGTTGCTGCAATAAAACCTAGCCCACTACCCGACTTTATAGACATTAGCGCACTTACAGGCAATTGGATTGATGAAATTAGAAAAATAAGTGAACAAGACAGTAACTATGCTGCCCTACACATAGCGTGCAATTATACTGAGCTCAAGCATATTAATGCTGCACAAAGAATACAAATAGCTGCAATACTAGGTGAAAATAAATTTCCTATAGCAAAAATACAGGCCGAGGAAATTATGCATCGTTACCGACGCATAGATACTATTATGAATTTATGCGTGGTAACAGAAAGCCCAGTAAAGAAAATAGTAATGAGTGATAAGATTGATAAAATCTTATTACACCCTTTCTGGGGAAATACTATTTTACTACTTGTACTATTCCTATTATTCCAAAGTATATTTTGGTTAGCCAGCTACCCTATGGATTGGATCGAAACCGGCTTCAATCAATTAGGCGTATTCATAAGTAGTTTACTGCCTGATGGCATGCTTAAAGATATGCTTATCAATGGGCTACTTGCAGGTATAGGTGGAATAATGGTATTTATACCACAAATAATGATTCTTTTTGGACTTATAACCATACTAGAAGACAGTGGCTATATGGCTCGTATAAGCTTCCTAACTGATAGAATCATGAGAACTGCCGGCCTTAATGGAAGATCTGTAATGCCACTTATCAGTGGTATGGCATGTGCAGTTCCCGCTATAATGGCCGCAAGAACCATTCAAAATAGAAAAGAACGTTTAATCACCATTCTAGTGACACCGTTAATGAGTTGTAGTGCTCGTTTACCTGTGTACACCATGCTTATAACACTAGTAATACCTGACGATAAAATACTAGGAATATTTAACCTAAAAGGTCTTGTACTAATGGGTTTATACTTGTTAGGGTTCTTTATGGCATTAATAGTATCAAGAGTTTTAAGTTTCATTATTAAGAGTAAGGATAAAAACTTCTTCTTGATGGAACTTCCCGTGTACAGAGCTCCTAGATGGAAGAATGTAGGCATAACTATGCTTGAAAAGGGTAAAATATTTATTAAAGATGTTGGTAAAGTAATTATTGTTTTATCTATGATTTTATGGGTATTAGCCACGTTTGGGCCTCCAAGCCAAATGAAATCAATAGAAGACAAGTATGCATTAGCTATACAACAAAATCCTGCAGAAAAAGCAAACTTAGAAACTTTACAAGCTACCGAAAAGCTAGAACATTCATTTGCCGGTATCATGGGCAAAGCTATTGAACCGGCTATTAAGCCACTTGGTTACGATTGGAAAATAGGCATTGCACTTATTACTTCATTTGCAGCAAGAGAAGTATTTGGTAGCACTATGGCTACATTATATAGTGTTGGAAATAGTAACGTAGAAATAAAAACAATACAAAAAATGCGCACCGCTAGACGCCCCGACGGAACTGTCGTGTATACGTTGGCAACTGGAGTATCGCTACTAATATTTTACGTTTTTGCCATGCAATGTATGAGTACACTTGCAGTAGTAAAACGCGAAACAATGACGTGGAAGTATCCAATTATTCAGTTTGTATACATGTTTGGCTTGGCCTATTTAGGTGCTATGTTGGCATATATATTATTGCAGTAAGCCTACACCCTCATATAGTCTGCCTGCCAATCTTTTATATTTTGCTTTATTTGGTTAGGTGTAAGCCCTTCTTTTATAGCTCTATCTAATAAAACTGGCAATTCCGCATCTGATGCAAACCTGAGTGCTGCTATTTGCCCAAATGACAGTTTATCTTCTAGTAGCTCTAATCTGTTTCCGGTAAGAACGTAATATCTAAATCTCATTTCAATTCTTACTATCCTATCTTGATTACCTAGTGCATAGTGCTGCCTAAGCATAAAAGACAGAAAACCAAGCATAAAAAACAAAAATCCAATAAAAGCTATGTAAATAGACGGCTCATTATTGTAAAGTTTCACACAAACACATATGCCCGCTGTAACCAAACCATAAAACACTACATGGTGTGGTATATAAAATTTTCTATGATTTTTATAATTCTGTTCCTTCATTATTTATCCCTTAAATTCTATTTTTTTATGACTACCATCGCAAAACGGTTTATTAGCACTGGCACCACACCTGCAAAAGGCAGTTACATTATTTCTTTTGTCTACATCACCATTAGAATGCTTAACCGAAAGATTGCCGTATACCAATAACGGCCCATCGGGCATTACCTCGGCTATGCATTCTACATTTACTTCAGGCGCACTAACACCATCCTCATTCTTGTAATAGCTAATAGCACCACTAGGACACTTATTTACTTGATTTATTATTTCTTGGGTAGTAGCACCTTCAGGCTTTATCCAAGGACGCTCAGCCGGATTAAAAACAGAGGGTAATCCAGTTGCATTTTTCCAGCAGATAGTTGAATGTATGCATATAGAAGGCTTCCAAACTACAGTTATTTCGCCATTGGTGTACTTCTTGGTGATGTCTTTCATATTAAATAGTATGTGTCACATAAAATTAAACTCTTTCAGCTGTATTCTAAAATATTATTACTACCTGTGAAGGTTAGATTATTATTTAATACTTGCTTTCATTTTCCTATTAAATCTGCTACATTTGTAGTAATCAATATTATCTCACAATATATTTTCATATAATATTTAGTTGGTATGAAGAAAGTGCTATACACGTTATTTTTGGTAAGTGCATTATTTGGTAAGTCTTATCAGGCTAATGCCTGGGGTGTGTATGGTCATTTTAAAATTAATAGAGGGGCTATATTGGCACTTCCCAAAGAAATGGGAATGTTTTATTATAACCATGCTGACTTTATAACTGAAGAATCTGTTTGTCCTGATTTAAGGAAATATACAATAGGAGACAAAGTTGAATTCCCGAGACATTATATAGATCTAGAAAAGTTTGATTACAGCACTAGTAAATCTATGCCACATAGCTTAGATGAAGCCTATAAAAAATATACTAAAGACAGTGTAGATAAATATGGCAGTCTTCCATGGACTATACAAGAGGTTATGGAAAAGCTAACGAAAGCAATGAAAGAAAAAAGCAGACCTGATATTCTCTTCTTGTCTGCAAATCTTGGACACTATATAGCCGACGCACATATGCCATTGCATACTACAGAAAACCATGATGGGCAACTAACAGGGCAAAAAGGTATACACGGACTTTGGGAATGCCAGCTACCTGAACTATTTGGAAAGAATTATAGCTACTATGCTGAACCTCATTATATAGATAATATAGAAAAAGAAACTTGGTCTATAATAGATAGTAGCCATAAACTAATTAATGAACTACTATACAACGATAAAAAACTGAGAAAAGATAAACCTCAGGAAATGTTATATAAAATAGGTGCCAATGGTCAACCTGAGAAAAACAGATGGGGTGCACTTATATACTCTTACGAATACTGCCACGTGTACCACGAGCTTTTACAAGGCATGGTGGAAAAAAGAATGAGAGCAGCTATTGAAGAGTTATCTAGCTATTGGTATACTGCTTGGGTGAATGCAGGAAAACCAAATTTAAGTGACATAGATCCAAAATATCTTACTGAAAGGAACCATAAGTTTTACGAAGAAGATATGTCTTATTGGAAAAAAGGTAAAGTAACTGGCTACAAAATAGCCAATGACTACTAAAGTAGTCTTATTTTTGCATGAATAGATGAAGCGTATACTTGTTGCCATAATTATAATAGTTACCTTTTGGGGTAACTACAACTCTTATGCGCAATTAAGACTATATCCAGGACAAACTGCTGAACTATTAGCGAAAACTCTTGCCGGCCCTGGAATACAGGTTCTTAATCCCGTACTTACATGCGCTAACAGGGCTAACGGCATATTTGCATCAACAAACACAATTATTGGCCTAGATTCAGGAATTGTTCTAACTACTGGTAGTGTAAATGATAATATGGGTGCTTATGGTTTAAAAAATCCACAATCTGTACTGGCTAGTTCTGAAAATGGATACCCGGGAGATTCTAGTTTAAACTATTTGTCACTACAAAAAACAGTAGATGCTTGTAAACTTGAGTTTGATTTTATACCTGATGGAGATTCTATAAGTGTAGACTATATTTTCAGCTCGGAAGAATATAAAAGTGCAGTGTGTGGCCCATATAATGATGCTTTTGCGTTTTTCATATCTGGGTCAGACATAATTGGTGCTGATAATATGGCATTAGTACCCGGCACCAATATTCCTGTTACAATAAACTCTATAAACAATGGAATACCAGGAATTACAGGAAATATTGTAAACTGTACCAATATGGGTGCTGGCTCTCCTTTCACAACTTATTACATTGATAATAGTACAGGTACACAACTATCACACTTTGGGCTTACAAAAGTACTTACTGCTTCTCATAGCGTTAGCCGATGTAATACATACCATTTAAAACTAGTAATTGCAGATGCAGGAAATCCTAAATACGATTCAGGAGTATTTTTGGAAGCCAATAGTTTACGGTCTGATAATTATACTATACAAGCAATATCAACAGTTCCTGCCCTACCCGACACAACAGGTATTTGCATAAAAGGATGTTATCCCGGAAAGCTAAAAATTAAAAGATCTACTACAAAATCTTACAACGAGGTTGTACACTTTATAAAAACAGGTACTGCAGTAGAAGGTATTGATTATGTGCCATTTCCGGATAGTATCTTAATACCTGCTTTTTCAAGTTTTGCAGAAATTAATGTTACAGGATTAGCTACTTCACCACTAGGAAAAAAGTACTTACAACTAAAAGTGTATTCACCTATTTCGTGCCAACCTAACTTAATTGTAGATAGTGTTACACTAACTATTTATGATACCATAAACTTTACTGTTTTTCCATCGGACACCTTTATATGTAAAAACGTTTCTTTTAATACTTATGCTGTAGGAGATAGTATATATAATTATACTTGGCAACCCAGTCAAAATCTTACTCCAAATTCACAATCCAATGTGGATATAAATGTAACACAAGATTTAACCTATAAAATTACAGCTACAGTAAATGGTGTTGGTTGCCTAGGTTCTACAAGGTATTTAACTATAAAAACTAGAAATACTCCCGAAGTATTTATCAACCCTGACACTACTGCTTGTGCAGGAAGAACGATAAATATGTATCCATACATTATCCCGAATGGCCCCACCTACTCTTACGAATGGACTAAACGCAATAACATAATTAACACATCTAACTACTTTACTTTAAGCAACTTATCTCAAAAAGATTCTAGTTCATATACTTTAGAAGTAACAAATGACACTAATGGATGTAAAGCTAAAAGTAGTTTCAATGTCAATGTTATTACGGTAAAAGAACCTGAAATAAACTCATTGAACCAATTTTGCTTATCAGCTACTTATGCACCGCTATATGTCGTTGGTCAAGAAATAAAATGGTACGACATAAATAAAGTATACATTGGCGATATTCCTCCTGAAATTAACACCAGCCAACTAAATGAAAATCAATATTTTGTATCCAACAATATTGGCTACTGTGAAAGCTCACTGAAGCCCATAACAATAGAGGTAGTAAAATGTTGCGACGGAGAAATAGTGCTCCCCAATGCATTTACCCCAAATAATGACGGAATAAATGATTATTTCAGAATTTTGAAATCAAGTGGTTATACACTAAAAAAAGTAGAAATATTTAATAGATGGGGAAATATTGTTTACGGAGGCAGCACTCTAAACTGGGATGGTATGGACGGTAATAATCCGGCACCTGGCGGTACTTATTTTTATAATATATACTTTGGTTGCGTGCTTGGTGGCGAAGCAAACTTTCATGGAGATGTGATATTAATTCGTTAAATACTATTTATTCAATAAAATACCCTAATTTCAACTCCTTTTTTATAATTTTTATAGTATGAATGCCCTTAAAAAAATATTAGTAGTAGTTAGTATCATAATATCATACAACGCAACAGCTGGTAATAAAATAAAAGCGTACTTCAATCATCCAGTAGATAACACTGTTTCATGCGGGGTAAACGCTATCAACCTTAATAATTACATTGACGATACGTTAGTAGCCTACATAAATAGAGCAAAATACACACTAGACATAGCCGTATATAACTTTACACATTACTCTAGTGGCAGTTTAGCTAATGTGGCATTAGCAATTGATAATGCTTACAATAGAGGTGTTAAAATAAGATGGATATACGATTCTAGTTCAACAAACTCAGGGCTAAATATTGTAACAACACCAATAAAAAAAATGGGTAGCCCACAAAGCTCTAGTTTCACAATCATGCATAATAAGTTTATGATTGTTGATGGTAAATCTACTAATCCGGATGATGCTATAGTATGGACAGGCTCAACCAACTGGTCTACCAATCAGTTTAACGAAGATTACAACAACATCATAATTATTCAAGACTCTGCATTAGCACACGCCTATTTAGGTGAGTTCAATCAAATGTGGGGTGATACTGGCATGACGCCCAACTACGTTAATTCTAAATTCGGCCATTTAAAAAACGATTTAGGTAGACACCATTTTACTATTGAAGGTAAACATGTAGAATTATATTTTAGTCCTTCTGACAATACAAACGATCAAATACTAAATGCAATCAGCACTGCTAATAAAGATTTATACTTCGCACTTTATGCGTTTACTTTTGGTGCAGATGCTACTGCAATAATTAATAAATTCAATTCAGGAGTTTATGTTGCTGGTATAATAGATACATTTAGCACTAATTCAACCTACACTCCACATCCTGCTTTTTTAGCTAACCTTACCCGCTCTAGGTATAAAGTATACAGAAATACTGGAATATACCACAATAAGTATATGATAGTTGATGCTAGTGACGCTTGTTCAGATCCTCTAGTGCTTACAGGATCTCATAACTGGAGTAACGTAGCAAATACTGATAATGATGAAAACACACTAATTATTCATGACGACACTATAGCTAATCTATACTATCAAGCCTTTAGAGGCGATTTCCAAAGTATGGGAGGTTCTTTAACTACACCTAGCGGAGGTTGTCCTGTGGCAATAAATACTATAGCTGATGCTAACAATACATCTTACGTATTCCCTAATCCAAGTAATGGTACAGTGTTCATTACTTACAATAAAATAGCTAACGATAATACAACTATTGAAGTGTTATCTGTAGACGGTAGATTAATTTCAAGACAAACAGTAGAAAATACTAGTACAGGTGAAACAACTACAGAAATAAAACTTGATAACACAGGAATGTACTTTATCAGACTGATTACAAATAATGGTACTAAAACCTATTCTGTAGTAAATCAATAATTTATTTATGTCTTTGGCCACAACAATTAAGGGAAATCCTACACTAAAGAAGCTAGTGCACAGGATGCTAATACCCAAAAATGAAGCTAGGCCAAGACTGTGGGTAAAATTATTTGTAAATCCTTTCATACACAGCTACGGTAGTGGCAGTAAGATACGTAGACGAACGCGAATGGATATTTTACCATTCAACAAGTTTAGTATAGGGAAAAACGCTACGATAGAGGATTTTTGTACCATAAATAACGGTGTAGGTGATGTGCATATAGGCGAACGTTCGCTAGTAGGCATGGGTAATGTTATTATAGGTCCGGTTACTATTGGGAATGATGTGATTTTTGCTCAAAATATAGTAGCAAGCGGCTTAAACCATGAGTATAAAGACGTAACACAACCTATACATAATCAACCTGTTACCACATCACCAATAATAGTAGAAGATAACTGCTGGATAGCCGCGAATGTTGTACTTACTGCCGGGGTAACTATAGGGAAGCACTGCGTTATTGCAGCTGGTTCAGTGGTTACTAAAGATATCCCCCCTTATACTGTTGCTGCTGGTAATCCTGCTAAACCTATTAAAAGATATAATTTTGATACTAAGCTGTGGGAACGGGTTTAGCATTTTCAATGTCTACAAATAATGGTAATGTTACTGTAAATGTTGCCCCTTTATCTTTCCCCTTGCTAAACGCTGTAAGTTTACCATTATGATTATTTATTATTCTCCTGCACAAGTAAAGCCCTAACCCAGTAGACTTCTCACCATTAGTACCAGTTTGCCCATACTTTGTAAATCTATTGAACAACCCTTCTTTTGCTTCAGGTTCAAACCCAATACCTTGATCAGTTATTTTCAAATGGATAAAATTATTTTCAAGTTCACTGGTTATATGTATGGCAGAATCGTTATTAGAAAACTTAATTGCATTTTCTAATAAATTAATTATTGCTTGGCCAAACAAAGTCTTTTCGGCTGTAATTAGTAATTCATCGTCAACATTTATATTTATACTCACATTTTTAGTGGCAGCCTGCTTATTGAGTTTATTGACAATATTTACAAGTAGTAATTTTAAATTTATTGGTTTAAGTCTCAATAACCATAGCGATCCATTTTCATCTTTCATCATTTGTAGAATATGCTCTAGCATTAATAACGAGCTATCACATTCCTGCAAAATAATTTGTGTGTATTCTTCTTTAGGGGTTTCATTATCTACTTCCAATATTTGTGCTATTCCGGAAATCCTAATTATAGGTGCACGCATATCGTGTGATAATATTGCAATAATATCGTTTTTATCATCCACCATACTGTCCAGATGATTGATAACACGATTAACATCTTTCATTATTTCACCTACATCATCAGTATATATTTCAGGAAGTTCTGGTAAAACATTTTGATTTAAATAATTTTTGAAAGCAAACCGAATCATTTTAAGAGGCAAAAGCAGTCTATTTATTACATAAATAGTACAAGCAGTGGATATTAGAGTACAAAGGAGTACTGTAATAAGTACAGGAATTAGCTGATTTTTTTCAGAAAATCGTACTAATAAATAACATAATAAACCTATAAGTGGAATATGAATACCTAGAAATGCCACGAAAAAAAATTTCATAGCATAGTTTCTACGGGTAATTTTTAGCTTAGATAATGAGTGGTAAATACTTAATGGCATAGGTATTCTTTTGTTCGGTTATGTTAAATTACAAAAACAATACAACAAAACCAATTAACAACACCGAGTTAACTTATTTATCAAAATTCACCCTTTCTTTCTCAATCACTAAGGGGCGCTTTCTTACTTGTGTGTGTATGGCACCAATGTATTCACCAATTATACCAATAAAAAATAACTGTACAGACGAAAAGAAAAATACACCTATAACAAGAGGTGCCTGACCCACCTGAAACCTATCCCAAAAAATGAGCTTATATACAAAGTAGCCTACTGCTACTAAAAAGCTAATGATTGCCGAAAAGAAGCCTATAAATACAGAAATGCGTAAAGGCAATTTACTGTGGCTAGTAAAACCAAGCATTGCCATATCATAAAGTGTAAAAAAATTATTTTTTGTTTTCCCTGCTGCCCTT
>CAYWUY010000085.1:9653-9783 GCA_964461535.1 uncultured Flavipsychrobacter sp.
CCAACTGAAACCTATCCCAAAAAATGAGCTTATATACAAAGTAGCCAACTGCTACTAAAAAGCTAATGATTGCTGAAAAGAAACCTATAAATACAGAAATGCGTAAAGGCAATTTACTGTGGCTAGTAAA
>CAYWUY010000086.1:0-9694 GCA_964461535.1 uncultured Flavipsychrobacter sp.
TTAACACTCCATAATACCCACTTTTTGCGGATATCTTTATTTGTGGCAAGGGGTATGGCGCTGCTATATTTGCACTGCCTAAAGCCTAAGTACTATGAGAGGACAAACATTATTTAACGCTACCCTAAAAGACAAACCCGACGAAAAAAACACCCGAGGCCGAAACCGAGATTTGCTGCTACAGCGCAATCAGTGCCTGCTATCGCGCTACTACTATTATGGCTCGTGCAAGGGCAAGTATTACGAGGAAATTATACAACTGCTGGTCAATGAGTTTTTTATATCTGCCGAGCGCATCAATAGAATAATAGCCGCCCATACCGAGGAGATTAAGAAAATGAAGCAGGACAAGCTATCGGTATATGCCTTACAACATTGTTGGCCTCATATGAAGTGGTAAAGCCATAATTGAATAAATTTGTACATTTATTTATGAGCGACATGATCCTTACTTTGTTTGGCGAGGAGTTTTTACCCGACCCTGCCGCTAATAGCGGTAAAAACAAAGGAAAAAAGAAACAGGATAAAAAAAAGGATGTGGAAGCCCCGGCAGCCGCTACCGATGCGCCTGCCCCTACAGAAGGCATACAGCAGTCCGAAAGTAGTGCCGCTGTAGACCCTACAACTGTAGATACACCCCCTGCAATAGATAGCACACCCCAGCCAGACGAGGCAGATAGTATAGATGCCATAGTAGCCGCATCTATAGCCGAGCAACTGTTTATGGCCGCTATTGAAAACATTCAGGCCGAACTAACTCCCGACTCAGATACTCCTAATGAAGTACAAGAGTTAACCGCTGTAGTAGATGCAGTAGCAGCCGATGCCCCTAGCTCGGTAGATACCATACCTGGCAACGATAGCAACAGCACACTTACCCAAGCTACAGAAGCAGTACCTGAAGAGGAGGAGGAATACGTGGCACCTATACAGCATGCTATGGCTGCTGAGGCACTATTGGCAGAGGAGTTTGGCAGCATTGCCACCCAGCATACTACTACCCCTCCAGAGCTTGAGCCTAATGACGAGGCTCAAGATGCCGCAACAGTAGAAGAGGTGCAGCCCCCCAGTGCAGATGAGTTTATGCCCGTAGCCACACACGAGCCTCAAAACATTACAGAAGATGTAGCTAGCACCACAGCAGCACCTGGCGCTACTACCCAACCTTCTACTGCTACAGAATTGCCTAGCCCCGAAAAGGTTAGGCCCATAAAAGGTAGCCGCAAAATACCGGCAGATGCCATGGGCCTACCCGACGATTGGGACGGCAATAAGCAATACTACTCCATAGGTGAGGTGGCCGATTTATTTAAGGTAAATACATCGCACATCCGCTTCTGGACCAATGAGTTTAAACTAAAAGTACGTACCAACCGCAAAGGCGATAGGCTATACACACCCGATCAAATACGGGAGATAAAAACCATTCACCACCTGGTAAAGGTGCGTGGCTATACGCTGGCAGGTGCCAAAGCCAAACTAAAAAGCAATGGCAAACTAGAGCACGATGCCGTAAACCTGAAAGAAGCACTTACATCGCTACGCGATAAATTACTTACCATAAGAAACCAATTATACTAAATGAAACAAGCACTGCTATTATTTAGCTTTTTTATATCTACCACAGCCATGGCACAAACAGCAAAGTACGATACCCTACGCGATAGCAAAAACGGTATGCTGGTAATGAAGGGCACCCTTACTGCGGGCTCATTACTTAACGAGCCGTCCTACACCTGGATGCAGTCTTCTTTAGAAGATTTTAATCCTAACCTAGCCGTGGTAGAGCGTTTAAGAAATACCATTAAAGATTATAAGCTGGTATTATTTTTAGGCACTTGGTGTTCCGATAGTCACGAGCTGGTACCCAAGTTCTTACGCCTGCTAGATATTTGCCATTTCCCGCAGGGGCAGCTTACCATCTATGGTGCCGATAGAGATAAAGAAACAGGCACCGGCCTTGAAAAAAAATATAAAGTAAGCCTGCTGCCTACCATTATAGTACTGCAAAACAATAAAGAGGTAGGTCGCATTACCGAGACGGTTAGCCGCAGCGTAGAAGACGACCTTTTAGACATTATATTAGGAAAAAAGAAAAAATAGGCTCCCATTCGGGGCTTATTTTTTGTCAGCATACTAATCTTTACTTTTGTTGCTCTTTAAAAATAGTTATGGAACTACCAGAACATGTATCGATAGATACATTACTACAACAAACAACTACTATTAGTGTATCGGGCGCCGCTGCCGACAGAGTGGTGAATAACCGCACTTATTTAGATAACAAGCTAAAATCGGGAAATACATACTACGGTATCAATACCGGCTTTGGATCTTTGTGCAATGTGCGCATAGCCGATAACGAGCTATCGCAACTGCAAGAAAACCTAGTGTGCTCTCACGCCTGTGGTATGGGCGACGAAGTGCCGCAAGACATAGTACGCCTAATGCTGCTGCTTAAAGTACATGGCCTAGGCCAAGGCTATAGCGGCGTACGCAAAGAGATAGTACAGCGTTTGGTAGACTTTTATAACCTGGGCATTACTCCGGTAGTCTACGAGTTAGGTTCTCTGGGCGCATCCGGCGACTTAGCACCACTAGCACATATGTGCCTACCTATATTGGGCAAAGGCGAGGTATATTATAAAGGCGAGCGCATGCCTGCCGCTAAGGCACTAGAGCTTACAGGCCTACAGCCTATGCAGCTAGCCGCTAAAGAGGGTCTGGCATTGCTAAATGGTACGCAGTTCATGAGCTCGCACCTGTGCTGGGCCTTAATGCAAACCAAGCGCCTATCTAAGTGGGCAGATATAATTGCTGCTATGTCGGCCGAGGGTTTTGATGCTAAGGCAGAGCCTTTCCGCCATGGCATTCACCGCATTCGCCCCCACAAAGGACAGATAGACACAGCCGCATTCATGAGCCAGTTGCTGAGCGACAGCGAAATGCAGCAAACCCCTAAAAATCAGGTACAAGACCCCTATTCTTTCCGTTGTGTGCCACAGGTGCACGGCGCGTCTAAAGATGTTATAGATACTGTTACTAAAGTAGTAGAAACTGAGATCAACGCAGTTACAGATAATCCTATAGTGCTACACGATGAGGACGCTATAGTAAGTGGCGGCAACTTTCATGGGCAGCCTTTGGCCTTACATGCCGACTTTTTAGCCATTGCTTTGGCAGAATTGGGCAATATCTCTGAACGCCGCACTTATTTATTAGTAAGTGGTCAGCGTGGCTTGCCACCGTTCTTAGCACCGGATGCCGGCCTTAACAGTGGTTTTATGATAGCGCAATACACAGCCGCAGCTATTGTTAGCCAAAACAAGCAATACTGCACACCTGCATCTGCCGACAGCATAGTAAGCAGCAATGGTCAAGAAGACCATGTGAGCATGGGTGCTAATGCTGTAGTAAAGCTACGCAAGGTAGTGCTGAACTTACAGCGTATACTAGGCATAGAGCTGCTAACGGCAGCACAAGCGCTAGAGTTTCGCCGTCCGGCAAAAACATCGCCTGTACTTGAAAAAGTATTTGCCGACCTTAGAAAAACCACCTCGTTTATGGATAAGGACACCATACTGCATAACGGCCTTATAGCCGCAGAGCGTTTCCTAGATAACGACCCCGATAAATATCTTAATGCATAATTTTACTTCTGCGGGGCGGCTACCATAGCTGCCCCGCAGTTTTTTAGACTATCTTTGTAGCATAGGCATATATGAGCGTTACTAACCATATAGTATTACAGTGCTACGGCAATAAGGGTGTGTTCTACGAATGTGCTTTGGCATTGTTATCGCTATCGCGTTTATACCCTCACCCACCCGGCGACTTAGAAATATGGCTATATACCGATGATAGCGACTGGTTTGAGAGTTTTAAAACATGCAACCTACCGCTGCACTACCGCGCCATAGATAAGGCCACCATACAGCAATGGCGAGGCAGCATAGATTTTGTGCACCGCATAAAAATAGAGGTACTTAGAGATTTTTGTAAAAGCCACAGTGGTAATGTACTGTATGCCGATACTGATGTGCTATTTACTGCCCCACTAGAGTATGTATGGCACCGCATAGAGCACGGCGAACTGTACATGCACATTATGGAGGGCTTAGTAGCTGCCGAAGCCAATCCTATACTGCGTAAGCTGAACCAGTTTTTAGCAGGCTATAATGCCAGCCTACAACAGCTATATATGTGGAATGCCGGCATACTGGGCTTTCATACAGACCATGCCGAAATGCTGGAAGATGTGCTGCGCTTTACCGATAAAATGCACCCTGCGTTTCCTAAGCATGTGGTAGAGCAGTTTGCTTTTTCGGTACGTTTTCAGCAGCATGGGCAGGTGTTGGCGGCATCGCCTTACATACAGCACTACTGGAACCTTAAAGAAGCACGCACCGTAATAGCCTCTTTCTTAGAGCATTTTAAAAATGCCCACTGGCGCGACCTAGTGCGCTACAGTGCCCACATACAGCCCTACGAGCTGATAACAGAAAAATATAAGTTTGAACATAGCCGTACTGCCATAGAAAAACTACTGAATAAAAAATGGACACCCGCTATACCTGATTGGAACGAGTTAGCTAAACAGGTATAAGTTGGCTTGATATTTGTAAATATTGGTTTTTATCTACTAACGGTGTGCACCGCATGTAGCAGCGCACACACTAAAATCTACCTTATGAAAAAAGTTATTTACACACTAGCCATTGTGCCACTATTGGTAAATGCCGCCTATGCCCAGCGCAATATAGGGCAGGCCACCAGCAACTATAATACGCTCAACAGCATGTACATCAATCCGGCTACGCTGGGTGGCTGTAACGAAAAAGTAGCGGTTAACTTATTTAGTGCAGGGGTTTCTATAGATAACAACTTGGGTACTATAAAAAAGCTGAGCGACATTAATACGTCTTTAAATAACGACGACTCTATAAGCAATAGCAGCTTTATAAACTATAAGGGCAAGAATAGCTTTAGCATGATGGTGCCGGGTGTAGACTTTAGAACCCTTGGCGCTATTTACAGAATAAATGCCAACCATACCATAGGCATAAGCAGTAGGGTAAGGGTGTATAACCAGTTTAATAATTTCGACTATACACTGTATAATACCATAACCAATACCAATAGTGTAAATAATCCGTCGGTGGCTATAACGTCTGCAAACTTTAACTGGACGGCAAACCTATGGAGCGAGATTGGCTTTTCTTATGGCGGGGTGTTTATTAATAATCGGTTTTTGCGCCTGCGTGCAGGTGGTACTCTAAAGCTATTAAGTGGACTGGGCTTTATAGGGCTTAAGGGCAATAATATGGATATTAGATATAAACAGGGTAACGACACCTTGTTTGCTACCAATACCGACCTGGTGTTTTCTAGCACATCTATAGATAATAATACCGACCTAACGGGCAATGTGGGTTTTGGTGGCGCCGGGCTAGGGCGTGGTGTGGGGTTCGACTTGGGGGTGTCGGCATCGTTGCTGCCCGATAAAGAGGATGATCAAGACAGGCTAACCGTAGGCCTAGCCGTTACTGATATAGGCGTAATTAACTACAACAAAAACTTAAACGTTATAGTACGTGGTAATGGCTATTTTACCGGACAGGGCTTGGCTAATAATGTAAAGAACTATACCGACTTTAAACGCTACGCTGCACAGCAGGGCTTTTTTGTAGACTCGTCTACCAGTTCGCAAAAGGTGTACCTACCCACTACACTAAACATTACTGCCGACTACCGCTTTAGGAAGCATATGTTTGTAAACTTGTTTTTGCAAACCAACTTGGCTAAAAAATCGGAATTTGGCAGCTCGTTTTATAGCCTAATAGCTATTACTCCGCGCTACGACCGTAAATTCTTTACCGCTTCTTTACCTATATCTTACAGCATGCTATCTAACAACCTACGCATGGGTATGAGCTTTAGAATATACTGTGTATACTTTGGTAGTGATGATATGATGGCCTTGTTTAGCGACAATCAGTATGGCTTTAATGCCTATGCGGGTGCCATGGTGCCTATTTACAGAAAAAATAAGAAGTAGCCGCCTACCTGCTTTAATTTTGCACTATGACTTTCAGCAATAACAAAAAAGAATTTAGATACGAGGCCACTAATGGTACCGATATAGCCTACCTGAGCTACCGCTGGCTAAAGGGTAGTATGGTGCTGATGCACACCGTGGTGCCACCGGCTATGCAGGGTAGTGGTGTGGGTAGTGCCTTGGTAAAATATGTGCTGGACGATGCGCGTGAAAAAGGACTATACATAGTGGTATACTGCACCTTTGTAAAGGCCTATATAGATAAGCATATCGAGTATGCCGACCTTATAGATCCGGCACACCATAGATAACTGTTACCAACTGTCTTTTATTTTTTAAGATACTTACCCACTACAGGAAGCGAAGAGAGTTCTTCGCTTTCTGCTTTTAATACACTGCCTATAAAAGCTAGCATGAGTACTGTGCCTGTGGCTAGGCGTATGGCTACCACATCGGTATAGCTACTGATGAATTTTTGAATGAAGAATAAGCCCGCCATCAGTAGTAAATAGGCAGATAGCTTTTTAACATTATAGGGTACGGGAAAGTACTTTTGCCCTAGGGCATATGAGATAAGCATCATGCTGCCGTAGGCGGTGAAGGTGGCCCAGGCGCATGCATACATGCCGTATACCGGTATTAGCGTATAGTTGATGAGTAGGGTAATGGCTGCGCCTATAAGGGTGATGTACATACCCATGCGCATACGATCGGTGATTTTATACCATACCGATAGGTTGTAGTAGATACCCAAGCACACATTGGCGGCTAGTAGTATAGGCACTACGCCTAGCCCCTCGCGGTAGGCGGGGCCTACAAAAAACTTCCACAAGTCTAGGAATAGAGCGGTGAACAGGAAGGCAAAGCATAGGATAATAACAAACCACTTCATAACGCGGGCATAGGTGGTGGGGGCGTTTTTTTCTTTGGCCTGATTGAAAAAGAAGGGCTCTGCCGACATTCTAAAAGCGGTAATAAATAGGGTAATGAAGATGGCTATTTTATAGTTGGCACCGTATATACCCCCTACTATGGTGGCATGCTCCTCGGTGCCGGGCAGTAGCTCTGACAGCATAATGCGGTCGAAAGTTTCGTTGACCATGCCGGCTAGGCCTACTATAACCATAGGTGCGCTATAGTTTACCAGCTTCTTCCACATGTCTTTATCTAGCACAAAGCGGTATAGCAGCCACTCTTTATAAAGTAGCAGGAAGGTGGTGGCGGATGCCATAAGATTGGCCATTAGTAAATAGCCCACATTAGTATTGGCATAATACCATGAGGCAAACCAGCCCGTGCTGCCCTTGCCCATGTATTTAGGATATATGGCTATAAAGAAGATGGTGGCTATAAGATTTACCACTATACCGGCCACGCGCACAAAAGCATATTTTTTGGGGCGGCTCTCTTGGCGCAGCTTGGCAAAGGGTATGGCTGCCATAGTATCGGTAGCTATGATGAGGGCACACCAGCTGATATACTCGGGGTGCTCTGCTATATGCACCCATTGGCTAATAGGACCGCTAAACCCTATAATGCCTACGGTAAGTATAAGGGTGCTGATGAGTAGGGAAGAGAAGGTGGTTTGGAATATGGTGTTATGATTATCGCCTTTAGATGAAAACCTGAAATAGGCGGTTTCCAGACCGTAGGTATATATAACATTCATGAACGATATATATGCCATAAGCTTGGTAAAGTTGCCATAGTCTAGCATGGCGGCAGGCTGTTGCAGTATCCAGGTGAGCAGGGGTGTTTGCAACTGGTTGAGCATTTTAGCAGCTATATTGCTAAGGCCATACCATATAGTGTCACTAGCTAGTTTTTTAAGCGAACTCAAATCAGGAAAATTTATGCGTTCAAAATTATTACATTCCTGAGCAGTTTTATAGTTAGTTAACAGTAATTAAGTTTTGATTGTCAATATTTTTTTGTAACATTATAGTAGAATAGCTTACGGATAAGGATATTTATCTAATTCAGCATTTTTGTTTACTTTAGAAATTCTAAATCATAGGTTTAGTTATGAGAAAGATTGCTACATTATTACTAAGTTGTTTTATAGCGGGCGCAGCATGCGCACAAACTAAGGCTGTAGCTGCTAAAACAACTGCTACAAAGGGCAAAACTCCGGTAAAAACAATGGTGTCTGGCGTAATAAAAGATGCCCGCAACAAGCCTTATAAAGGTGTAGAGGCTTTTGTATATACCGCCGATTCTAATATTGTAGCATCGGGCTATACGGATGCTAACGGTATGTTTGAAACCAACTATGTGGCGCCGGGTTCTTACTTTATGAAGCTGGTGTACCCTAATAAAACTGTGGCTATAGTGCTGGGCGTACCTGTAAAAAGCGGGGCTACTAGCCTTAACCTAAAGCAAAATGCTCCTGAGGCCGACACTAGCTATAGCTATGAGTCTGTAATGCCTAAGGCAGCACCTGAAGCACCCAAAAAATAAATGTTAATACTTACAGATATTTACTAAAAGCAAGCCTTTATAGGGTTTGCTTTTTTGTTTTTAGGCTATGCCGAGCAGGGTATACTAACGCCCGAAAAATTACTAAAATGGGTATTGCAGGGTATTAAATGAGCCAAAACAGGGTATAAAAGGTATAATTATACCTAAAAATACCTAGAAAAGTGTTGATAATCAATGATTTAGTGAAAAAACGTGCTTTTTTAGGGTATATATACCTTAACGGTGCTTTTTAGCGGGTGGTATAGGGCATGTGTGAAAGAGCTGCTTACAACCCGTAAAGGTAGTATGCTTTTTATGTAGCGTGGTGCTTTGTGGATATGTTCTTTTTTTGGGGGGAGGGGAGGTAAAAATACACCTTTGTTGGTGGGGACAATAATAAGAGTGGAAGAAACTACTACTTGCTGTGGGCTGGTGCGTGCATTTACTTTTTTGTGCTGCCGCAAAAAAGTTAGTATTGCACAAGCCCGGGTAAAAGGAGAATTAATTAGGCAATGTACTGAAAAATGGTTGGTGGTGCGAACACCAACAACGGCGGAAAAAATCAAACTAATATGGATGACGGTAAAACATTAGATGAATTAATACAAATTGCACTAAATGAGCTAGAAAAATTATCTGTAAAGTACTCAATGTATAAGAAAGGAAGTATGGCTTACGAAAATACTTATAAAGTGCTGATGTTGCTCAAAAGTGAAATTAATAATAATGAACAACGAAGTATAGATAAGAGAGTTTTACGGGCGATGCATGATATAGGCATGGCATCTTACAAAGTTTTTGAAAATACAAAAATGGAGATTGCAATAGATAATATCACATCAATATTATATGATACAATTCCAATTTATAAAAAACTGGAACCCTTACGTGGTGATTTTGGGAAAGGCGATCCAATATAGAAAATGAAAAACACTAAGTGTACCGCCATTGTTGGTGTTTGCACCAACAACTGATAGACAGGCAGAAGCTTAGCTGCCTCAAAAGCGGCGGCTAGCAGCACCCTTGCGGGTGGAGTGGTTTTTTTTACTTTTTGCGGCAGCACAAAAAAGTAAGTATTACACCAACCCGGGTAAAAGAAGAATTAATTATAACAATTGCAGGAAAGTATTACTTTACTGTTGGTTGTTGGTGCGAACACCAACAACGGCGGGAAAA
>CAYWUY010000087.1:0-9611 GCA_964461535.1 uncultured Flavipsychrobacter sp.
AATTCAAAGCTATGATTTGGTAGAATATAAGTATATCCGAGGCGTATTTTTTTACAATATTTCATCCTATGAAAGTGGAATATTTCGCTGTAAGGAGCCTAATTGGACTTTTATTACTAATAATAACGGGAATGTATATCTCGACATATCAAATTTCGTAGACTTCAAGTATTCTGAATCTTGGCTTAAATATCATAGTAATTACATCAGATAAACATAATGTAGCAAATTCCGCCATTATTGCTATTCTCACCAACTATCAATAATCCCAATAAAAAATAGCTCGTATTTAACATTAAAAACTACCGTCCTATTTGTAGCACTATACTAATTGATAAACAGTAGTGCCTCCACCAATAATCATATAAAAAAAGTAAAGCAGGACCCGAAAGCCCTGCTTTATTTATATCTGGTATAGTTTTAGCCTACTTATTCATAGTAGCCAAAAACTCTTCATTACTTCTAGTACCTTTCATTTGCTTTAGCAAAAAGTTCATAGCCTCATCCACATTCATATCAGCTATATGGTTGCGTATCAGCCACATTTTATTTTGCACATCTTTATCTAGCAATAAGTCGTCTCTACGCGTAGATGATGAAGTAATGTCTATAGCAGGGAATATGCGCTTATTAGCCAGTTTTCTATCTAGTTGTAGCTCCATATTACCCGTACCTTTAAACTCTTCAAATATCACCTCATCCATTTTAGAGCCTGTATCTATAAGTGCCGTAGCCAATATAGTTAACGATCCTCCGTTTTCTATTTTACGCGCCGCACCAAAAAATTGCTTAGGCTTTTGCATGGCATTAGCCTCTACACCACCACTCAATACCTTACCACTAGCAGGGGCTACCGTATTGTGTGCACGTGCCAGGCGGGTTATAGAGTCTAGCAATATTACTACATCGTGCCCCACCTCTACCAGGCGTTTAGCCTTTTGTAGGGCTATGGTAGATACTTTTACGTGTTTATCCGCAGGCTCATCAAATGTCGATGCTATTACCTCAGCCCTTACACTGCGTTGCATATCGGTTACCTCTTCCGGACGCTCATCTACCAGTACTATCATTAAGTAGCACTCAGGGTGGTTAGCCGCAATGGCATTAGCCACCTCTTTTAGTAGCATGGTTTTACCCGTCTTAGGTTGGGCTACTATCAGTCCGCGTTGGCCTTTACCTATTGGGGTAAACAAGTCCATAATACGCGTGCTATAGTTGTTGCTGCTAGATGTAAGATTCAGTTTCTCAAACGGGAAAAGCGGAGTCAAATAGTCAAACGGAACTCTATCTCTAATCTCATCAGGTAGTTTACCGTTTATGGTTTCTACTTTAAGTAGGGCAAAGTATTTTTCACCCTCTTTAGGTGGCCTTACCGTACCTTTTACTGTATCTCCCGTCTTTAATCCAAATAGTTTTATTTGCGATGGCGATACATAAATATCATCCGGAGAGCTTAAATAGTTATAGTCGCTGCTGCGCAAAAAGCCATACCCGTCAGGCATCATTTCTAGCACACCTTCACTAGCTACTATGCCGTCAAACTCTATATTAAAATTGTTCTGCTGAAAATCTCTGCGATGTCTGCCATACTGCTGAAACTGTGGTTGTTGTGGTTTCTCAGGCTCAGCTATAGGTGCTTGTGGTGGTTGCACTTCAGCAGTGTCCTGCGTAGGCATTATTATACCCGATTCTGTTACAGGTAGTGTTGCCGCTGGTACAAACTCCTCAGTAGGTGCTACAGGTGCCGCCTCAGTTTGTTCAGTAGGTGCCGCAGCTATGGGTGCAGGTGCAGCCTCTCTGTGTTGCCTATGCTGATTGTTATGGTTGTTATTATTGTTATTGGCAGGTCTATCGTTTTTAAATTCTCTAGGTTTTCTGCCTCTGCGTTTAGCAGCGTCTGCATCATCGTTTTTGTTGTCCTCAGTTGCAGTAGTAGGTGCGGGTGCAGCAGTAGCAGGTTCTTCTTCCGTAGCCGCCGGTGCTTCATTGGCTACAGTTGGTTCAGCAGTTGTGCTAGCTATATCAGCACTCTCTTCTTTTGGTTTTCTGCCTCTGCGTTTTTTAGCTTTATCGTCTGTGGCAGGTTGCTGTTTTAAAGCTTGTTCGTCTAGTATTTTATAAATAAGGGCCTGTTTGTCTAAACCTTTGGTATTGTCTATGTTTAGTTTCTCGGCCACATCTATTAGCTCAGGAATGAGCATGTCATTTAATTGCACGATGTCGTAAGGCATGCCTTTGTAATTTCTGATTGAAAATGATAAATAATAATGCTAGATATGTAGCATCTGATAGAATAATAATTTTTGTTTGGAATAGAAGCCTGCAAGTATAGATTCAACCCGTAGACCTATGAAAGAAAGAGTAATTGAAGTACTCTGAATGCAAGTTTACAATTGTTTTTGATAAAACACAAAAAAAATGTGTTTATTGTATATCTGTAATATACTGGCTAGCCATCTTTTTAATGGTTTGCTCTATAGGTGTATACTTAAACTCCGGTAAAAAGCTAAGTATTTTACTATTGTCATACAGGTTTACAGACTGTGCACTTTGCGCAGTCTCTTTAGTAATAATAGATTTTTTGCCCATCCATTCCAGCACCTTGCCACAGCGCCACACCAATGCCGATAATAGCGGAGATGCAAAATATTTAGGAGGCTTTTTATCAAGTGCTTCCGCCATTAGGGTAAATATATCTCTGTAAGCTCTATTGCCCTCACTAAGTATAAATCGCTCGCTGCTTATGTCACTTTGCATCAGTTGCATCATACATTGGGCTACGTCGTTCACATCTACCCAGGCGGTTATGCCTTTGGTGTAAAAAGGAAACTCCTTCCAAGCCAGGTTCATAAGTGCTGCCGATCCTTTGCTCCAGTCTCCGGGGCCTAGTATTACTCCGGGGTTCACTATAGCTGCTTCTAGCCCTTCGCCTATGCCACGCCACACTTCCATTTCTGCCAGGTATTTACTTATCCCATATGCCGAATTAAAGGTGCTTTCTTCCCATTGTGCATCCTCGTTTATTACAGCTCCTGTTTTATTACTGCCTAGTGCCGCTATAGAGCTGGCATATACCACTTTGTCCACGCCTGCTTCCAGTGCGGCATTTATTAGGTTGGCTGTACTCTCGGGGTTAAAGTGTAGCATCTGCTCCCTTTCTTTAGGGTTGTAAGACACTATGGCCGCGCAATGGTAGATCTGCTTTACGCCCTGCATAATGCGCTCTACATCATATATGTCCAGTAAGTCAGCCTGTACCCATTCAGTTGATGCATGTAGTAGCCTTTGGGGTGGGGGTGTGCTATTATATACAGCACGAATGGCTGCCCCTTCTTGCTGAAGGGCCGCAACCAAATGGCTGCCTAAAAATCCGCTGGCACCTGTTACTAATATCATGCTGGTAAGGGCATATAAAACAAATGCCCCGCTCTTATAAGCGGGGCAAAAATAAGATATAAGTTACATTATTAGTCCTCTTTACGCATTTTACGTGCATCTTTAAATTTATGCACCGCACCTACGCCCACCGATACAAAGCCCGGATGACTATTGATACCCATACTTTGGGTAGTGCCACCCGCACCTTTTGCGCTAGAAATATCTCCAAATGGCATAAAGCTGTAGCTCTGGTGCAAGGTTATTTGCCAGGTTTTGCTCACCGGCAAGTTCTCTCTAAAGCCAAAGCCCATTCTGAAGATAACGCCATTTACATCTACATCGCTAAAGCGAGCATTGTCGTAAGCATTATTTATTTGTGGAGTCACGTAGTAATCTCTGGTTACTTGGTCTCTAGATAATGCAAAGCCTACGCTAGCATAAGTATAGGCATGCAGGTAGTGTCTGTATTTACCTATACCTAAATCCACCATAGGTCCTAGAGACATATAAGTAGACTTGTTAGAAATAGAGGTACCATAGTAGCCACCTAAACCGTCATATCTTTTCTTGTCTATGTCAAACGAGTATTGCTCCACGCCCAATCTTACACCCCAGTATATGTGTCTCGATGCTTTGCGCATATAGTAGGCATCAGCATTAAAGGTTACATCTACGTGTGTAGCAGTGTTGGCACTGATGTTTGAAAAGGTGCAGGTACCCCAGCCGGCTTCAAGCCCTATACGGTTTTGAGCCATGCTCGGTATGCTATATATAGCTAACAATAAAGTGAGTAGACGATATTTCATGCGGGAAAAATAATAAAAAAGTGGTAATTACACTACATATTTCAAAAGTCTATCTACCAAACATTGTAGCGGACATTATCATACTGTGTCGGACGTCTGTGGCAAAGACCGATTCTTATAGAATAATAGGTTGGTCGGTAAAACTTATCTAGGTTGCCATTATACTGGTTATCTGCTACGGTAATGCTGCTCAATCTACCTATTGTAAACCCTGCATCTGCCGTCATAGATAGTCTCCACGATTTACTTAAATAAAAGTAACGGGTAATACCCATACCCACTCTAAAGGTCATGCTTTTAGCACTATCATCAAATGCCGTTTTAGAAATTGTAGGTATAGCCCCCGGTATATTTGTTTTTAATTCAGATTGTAGGGTGTCTGTAAAGCCCATTTTCATACCCACTCCGGCATTCAAATAGCCCATAGTGTGTGCCATTTTATCTAGTCTAAAGGCTAGGGTAGGAGCCACAAATACATAATTGCTTTTATGGCGTAGTGTTTGGCTTATGTTATTGGTGCTCATATCATACAGCATATTATACTGCTGCATAAATGCTGATAAGCCCCAATAAAATCCCCAGTCCATGGCTCTCATGTATGTTGCGCCACCACTTATACCTACATCATAATTATATTTAGGGGTATATCCCACACCGCCCCAAAAATCTATGGTGCTCAGGTGCTGCGCTTTTAAGTCGTTAGTATACATGATACTGCATACTGCCGTTAATAGGATAAGTAAGGACTTTTTCATACTACAAAATAATAAAAAATAGGTATGTAAAACTAGTAATTGCTACTAAATCTTAAAATAATAACGCCCAAACCATATTTGTTTGAGCGTTATTAAATAATTATTTTATCTGTATACTATCTCATATAGCGTGGGCGATGGAATTTTCTCATCACACCCATCTGGAAGGTAAGGTATCCCGGACGTAGCGAGTTTAGTGTACTCACCTGTGTTAAGTCGTTCACCGTCAATGCAAAACTTTCATTTAAAGTCAAGTGCCAGTTTTTAGTCAGCGGAAAATGCTGTCTAAGCCCTATAGCCGGACGCAGAATAAATGAAGATATTTCAGATGTAGAATTGTAAGTGTTTTTAGCCACCGGATTACTAATATCGTAGATATAAGTAGTTTGGTTGCCATTAGTTAAAAAGCCCAAGCCTATACCTGTATATATATGTATATATTGATGACGACCTAAACCGAAATCGATATTTGGCATAATATTTAAGTAAGTGCTTTTGTGCTTAATATCTGCACGCACAGTATCTGTATTGCTGAAGTATATAGAATGGCCTTCCAATCCTACTCTAGCGCCTATGTATATATGCTTGTCTATCTTTCTTTGATAGTAAGCAGTTATGGCAGGGCGAGGGTCAGATGTATGTTTATATGTATTATCAGGGTTGCCGGTACCGTTAGATAGTGTTGGGGCACTTATACCCACTTCAATACCTATTCTGGTTTGTGCAAATGATAGTGTGGTGCCTGCCAATAGCAATGCAGCTAGTAAAAATCGCTTCATCTCGTAAAATTATAAAATAAATTTATTCTTTTCAAGTGCATGTTTTCTTAGTAACGCACTAGCCCTATACCTATCTTCATGATACAGATGGTAAAGCCTGTCTAGTTCTGCCAGGCAGTTAGCTGCTCCCCATTCGTCGCACCATTGCAGTAGGCCTTTAGGGTAGTTTACACCCTTGGTCATAGCTATTTCTAGGTCTTGTGCCGATGCCACATTTAAGTGTAGCGCATCTACAGCCTCATTTATTAGCATAGCCACTACTCTGCCTACTATTAGTTTGCCTAGTTGCTCATCTTTTGCAGGTTCAGGCATTGCAGCCCCTTCGCTATAGTCATAAAAGCCTCTTCCGGTTTTTCTGCCTAGCCATCCCGCTTCTAGCAGTCGCTTTTGCGAAAATGAAGGTTTATACCTTGGGTCGTAGAAAAAGGATTGGAAAACTGTTTCTGTTACTACATAGTTCACATCATGGCCTATATAGTCGGTCAGCGCAAAAGGACCCATTTTAAATCCGCCCATGGCAGTCATAGCCCAGTCTATGGTTGCCATATCTGCTATGCCCTCTTCATATATACGTATAGCTTCGCCATAAAATGGGCGTGCCACTCTGTTCACTATAAAGCCCGGAGTATCCTTAGCCAATACAGGTGTTTTACCCCAGTTCAGCATCAGTGTTTTAGCTTCTTCTAGCAGTTGTGCATCTGTTTGTATAGCCGGTATTATTTCTACCAATGCCATCAACGGAGCCGGATTGAAAAAGTGCAATCCCAATACTCTTTTAGGGTTTTTACACGCTGCTGCTATAGATGTTATAGATAAAGATGAGGTGTTACTAGCCAGCACACAATGCGGCGTTACCACCTTTTCTACCTCTTCAAATACTGCTTTTTTTACCTCTAGTTTTTCTACTATAGCCTCTATTATCAGGTCGCAGGTAGCAAAGGCATGTATATCATCTGCAAATATAATTTTGCCCAGTAGCTCTGCTGCCGAAGCTATTTTGCCTTTCTCCTGTAGTTTGGTTAACGATGCCTCTATGCTTTTTTTAGCTCTGCCCAGTGCATTGCTGTCTTTATCATACACTACTACCTGGTGCCCGGCTACAGCAGCTACCTGCCCTATACCGGAACCCATAGCTCCAGAACCTATAATGCCTATTATACTGTGTGGTGTCATGTTTGTTTCAGTGTTTATTATATCTTAAGGCATCTTCTTTTCAGCCAGTATGCTCCAGTTGGTATTTTCTTTTACTATGGTGTTAGTCAGTACGCCTAGCCCTTCTATTTCCATTTCCACCACATCGCCCGGTTGTAGCCATTGCTCTTGGTAGTTAGGGTCGTTCAGTTTTCCCGTACCGTTTAGTTCTAAAAAGCAACCGGTACCCACAGTACCACTGCCTATTACATCGCCGGGTAGTATGTCAGCACCATAAGCACATCTTTCTATTATTTCTGCAAAGGTCCAGTCCATATCGCCTACGCTACCTTCACTCACTTGTACGCCATTTACTTTACAGGTCATTTTTAGGTTATAGTTACTGCCGGTATGGTTAGGTTTAGCAGCTATTTTGTAGGCTTCTAGCTCATCTGGTGTCACCAGCATTGGGCCTATCACCGTACTAAAGTCCTTGCCTTTTGCAGGGCCTAGGTTTAGTAGCATTTCTTCCATTTGTAGGGTGCGTGCGCTCATGTCATTCATTATCATGTAGCCCGCTATATATTGGTCTGCATCTGCAGCCTTTACATTTCTGCCTTTTTTGCACAGCACCACCGCAGCTTCTAGTTCAAAGTCTAGTTTCTTCAGGTGATCGGGCATCACAGGTATTTCGCCTGGGCCTTGCACTGCATTATGATTGGTAAAGTAGAATATAGGATATTGGTCAAACTCCGCTATCATATCTACTTTTCTATTTCTACGCGCAGCCGCTACGTGTTGGCGAAATGCATAACCGTCGCGGCAAGAGGTAGGACGTGTTACCGGTGCCAATACCGTTACCGAGCTGTAGTCTATAGCCGCTGCAGATGTGGTTCCACTTTTTACGGCTAAGTCTGCTTTACGCATGTCTGCTATATATTTATCCCACTCCTGTAGTAGGGGCATCATTTGGCTAGGCAGTTGGCTGTCTACTGCCTGCGTATCGTATAGTTTGCCATTATGAAAAAACGCCAGTTGTTCTCCGTTGTTTTTTGCGTAGGTAACAAGTCTCATTATGCTATATTTTGGGCGTAAAATTAGTTTTTACTACCGTATTTCCATGCTATAATAATTGTACCTACCTTTATTGTGCAATATTTATTTATATGTCTGCCCATTTACAGTCTGCCGCCACTCAATTATCCACGCAGTGGGGGCTCTCTTTACCCAACTCCTTTACTCAAGAACAGGTAGTTGCAGCCATAGCTGAAAAAATTGCCGTAATGATAGCAGAGCAGCCGGAGCAGTTCATTCAGTTGCTTTATCGTCTCGATGTTTCTGAAAAAAAGGTGAGCAGGGCTGCACATCAAAAAGATACAGCCTTGCAAATAGCCCAACTGATATACGACAGGCAGCTACAAAAGATAATATCCCGAAAAGAAAATCGTCCCCCTGTGCCGGGAGACGATGAAGAAGATATGCGTTGGTAGCCACCGGCTACTACTTAGAAAACTTATAGCCAATACCCCTTATGCTATGAAAATGCTTCGGGTTACGCGTATCGTTCTCAAAATATTTCCTGAAATTTAATATAAAGTTGTCAATAGTACGCGTAGTAGGATACACATTATATCCCCATACTATCTGTAATATTTGCTCTCTCGATACCACTTCCCCCTCATGCTCTATCAGCAGTTTCAGTAGTGCTGCTTCTTTTTTGCTCAGTTCTTGAGTATCACCGTTTTTATCTACACACTCATGTGCCGCAAAATCTATTTTACCACCCTCAAACGAGTAGCTATCACCTACGCTTTGTGGTTCCTTTATTTTTTTGTTTTTTACTATTAGTTTATCTACACGCAGCAGTAGTTCTTCTAGGTTAAAAGGCTTGGTCATATAGTCATCCCCACCTTTTTTAAGTCCTTCTACACGGTCTGCACCTGAGTTTCTGGCACTAAGAAACAGTATAGGCACATCATTATGCTGCATTCTTACCGTTTCGCAAATGGTTATACCATCTACCTCCGGTAGCATTATATCTAATATCAGTAAGTCGAAATATTCATTTTTAATGGTTTTCAGCGCCATTGGCCCTGTTTCGGCAGTAGTTACCTCATAGCCCTCTAGCTCCAGGTTTAGCTTTAGCCCCTCACGTAAGCTTTCCTCATCTTCCACTAGCAATATGCTTGCTCTCGGTGTTTTAGACATAATTATATACTACCTCTTTTTGTTGACCACAAATCTAAAGATTCTCAACAATACAAATACTTAATATATAGCTAATGTGTGGGTGGGGGATAGGGTAAGTCTGCTTTATGGCTCAATTAACTTAGGAGTTCTTGTTTCTTTTGTTCAAATTCATTTTGAGTAATCACTCCTGTTTGGAAAAGATTATGCCATTTTTCTAATTCGTCTGCTTTGCTAGTTTGTACATTCAAATTGTTAGCATCTTTGTTTTGGCTAGCTACAATAATAGATAGCCCAACAACATTGCACAATGCCCCACAAAAAAATCCCCACATTGCGCCCATTTGTTTTTTTGCGCCAAGATGGCTACCAATTAAGCCTGTTATTATGGAAATAAAAATTATTACTTCAGTCATAGAGGTATGAGTTTATTCCAAAATTATACTAAAAAGCTAATGAATCTAGTGGTAGTTTTCTTTTCTGTATCCTAAACATATCCACAAATCTCCACCACCCCTATACATACAGTATCTTTACGCTCATGAAGCTCTTTGTAAATGCAGTTGCTGATGTTG
>CAYWUY010000088.1:0-9476 GCA_964461535.1 uncultured Flavipsychrobacter sp.
ACACAGGCACTTGCTCAGGTCAGTATTTTACATCAATTGTTCCTAATGCTACGGGTATTACCTCTACTATAGCAGTATCGGGTATTACCAGTTGCACCGGCAATTATTTCGACTATTTCAATACTCAAGGCATAGTGTCGCCTGCGGGTAATCTTATATTTTTAGACATGAACCGCACAGCAGGCGCTGCTGCTGCCTATGTATCGGTTTATATTGACTGGAATAATAATGGTACATATGATCTTACAGAACGTGCAGGTACCACTACATTGTGGCCTTTGGCGTCTAGTTCATTAAGCTACTCTTTTTATGTGCCTACTTCTGGTGTAGTTACAGGTACGCATTTACACATGCGTGTAATGCTATCTACCAGCCCTGATAATATGCCTTGTACAGGTGCTGTGGGTCAAACCTATGATTTCTATTTTCAATCTAATACTTGTACGCCACCTACCGTAAATGCTACTCCTAGAACAATAGCTGTTTGCGAGGGTGCACCTGCATCTGCAATGGTTGCTACAGGCGGTAGTACTTATGCTTGGTATCCATCATCTTCAGTTAGCCCTTCAGTTGGTGCTTCTGTTTTTGCTGCTCCTGCTGCTACTACAGTTTACACTGTTGTAGGTTTAAGTTTAGCCGGTTGTCCTGATACAGCTTTAGTTACTTATGTAGTAAATCCTAATCCTGCACCTATTACAGGTACAACACCTATATGTGCTTTGCAAACATCAGTATTAAGCTCTCTTACTCCTGGAGGAATATGGTCTTTAAGTGATTCTACTCCTGCTGCTATTAATCCTACAGGTGTAGTTACAGGTATTGATGCTGGTGTAACTACAGTAACTTATAAATTACCAACAGGCTGTTACACTACTTTCAGTATGACTATTGATCGTGTAATACCTACTATAACTATATCAAGTACCGATGCTGATAATAGGGTATGTGTTGGCGATACTGTTTCATATACTTTTACTACTACTAATGAGGGTACTACACCTACTTATATATGGAAAAAGAATGGGGTAGAGGTATCTACACTACCATTTTACACCTATGTGCCATATAATGGTGATGTTATTATTTGCGAATTGACAAGTAACGAAAGATGTGCAGTGCCGGATACTGCTGTAGATACTGTAATTATGACAGTACTGCCACCAGCCTCACCTTTTGTTAGTGTGGCCTCCACTGCCTACGATTCTGTATGCTCGGGTACACCAATAACCTTAAGTGCAGCACCAATTCATCCTGGTATAGCTCCTGCGTATCAGTGGTACTTAAATGGTTCGCCTACATCGGCCACTAATTCATATACGTTTGTTCCTGTTAGTGGTAACTCTGTAAGTTTAAGAATGATAAGTAATGCAGAGTGTAGGGTGTATGATACTGCATTTAATAATTTTAGTATAGGGGTTGTTGATTACCAAACACCTACAGTAAATGTTAGTGCATTCCCCGCAGATTCTGTTTGTCAGGGTGCATATGTAACGTATACTGCTGCTGTTACTTGGCCGGGTTTAGCTCCTAGCTACGTTTGGAGAGTAAATGGTAGTGTAGTAGGTACTGGACTTACTTATACATACGATCCACTTCCTGGCGATGTCGTTAGTTTTGAAATGGTAAGTAATTATCCGTGCGTAACTGTAAATACTGTTACTGTTACTCAAGATGTAAAAGTACGTCCGGTTCCGGTTCCTGTAGTTACTATAAATGTAACTCCTGGTATAGTAGTAGCTCCTGGTGCTAATGCTAATTTTACTGCAACTGTTACCGGTGGTTCTCCATTTATTGAATATCAATGGTATGTAAATGGCTTCCCTGTTCCGGGTGCTATGCTTAACTATTTTATTACCAATAGTCTGAATGATTATGATTCAGTAGCATGTGTAGTTACTGATTATGGTTATTGCCGCGATTTCTCTGTATTCGGATGGGTGAGAATATTTATTCGTTCAAATACAAATGTTGGAGATTTAGCTGCCGATTTAAGAAGTGTAACTGTTGCTCCTAACCCAAGTAAAGGCCAGTACAATGTGTCTTACTATGGTATAAAAGCAGAAGCACTTACTGTAGATATTATGGATATGACTGGTCGTGTTGTTAATTCTCAAAAGTGGGAGGTAAAACAAGGCGATAACTCATTGCCTGTAAATATTACCGAATTAGCTACAGGTGTTTACTTTACTAAAGTTGCTTCTGCAGACGGTAATAATGTGGTTATAAAAATTATTAAAGAGTAAGCTCATAATAGTTTTTCAATATCGTTACAAAGCCACCTTTTAGGTGGCTTTTTTTTACATCCTTGTGTCTTTCCACAAAAAAATATGCGCCTGTTCTTATTAAAACGGGCGCATATTTTTATTGTTAGTTTACGGTAAGTTATCGGCTGTAGTCGTTCTCTAGTTCTTGCGTGGTAAGTGGTCTGCGGCGTTTTATATAAGAGAAATGTACCTCTGCCGCGCTACGCTGCACAGTGTAGCCTCTAGTTTCTGAGGTAGTGTTAAAGTCGTAGCTAACACCAAGATGAAAGTTTTTCCAATCTAGCATTACTATAGGTGCTACACTTCTATTAAATCGGTAACAGCCACCTACGTGTACTAGTTTTTCAGCTTCATCGCTGGCTTTATTTAGAAACATACCAATAGTAGCTGTACTCAGCACCTCTGTATAACTGTTCTGCATAGCTACTAGCGAACTGGCATTTACTACGTATTTGCTGCCTAGGTCGTAGGTCGCATGAGCATGAATATTATGCCTGATATCAGTAACGTTTCTAAGTTTTAAAAACTGTTGTTCTGAGCTTAAAAAGTTTTTAGCAGCATAGCCTACTTCCAACCTCCATCTAGAGCTTATTTGTCCGTAGTACATAAAGCCGGCATTGATGTCGCTATAATTATAGGTGCTTTGCGAGTATTTAGTGCCAGACACCAGTAGTGGCATATCGCTGCCTACACCATAGAAATCATTATGAGTTAAAAAGTCGGTATTTACTTGTTTCTGAATCATGTTCAGTTGTGCCCCTATTGCTATATGTTGCAATTTTGCACGCCCCATAGCATGATTATAAGCAATGCCCAAAGCGGCATCTGCCGCATTAATACCTCCGCTGCCGGTTTGGCTGTATGCCCCGGTAAAACTAACGCCTATATAATCACCTTTTCTCCAAAAATCATGCATAGCGCCTATGTCGGCTGATACTACAGCTTTCATATTAGGTTGACGACCATCATAGGTATCAGCGTTTCTAAAGTTGCCTACCACACGTACATCTTTAGGATACAAAAATCCAGCGGCAGCCGGGTTTAAGTATACGGGTGATGATAAGTATTGTGTAAGTGGTATGTCTTGGGCAGTCGCTTGCAAGCATAGCGACATCCCTATTCCGCAACCTATAACTTTTAACTTCATGAAAGGTATGTGTTTTATAGCTAGATATTATGCAGTTAAGTATAATATACAATAGCTGTAAAAATAAGTAAAAACTACGTATTGGCTAGTGTATAAATAATAATAGAGGCACCTTTGGTACCTCTATTTAGTAGCATATATTACATGTATTATTGTTCTATTTCTACACCCAATTCTTCTATCAAGTCTTTCTCTACTCTTAAGTTGTCAATAATAAAGGCTTGTCTTTGTGGTGTGTTTTTTCCCATATAGTATTCTAGTAGCTTCTGTATCTGTGCATCTTGGCTCAACAATACAGGATCTTTGCGCATATCCTCGCCTATAAATCTTGAAAACTCCTCCGGGCTTATTTCACCAAGACCTTTAAATCGGGTTATTTCTGCTTTGCTACCTATTTCCTTTATAGCTCTTTGGCGTTCCTCATCGCTGTAGCAATAGATGGTTTTTTGCTTATTTCTTACCCTGAAGAGAGGTGTTTGTAATATATAAACGTGATTGCCCCTTACAAGGTCGGGGAAGAACTGTAAGAAGAAGGTCATTATCAGTAGCCTGATGTGCATGCCATCTACATCGGCATCGGTAGCTATTACTATATTATTATAGCGTAGCCCCTCCATACCTTCTTCAATGTTAAGGGCATGTTGCAGTAGGTTAAATTCCTCATTTTCATACACTACTTTTTTAGTAAGTCCGTAGCAGTTGAGGGGTTTACCGCGTAAGCTGAATACAGCCTGAGTTTCTACCTCTCTGCTTTTTGTAATAGAACCACTTGCACTATCACCCTCGGTAATAAATATGGTAGACTCTTGCTGTTTTATAGTAAATTCATCCTTGTTTTTAGAAGGAGGGTCGTCATTTAAGTGTATACGGCAATCGCGCAACTTCTTATTGTGCAGATTGGCCTTTTTAGCACGCTCATTAGCTAGTTTACGTATGCCCGATAACTCTTTACGTTCACGCTCGCTCTGTTCTATACGCTTTTTCATAGCATCTGCTACGGCAGGGTTTTTATGCAGGAAGTTATCTAGTTCCTTACCTAAAAAATCTGCTACAAACGTTTTCATAGAGGGTCCATTCTCATATACATACAAAGACCCTAATTTGGTTTTTGTTTGCGATTCAAATACAGGCTCTTGTACACGTACAGATATAGCTGCGCATATGCTCTGCCTAATATCGGCAGCATCATAGTCTTTCTTGAAAAAGTCGCGTATAGTTTTTACAAATCCTTCTCTAAAAGCAGCTTGATGGGTACCACCTTGCGTAGTGTGCTGGCCATTTACAAAAGAATATAAGTCTTCGCCATAGTCGCCATTGTGTGTTATGGCTACTTCTATGTCTTCTCCTTTTAGGTGAATAATAGGGTAGCGATTGGTTTCGGGGTTAGTTTTACGGGTAAGTAAATCTAGTAGTCCGTTTTTAGATATATAATTACGTCCGTTGAAGTTAATTTGTAACCCCGCGTTTAAGAAGCAGTAGTTCCATATTTGGTTCTCTAAATACTCGCTCAGGAAGTGGTAGTTCTTAAATACGGTATCATCGGGGCGGAAGATTACAAGCGTACCATTACTTTGTGTAGTGTCGGTTTCAGGATGTTCTTTTACGAGTACGCCTTGTTCAAATTCTGCCATTTTGGTGCGACCTTCTCTAAAAGAAGCCACTTTAAAGTGCTTGCTCAGTGCATTTACTGCTTTTGTACCCACACCGTTAAGACCTACAGACTTTTGGAAAGCTTTACTGTCATATTTAGCACCGGTATTTATCTTGCTCACCACGTCTACCACTTTACCTAGTGGAATACCGCGACCATAGTCCCTTACCGATACCTCTCCGTCAGCTACTTTTATTTCTACACGTTTACCATTGCCCATGGTAAACTCATCTATACAGTTATCTACTACCTCTTTTATAAGTACATATATACCATCATCTATACTGCTACCATCTCCCAACTTACCAATATACATACCTGGGCGCAGCCTGATATGTTCCCTCCAGTCCAGCGACCTGATACTGTCTTCATTATATTGATTTAACAAATCCGCCATAGTTTTTCAAAAATAGGCTGCAAAATAAGTAATTGCTAGGTATTGTTTTCACAATTGTGGATATGCTGTTGTTGGTTATTTATAGTGGTAATAAATATGTGATATTGTGGCAAAGTTTTTAGGCTATATAGTCGTCTATGTTGTATGCACACATTGCTATATGGTGCTTTAGTAGTTCTTTATTATCGAAAAATTAATTTTTAGCTTATAAAAACCAGTGTTTAGCTAAAAATATGTTAAGTGTAGTAATGGAGTAGGGGTTAAGGCAATATAAAATTGTCATCCATCGTTCTGTAGGTGAAGTTAATTAACGTTAGCGCCATTGGAAATGTGGAAAACATTGTAATGACTGTAAAATTAATTTAACAATCCAAAATTGTTTTTTTGGAACGTACCTATATCTTTGCAAGTGCACATTTTTTAATAATTAAAAATCAGCAAAAACCAAAAATTAAACAGAGTTATGGCAGATGTAAAAACAGCCGCTCCTAGGCCTTCAGCTCAGGGCAATCAAGCAGGTAAACCAAAAAATGCAAGCAACTTTTTTATCAACCTTGGTGTTGTGGTAGCTTGTATCATTGCAGGTCAGTTGATTTTTCACCTTGTATTGGGTAATCCTAGCAACTTTATCGATGGTGCTACAAAGCACAAACCAAAACCAGGTAACTTGATGGCTACAATGTATGAAGGTGGTTTTATAGTACCTATCTTGATGGCAACTTTATTAACCCTATTGTGCTTCATTGTTGAGCGTGCCTTAACTATTGTAAAAGCTAAAGGTAAAATGGATGGTGCTGAATTCGTTCGTAAAGTGCAGTATCACCTAGCTAATAAAAATGTTAGTGCTGCTATTGCTGAGTGCGATAAGCAATCAGGTTCAGTAGGTAACGTTATGCGTGCCGGTTTGAAAAAATACGAAGAGATGATCCACAATACTGAGTTGGATACAGAACAAAAAATAGCTGGTATACAAAAAGAAATAGAAGAAGCTACTTCTCTTGAAGTGCCTATGCTAGAGAAAAACCTTGTGTTTTTATCTACTATCGCTTCTTGCGCTACGCTACTAGGTCTTTTCGGTACGGTATTAGGTATGATTCGTTCATTCCAAGCTATGGGTCAAGCGGGTGCTCCTGATGCTGCTGCTCTAGCAAACGGTATCTCTGAGGCCCTTATCAATACCGCTCTAGGTATCGGTACTTCATTCTTCGCAATTATCGCTTACAACTTCTTCACTACTATCATTGATGGTATCACTTATGGTATCGATGAGAGTGGTTTCACACTTACTCAAAGCTTCCAAGCTAACTACAAATAGTAGTAAGTAAGTAGGTTGTAAAATAATTTTTATCATTTTGTGGAATCTCTCACGTTTCCGCATCTAATTAATAAACAGCAGAAGAAAAAAGATGCCTAAAGCAAAATTACCACGCAAAAGTACGAACATAGACATGACGGCTATGTGTGACGTGGCTTTCCTGCTGCTGACATTCTTCATGTTGGCAACTAAGTTTAAACCTGATGAGCCTGTGGTAGTTGTTACCCCAGCTTCTATACAGGTTACGCCATTGCCCGATAAGGATGTTATGCTTATTACTATTGATAAAAAAGGACGTATCTTCTTTTCTATAGATAACCAACTTAAGCGTATGGAACTGATTGAAAATATCGATCAGTACAAAAACTTAGGTCTAGATCAAAAAGAGAAAACATCTTTCGCTTTAGGTTCTTCAGTGGGTGTTCCTTTTAATCAGTTAAAACAGTACTTAGGTTCAGCGCCAGATGTACAACGTTCTTTGAACGATCAAGCATCAGGTGTACCTACCGATACTACTGTTGATAACCCAGATAATGAGTTGGCAGCGTGGATACGCAGTGCTCGTAACACTAACCCTCAGTTACGTATCTGTATTAAGGCCGATGGTGAAGCTACTTACCCTGTAATACAAAAGGTAATCCGTACATTGGAAGGTTGGAGAATTTTTAAATTCAACCTTATTACCAATATGAAAGCGGTTCCTCCGGGCACAGCAGCATATACCGAGGCTCAGAACAAACAGAGCTAATTGAAGAAGTAAACAACATTTTTAACTAAAATAAATCGCTTGTTCCATGGCAGAAATGGATACCTCGAGTAGCGGGGGGCATAAGAAAGGCCCCGGCGTCAAAAAAGGCAAAAAGCTTTCTACTCGTATCGATCTTACTCCAATGGTGGACTTAGGTTTCTTGTTGATTACATTCTTTATGTTTACAACAACCTTAGCTAAGCCAAAAACAATGGAAATCAACATGCCTTTTAAAGATCCTAACTTAACAGAGGATAATAAAAGCAAAGTAAAAGAGAGTACAGCGTTAACTATATTATTAAGTAAAGACCACCGCTTATATTATTATGAAGGTTTGGGTTCAGACCCTACCGTGCCACCAGATGTTAAGGTTACTTACTTTAAGTCTAAAGATGGTATACGTGATGTAATTATTGGGAAAAAAGATAAAGTTGCAGCTTTACAACGTAGTGGAGCTCTTGGTCCTAAAGACTATGCAACTATTCTTATAAAACCCGATAGTACCTGCACTTACGATGATATGGTAAACATCTTAGACGAAATGGCTATCAATGCAGTTAGCACTTATGCTATAGTTGATATAACCCCGGTAGACCAAGAGTTTATTCAGAAAACTGAGCAGGCAAACGGTATTAAATAGTATTTGAGCAGATGACTTCTGTGTCATTCTATTAAAAGACAACAAATGGATATTAATAAAATTTTAAAAAGCGATTACCTCGATATAGTATTCGAAGGCCGTAACAAAAATTACGGTGGCTACGTGTTGCGCAAGAAATATCCTACGCGCTTACGTAATGCTACTATAATTTGTCTTTCGATAGTAATTCTAATATCTGCGGGACCGCTTATAGCTTCATTAGTAAAGCCTAAAGAAGATAAAAAGCCGGCACCAATTCTTACTCCGGTAACGCTTACAGAGCCACCGCCGGTAGATCCTAAGAAGCCACCACCACCACCACCACCTTCAGAGCCACCACCACCGGTGAAGCCTACCGTTAAATTCACTCCGCCAGTAATTAAAAAAGATGATGAAGTGAAGGAAGACGAAAAGCCACCAAAAATGGAGGAGATGAAGGATGCTGCTGCTGGTGCTAAAACTCAAGAAGGTAATGTTGATGGTATAGATCCGGGTATTGTTGATAATCCGGGTACAGGTACAGGGGTTGTTGCTCCTCCACCACCACCTCAAGTTTATCAGTTCGTTGAGCAGATGCCAGAAGCTGGTTACGATATCAGTTCTTTCCTTCAGAAAAATCTTCGTTACCCTGATAACGCTCGTGAAGCCGGTATTTCCGGTCGTGTTGCAGTTCAGTTCGTTGTTAATGAAGACGGTACTATATCAGACGTAAAAGTTACGCGCGGTATAGGTGGCGGTTGTGACGAAGAAGCTCGCAGAGTGGTATTGTCACTACCTAAGTGGAAACCTGGTAAACAAAACGGTAAAGCCGTTAAAGTTTACTACACACTACCAATAGTATTCCGTATTGAGTAACAGACTCATATACAATATTTTACAAAGAGTGGCACTGATAGGTGTCACTCTTTTTTTATTTTATATTGATTGTTGTTAATTATAGCATAGCTCAATAGTGTACCTTTGGCATACAGAATCTGCTATTCTGATGAGGTTAAACACTACACCATTCAAGGTTGTGTGGCCATTCTTCGTGGTCAGCATCTTTTATATCTGTTTCTCCGACTGGCTTTTAGGGTTTTTTATTGAAAATCATGATGAGTTGGTAGGTATAGAAATAGCTAAAGGAGTGTGTTATGTTATGCTCTCCTCTTTGCTTATCTATTATTTGGTGAAGCGTTATGTTGCCATTATTAATAAGCACAACGAGCAAGCCATACATAAACAAAAGCAAGCCGATACTGCTATTCTGCAGTCTGAATTACTGTTTCGCTCTACTTTCGATCAAGCTGCTGTAGGTATTGCTCATTTAGATGT
>CAYWUY010000089.1:0-2024 GCA_964461535.1 uncultured Flavipsychrobacter sp.
ACTAGAGGCGGCTATTGTTTAGTTAACAGTAAGAAACAGTAATTACAACTTTATCAGTTGTTTTGTTTGGCGGAAAGTGCCTTTTGGGTTAGCTACTTCAAGCTGATAAAAATAACTGCCCGATGCTATGCTATTACCTAAAGATATAGGTATGCTCTTGTCTCCTTTATCCATATTCATTATTCGTTCTTCTTTTATGGTGCGCCCGGTAATGTCAGTTATTTTAAGCGTCACATCAGCCTGCTGCAATAGCTGGAAGCTAATAGTAGCTGCATCTGTAATAGGGTTGGGGTAGCAAGATAATCCACTAAATTGTCCCCCGGTTTCTGCAGCTATATCAGATATACCTAGCGAGCCTGCATTTACATAAATACTACCTGTGGCAGTATACCCCGCCGAAGTACTGCCCGTTACGGTTAGTAGCTCATTAGCATAGGAGTCGCTAAATACCATATCCGTGGTATTGGTTACAGAGTTTGTGCCACTTGTAGCATAATAAGTATTTACTGTGCTGTTTATGGCATCAGGAAAGCAGAGTTGTGTAGTTAACAGCAGTGTGCTACCATTAAATACCTCCACATGTATATGGGTGGCTCTTGGTGTATACCAGCCCGGATAAATTGAGGTAAACGTAACCTGCCCCGAACTGTTGGAATACTGTATACCCCTTAGCCAGGTGGTGCCCGATGTGTTTTGTGTACCATCTATGCCGGGTTGTCCGTCGTAGGCCGAGTAGTAGCCGCGCTTATTGCAGTGCCATATATCTACCCTTAAGCCTGATACCGGATTGCAACTATTATCTACATTAAGAAGCGTAAGCGTAAGTGTTAGTGCTATGCCAGTTTGTGTACCCTCTGTAATATCTGTACGCACTAGCGATGAGGTACTTACACTACTAGGCAGTGGGTATGGTCCCGCTGTTTCGCCCGGAGATGTGGCGCAAGCCGTAGTTTTGCCCAATAATTCTTCATTCGTAGGCTCATCTAGCAGATGCGCAGTTTTAGCCATTCCGGCTAGCGGAAGTAGTGTAGACGACAACCCCACAATCCCCAAGTTTTTAAGAAAACCTTTCCTGTCCATATGCGTATATTTTTTGGTGTTATTCTAAGTTACACACTATATACACGCTTACATAGCCCTCTATTTGTCTATGGGGTGAATAGACTATTGGGTGTGGTGAAGTGATGCTTACTATACTATGTAGCCCACACTAAAGCAGTACAATACCCACCTCCATCCTTTTTATTTAACGTTTTTACCACCATATATTAGGTATAAGAAACTACTTTTGCGCTATCTTTATTAGAATAGCATTTTATTAATATCTATATAAGCGAATTAGTAGTTACCTATATATGAATCATAATCTACGTATATATAATTCTTATACCAGACAAAAAGAACTTTTTGAATCGGTGGTGCCGGGCTATGTGGGCTTGTATGTGTGCGGCCCTACCGTATCGGGCGAAAGCCATTTGGGTCATGCCCGCCCCTATATTACTTTCGATGTAGTGCAACGCTATCTAAAGCACCTGGGCTATAAAGTGCGCTATGTGCGCAACATTACCGATGCTGGTCACTTTGAAGAAGAAGGCCGCGAGGCGCAAGATAAAGTAAGCGAAAAAGCTAAACTGGAAAAGCTGGAACCCATGGAGCTGGTGCAGAAATACACCAATCTATTTCACCATGGTATGCGCCTGTTTAACAACGATGATCCCTCTATAGAGCCTACGGCTACTGGCCACATAGTAGAGCAGATTAACATGATTGAAGACATCATAGCCAAGGGCTATGCCTATGAGATTAATGGCTCGGTATATTTTGATGTAGCTAAGTATGCTGCCGACTATCCGTATGGCAAACTATCGGGCCGTGTGTTGGAAGACCAACTAGAAACCACCCGCGACCTAGACGGCCAAGACGAAAAGCGCAACAAAGCCGATTTTGCCCTATGGAAAAATGCACCACCCGAGCATATTATGCGCTGGAAGAGCCCCTGGGGCGAAGGCTTCCCGGGCTGGCAC
>CAYWUY010000089.1:2034-9415 GCA_964461535.1 uncultured Flavipsychrobacter sp.
GGATGTCACATTGAGTGCTCGGCTATGAGTAGTAAATACCTGGGCGAGGTGTTTTATATACACGGTGGTGGTATGGACCTACAGTTTCCGCACCACGAAAGCGAGATAGCACAAAGCACTATAGCACATGGGCACGCACCTGTAAAGTATTGGATGCACAACAACATGATAACCATCAACGGTAAAAAGATGGGTAAAAGCTATAACAATGTTATTAAGCTGTCAGAGTTGTTCTCCGGCAATCATCCTTTGCTAGAGCAGCCCTACCATCCTATGGTTATACGCTTTTACGTATTGCAAACCCATTACCGAAGCACGCTAGACTTCAGTAACGAAGCCCTGCAAGCTGCCGAAAAAGCTGCAAGAAGGCTGTGGGATGCCTACGAGGTGCTGAAAAAACTAAGCCATCCGGGCAATGAAGCCGCTACCGATGCTACACTAGATAAACAAGTGTCTGACTGGTGCCACCAGTGCACCGAGTTTATGGAAGACGACTTTAACACCGCCAAAGTAATAGCCAATTTGTTTGAGCTAACCCCTGTTATCAATAGCATTAAGGGTGGGCAGGTAAATGCCAATGCCCTTAGCGCAGCCACCTTTGCACTGCTACAGCACACCTATAGCGTGTTTATGGAAGATATATTGGGCATGCAGCCTATGCAAGCGGCACAAAGCGATAAGCTGGATAAAGTATTGGCGCTGCTTATAGACATAAGAAAAGATGCTAAAAAGCGCAAAGACTTTGCCACCAGCGACCAAATAAGAAACCAACTGGCAGAAGCCGGAGTAACATTAAAAGACGAAAAAGACGGTAGTGTTAGCTATACCATAGGGTAGTAGCTAATACTGCTGTACTAGCACATTATCAATAGTACATACACATGAAAAAAATATCGAGGCTGCTAAAGTATCTCAAAGATTATAAGGGCAAGATAGTATTATACTTTCTTACCAATCTGCTGAGTATTGCAGCCGGGGTGTTATCATTTTCTATGCTGGCACCCGTGCTTGGCGTATTGTTTAAGCTTACCGAGCAGTCTAACAATAAGCAAAGCGGCATGGTGGGCAAGTTTATAGATCTGGTAAACGAGCTGATAGCCGCCAAAGGCGCTATGGTGGCACTAGAGTACATCTGCATTACGGTAGTATTTTTTACCGTAGTCAAAAACTTCTTTTTGTATCTATCGCTATACATACTCAATCCCCTGCGCAATGCCATACTGCGCCGCCTGCGCAACGATATTTTTGTAAAAGTCCTTAGTCTGCCTATAGGCTTCTTTACTGAAGAGCGCAAGGGCGACCTCATATCGCGCATGACTAACGATATCAACGAGGTAGAACTATCGGTAATGAGTGTGCTAGAGGTCTTCATTCGCGAGCCGCTGACTATTATCTTCTACCTCACCAGTATGATTATCATTAGCCCGCAGCTTACGCTCTTTCTATTATTGTTTTTGCCCGTAGCCGGTGTTATGATAGGTTTGGTCAGCAAGTCGCTGCGCAAATCGTCTAACATAGCACAAGAGCAACTGGGTCAAATGATGGGTACTATAGACGAAACCCTGGTAGGTATGCGTGTTATAAAAGCCTTTAATGCCGAAAAAACCATGCATGCCCGCTTTATGAAGATCAACAACATTCTGTTTCGCACGCGCAACAGAATGGCTTCACGTAAAGAACTGGCCTCGCCTATATCTGAGACTATGGGTGTAATAGTGGTAAGCATTATATTGTGGTATGGTGGTAGGCTTATTATAGACAATACCTCTACCCTTAGCGGCTCTACCTTTGTTACTTACATCATCTTTTTTACCCAAATCATCAATCCGTTTAAAAACCTCTCTGCAGCCTTCTCTAATGTACAAAAAGGCACATCGGCACTAGAGCGCATAGAGCAATTGATAACCGCTGAAAACACCGTAGTAGAAAAGCCTAACGCACAATCTATTGCTGCCTTTAACGACAAAATAGAGTTTAAAAACGTAAGCTTTGCCTATGGCGATAAGCAGATACTCCGCAATGTAAACCTAACCATACCCAAGGGTAAAATAATAGCCCTGGTAGGTGCATCGGGTGCAGGTAAAAGCACTATGGTAGACCTTGTGCCTCGCTTTCACGATGTTACCGATGGACAAATACTCATAGATGGGGTAGACGTGCGCGACTATAAAATAGACGACCTGCGCCGCCTGATGGGTGTGGTAAGTCAAGACCCTATACTCTTTAACGATACTATATACAACAATATAACACTAGGCACCGGTGGTGCCACACCCGAGCGTGTAGACGAAGCCGCTAAAATAGCCAATGCCTACAACTTTATACAGCAAAAGCCCGAGCAATACGAAACCCTGGCGGGCGATCGTGGTGCAAGGCTAAGCGGTGGCGAACGCCAAAGGGTAACCATAGCACGTGCCGTACTTAAGAACCCGCCTATAATGATACTAGACGAAGCCACATCGGCACTAGACACCGAGAGCGAGCGCGTGGTGCAGCAGGCCATAAATAAACTAATGGAAAACCGCACCTGTATAGTTATAGCCCACCGCCTAAGCACCGTACAGCATGCCGATGAAATAATAGTAATGGACAAAGGCCAAATAGCCGAACGCGGCACCCACCAAGAACTACTAGCCAAAGACGGCATATACAACAAGCTAGTGGCCATGCAGCAAGTAAAATAAATTGTAACCAACTATAATAACACCCACAGCGCAACGCAGAAATGTGTTGCGCTGTTTGTTTTGTTATAGAAATTATAAAGTTTGGCACGATTTTTTCTGTATATTGAATTCAAATACTATAACTATGAAGAAAAAATCCTTAGCATTTATGCTACTATTGGTTAGCATATGTTTTGCAGCAACAGTGCAAGCGCAGCTAGTATCCGGTAATTTATTTTTAAAAGGTAGGTATGTAGAAGTAGGTGCCCAGCCTAATGCCTCATTTGGTAGTAAAGTAGATGCTCCGGCAGGATATCACCCGCATAATAATGGAATTGTAAGTTATTGTGCTGGTTTTTTACTTACTGATGTCTTAGGTTTTGTAAGCGATCATAATATGGATGGCTGGGATATAGGAACGCCCCCTTATGATGGCGATTATTTTACTCCCGGATCACCATGGGAGGGCTGGGCTATTAGTGTAGATGGTGGCCCAACCTATCAGCAAAACTCTACCGATTGTCCTTCTGACTCTTTAGGTAGTTTTATTACTTATAATGAGGAGGGCTCTACCAAGTATGGCATATGGAGGGGTATGGTAGATAGTATACAAATAACCAAGCGTATAGTGCTTGATACCAATGCCCTGTATTTTTATACAATAGTTACTTTTACCAATCTTAGTACTGTAGCGCATAATGATATTTATTATGTCCGTGCTTTTGATCCTGATAATGCCCAGACATGGACAGGTGATTTCAAGACCTATAATAGAATCAACTATCAGCGCCCCAATATTTATAATGCATCTGTTGTAAGTGCTACAGCATCTGTGGCTGACTCTACTGTTGTAAGCTTAGACAGTTGCGTGGTAGCTATGGGCACGGCAGATACAAATGCAAAGTGTTTCATTCCGGCATCATGGCATGAACATCTTGCTGTCCCACTAGCTGATGTGTATAACGAAACTCACCCCGGGTTATTTTATTATTCAACAGACTTTTCAGTTGATCTCGATTTTGCAATTGGCATTATATTTCATATAGATCATTTAGCACCCGTAGACAGCGCCGCCGATAGTGTAGGAAGAACTACTGCTCACCCGGCCAATAGCCAAACTATCAGATATTTCCATTGTTTTGGCAAACAGGCAATAGATAGTGCACTCCACAATCTATATAACATTAATATTGCCGATACCATTACAACAAGCATTACAACCATCAACAGAGAAGAGATAGTAGCCTATCCCAATCCAACTAAAGATGCGGTAACTATAAATGGACTTCACAAAGGCGATAAAATTACATGCCTAGATATTACAGGCTGTGCCGAGGGCGAAGAGTTGATAGTCGATACCGACCAACCCCAGCGCTACAGCCTGCAAGGCCTACCCCAAGGCCATTATCTACTACTAGTAGCCGACGACCAAGGCCACATTATCAGCCGCCAAAAAATAGAAAAGCAATAAAATAAACTAAGCAATTACAATACCCACAGCACAACGCAGACATGTGTTGCGCTGTTTGTTTATGTACGCAATACAATTTCTGTATCTTGTGCCCAATACTATACTATGAAGAAGATTTCTTTAACTGCTATACTTCTTTTATTTAGCCTAATGTTTGCTACAGCCCTTCGGGCACAGAAAAATGTAGCCTACTCTGTTATTCCCGGTTGGCATACACCTGTTGTTTCTCCATATCAAGTGCTTTACGGCAGAAAGAAAGCAGATTCGGCCAATAATCATTCCCTGCGCACAACACCTATCTATTATTACAATACGCATTCATCATTGTATTATTTAGGTTTTATACGCAGTAATACTACACTAGGTAACACTGTTGCTACACTAGCCTACGATACTACAGCTCTTATTCAGGCTATACCTTGGGAAGCATGGGCAATAAGCATTGATGGCACTCCCTATATTGCTCGTAATGTGGGCCATTGTCAGGGTTCTATTGGTAGTTTTAGTGCATACCATGAAGAACACTCTTCAAGAATTTGTGAATGGAAGACAGTTGTTGATAGCGTAGAAATAACAAAAACTATTACACTTGATACTGCGCTTTTATCTTGCTATGTCGTTGTAAACTTTACCAACCTCAGTACAGCACCACGAAACAATATTTCATACGTGCAAGCTTTTGCACACGATAGGGAAGGCACAAGAACAGTTGCCGTTAATGAAATCAATACTATAAAATTTCTGCCCCCTGATATAAATACTGCCTCAATGGTTAGAGTAGTAAATGCTGCTGTAGCGGATACCGTTTGGGACGAATATGCTGATGTGGTTATATTTAACATCGATCGTTTAGCCCCTGTAAATAGTGCAGCTAATAGTATGTATTTCGAGCGTTTTCATTCTTATGCTAATATAGCTTACGATACTACATTAGATAACTTATATAATCTTCTTGTACCCATAAATACTACTATAAACAGACAAGAAATTACAATCTACTCTAATCCCGAAAATGCGCTACTAATCATGGGACTTCACAAAGGCGATAAAATTACATGCCTAGATATGACAGGCCGAGCCGTGGGAGAAGAGCTAATAGCCGATGCCGACCAACCCCAGCGCTACAGCCTGCAAGGTCTACCCCAAGGCCGTTATCTACTACTAGTAGCCGACGACCAAGGCCACATAATTAGCCGCCAAAAAATAGAAAAGCAATAAAATAAACTAACCGTATATAACACCCACAGCGCAACGCAGAAATGTGTTGCGCTGTTTTTATATGTCAATTATTTTATTTCTAAAAATATGAAAAAGCTAACTAGACATTTAAACTTTATTGAAACGTTAATATTTTTATATATTAGAAGAAAAATAACGTGCAGTTTCTGTACTTTGACATCTAGAAATACTGAAATTAGATTGTTATATGAATAATATTGAAATCCAAGAGCAATTAAATAATAACAGAAGAACTGTTTCTTTTGATAATTGCGCCGTTGTTGGTGTTCGCACCAACAACCCACCTGGCTATTAATAATTACACCTCCAATTAAAAGTGCATTAGTTATAGGAACAAATATATACTGTGGTTGTTGCTGACGTAAGAGTCAGTATATAGAATCCATTGGGTGCTATCTCAATCTAGGATGAAGTCCCAATCGTTTTATTTTATTATATAGCAGAAGTAAATTATACTTCGAGTCGAAATACATATAATAATCATCTCCAAAAAAAACACGTGACTTGTAAACATCATCTAGCTCTATGTCTAGGAGAGCATATTTTCTAAGAGCAATTTTAATAACATTAGCCAGCATATTTTCAATGTTATATTCTTTCTTGGTAGCTATTAGGTTGTAGGTATCTAACAAAAAATCATCGTTTCGTTTTCTGAAATTTTTTTCTTCCGAGAATTTATAGAGATTGAATACTTTAAATTTAGTTGCTTTAACAGCCGCCACCATACACATTACTGAGTTAATATAAGCATTTTCAACTCTTGTATATTCTTCAAAAGTAAGAATCTCACCATCAAACGATTTACCTATATCACTATAACATATCCATTCATTCTTAGTATATGTTCCTTCTTCAGAATAATATTCTGGTTTATATTTTACAACGCAAAACGCCTTACAGCTTTTATTTTTCATTAGTCCCTTATTCTATTTAAATGCTCATCAAATGCACACATTCTCATTTTTCGCCGTTGTTGGTATTCCCCCCAACAACCATAACACCTACTACTTCCCTACACTAATATACGATTCATTAGTTGGTTATATCGTCCGTTATTGGTTCTATCACCAACAAGGGCGGAAATTAGCAGCCGCATGTTCCAACTACTCTCAACGTTTGTTTTTGATTTGTATCAATTGAAGAAGAAATAATTAAATCAGCGACAATGTCAGAACTCTCTGGGCCAGAATCAACTTTATGTCTAATTTTCAAAATAGCGTTAAAATCTTTCGCGCTATAATAAAACACTTTGTTGTCTTTACTTGTTTGTTGTAAAGAAAACTTTACAATATTTGAGTTAATGTAAGCATAGCCAATATTGGCAAAGTCATTAACGAAAATATATTTTCTGTTTTTGTCTATATTTTTTAGAAAAAATGTACAACAACAACCCTCGATATCTTCAGGAATATGATCAAAAGTCGAAACCGATAGGGATATATTGTGTATGTGTTTGCCATTTTCTTCTTTTCGTTGTGGACTATTGCAGCAAACAAAACAGATTAAAAATAGAAATGCTATAGTTTTCATTTTATTTTGGAATTGAAATATGAATATGATTATAGTGCCCACCCGTTATTGTATTTGCCCACGGCGCCTGAATTCGCTTGCCGTGGTTCATCTTTTCAATAATATCTGGGCCATAATTTTCTCTTCACTTAGGTGTGTTCTGGATTACTTTTTGTAATGTGCTTACATTCGAACTATTAGGAGCAACATGCTCTCCATTGATCTGGTTAATATCGACTACTTTTGCGACTGTATGTGCAAATCTAGCCGAATTAGATGGATGATTAGTTATAATTGAAATATTACCGATTTTATTCCTCCCTTCCTTGCATTATCCATTACTTTAGAAAAATATTCAGCTACTTTAGGGCAACCGAAATCATCTAAAATCTGTCAAATTTGAAAGCCATTCAGGCTATCTACGTTCTATTTTCTTAAAGAAGTGTTTTTCAATAATTGATACCTGAACTAAAACTAATCATTATCATGACTCCGCCGC
>CAYWUY010000090.1:0-9248 GCA_964461535.1 uncultured Flavipsychrobacter sp.
GCCATATCTAGCTTAATTTCTATTTTTTTATCGCTAGTATATTGCTCATATACCTGCCTACCCAGCATATCATGTATACTAATAGTTCCTTCTTGGTAGCTTTGAGGCAGCACTATTGTTAGGTTTCCTGTAGTGGGGTTGGGGTATACTTGCAATTGGGCTGTCTGCACTAGTGTATCTTTCACTTCCTCTTTTTGTACTATATTCAGCGTTATGTTGTCAGAGTATATAGGTTTAAAGTAGTCCATATATTTTATAGATTCTATCATAATGCTATCGCCATTTTTTACACTAGGCTTAGGTTTTATTTTATAAGAAAAACAGGCCTGGCTTTTCCCTGAGTTATTCAGGTTTATTTGCTCAAAACTAAACCTGAGGTTACCACCTGGCGTTACATAAATATCAGGCTCTAAATGCGTATGGCTTAATAACTCTAAAGAAGTAATGTCTAGTTTTTTATCTAAAATATGCTCTATTACAGCACCATGAGCAAAATCTAAGTCTACATTGCTAAAGCAATTAGTTACTGCTATCTCTTGATGCGCAGGTATATATAGCGGCTGATTAGTAAATAAATAATTACTTCTACGCACGCTCATTAATAGTGTTTTATGCACTACCGAATCTGCATGCATAGTATCTGTATTGGCATAGGGCACATAGGCCATAAACGTAGCACTATCTACACCATTATAAGGCATATTTTTAGGGGCTAGTGTTACTGTAAAAAAGAAGCCACTATCGGGTGGAATATTCAGATCAAAATAAGAAGTATCTCCATCAATTTTTAAGGTAGGTATAGAGAAGTCTAGGTAAGTAAAGGCAGGATCTATTACAAACTTCAACACATCTTTTACGCTGCTATAGCCATAATTACGCACTGCCACATGCATCTCTGTAACATCATAGGGCATGCTTATGCTATTTAAAATATATACTCTCAAATCCTTTAAACCCGGTATGGCAGTATCGCAGAAGTACATACCATTATAGTTGTTCTGATGTATAACATTTGTTATGGGATATTTACCGCACTCGGCAGCTACATGGTTGTGTGTAGGATGCTCTATTGCATATACGCCATTGGGTATGGGTATATTATAGTAGCCCATACTATTAGTAAAACCGTAATACTCACTACTATCGGCTATATTAGTAAGCTTAACTGCACTTCTTCTAAATTTATCGTTATAATTTATAGCACAGTTTTTGTCTATATCATTAGCCACACGCCCACCAATCTTAGCTACATTATAAACAAGGTTACTATCAAAGTTTATAATGCACACATCTATAATTGTACCACTAGTATCAGCTTGGTAAAACTTCACATATCCACCTCCAATGTCGTTACTGTAAATTTCTTTCTGATATGTATTATACGGGAACGGGCTAACTATAGGTTTTACTACGTTAAACTGCCTATCAAACAATAAAAACACATTGCTATTACTATAGTGCTGAGATAGAATGTACTTATTGCCTAAGGGAACAAACTGAGCAAACCTGGGCTCCCAGTCATCACTTATACAACCCTTAAAATTTCCATTCTTATCCATTAATACCAGGCATTTTTTCGAAAGCTGTATTGGTATATAAGGAATAAAGGGGGAGATAGTATCATATCGCCTTTGTAAGAACACGAAACCAGAATCCGGAAACTGGCAAAAATTCATACTCAATATATTTTCATAATAGCTGGTATCACCTAACTCTCTTTGATTTTTTTGCCATTGGTGTTCTCCATTAGCATCATATTTATCTACATAGCCCATCCTCCATCTAGCATACTGTATTGTACTGGTTAACCCAAGCTGCCCGCTATCATGATGCGACGCAATTATAAATCCCCCATCTAAAGTAGGAGTAAATAATTCAAGCTGTTGAAATTCATAAGAAGCTCCACTATCAACATTAAAATTTTCTAAAGACACAAAATCCTTCTTCCAGATTACAGTAAAGTCTTTATTCATTTTATATACAGTAGCAATAGCACTGTCATACAAATGGTTTATGGGGCCGGTAGTGTCTTTGTAGGTTCTACGCTTGCATGTTACTAAGTAAAAGCTGTCAGAGTTATTGCTGTATAGCCTATATGGTACTGTTCCATCGGGGTAGGCAATGGATTTTTTATCATACACATAGTTAGAGTCCGGCAAAACAAAATAGGGTCCTATTTTTTTACCTGTTGGGTCTGTATGCATAAATATAGGCCTGCAAGTAACACACTGGTTAATGCCTAGTATTACATCACCACTTCTTAGCATTATACCTCCATTTACTATTTTGGTATAGTTATTAGGTTCATCTACATAAGTACTGCCACCCATTGTAGTTTCAAGCCTTTTATATACTATAGCTGTATCTATACGTCTATTAATTATTCCTACAGAATCTCCATAGTTATCTAGTATTTGAATGTAGTCTACACCAGTATTTTTGTCCGTATAGTTAATAAAATGCCTATTGTTATCATACATACCAACTTGCAAATGGCCAACATCTTTCTTATAAAAAACAAAAGGCTGTGCCGCTGCATATAGTGTACTCAACAGCAATAGGATTAAGGTATAGTGTAGCTTTTTTATCATAAATTATATTGTTGGGTGCGTTAGAGGTCTACTTTTTTTAATGCTGTATCATTAGCTTTTCTACATAGGTTGCTTTGGTTGCAGTATTGGCAAGCTTTACCAGATATATGCCTGCTGCAACATCTAGTTGCAGTTCGGTTTTCTTATCGGCTATTTGTTTTGTATATACTTGCCTTCCGGTTAGGTCATATATGCTTAGCAAGCCTGCATTGCAGTTTTCGGGCAATATTATATTTACATGTCCTGTAGTAGGGTTAGGGTATACTTGTAGTTGCGGATATTGTGTAATTATCTCTTCACGTTCAGGATAGTTTATTATGTTGAATGTGCTGTATATAGGAAAGTCCATAGGCGCTGTATATTCCACATATTTTTTAGCAATTACTTTCACGGTATCACCCTTTCTTGCTAACTCATTATATTTCATTTTATATGAAAAACAGGCGTTTTTTTCATAAGCCAACGCTATGTCATGAAATCTAAACTGTAAATGGCCGGTATATAATATACTCATCTCGGGCTTTTTAAGAGTGTAGCTTAGCAATTCGTACGAGCTTATATCAAATTCTTTATCCAGCTCTAAGTCTATAACCACATGTTTTGCCGTATCCGTTTCATAGTTTCTAAAGCAGGTGGTTATGGCTATTTCTTGCTCTGCCGATACATATAGCGGTTGATTGGTGAATAGTGCAGTATTTTCCCATGCATTTTTAAATGTAGTTTTCAGTGTCACGCAATCAGCATGTAAGGTATCAGTATTAGCATAGGGTGCATATGCGTAAAATGTAAAGCTATCCATTGTATTATATGGTGCTATTTTAGGCAGTAAATCTATCTTAAAAAAGAAGCCACTATCAGGCGGTAAATTCAGTTCGTATACAGAGGTATCTCCATTAATAGATATAGGCTCGTAAGATACATCTACATAAGAAAACCTATTGTCTATTACTACTTTCAACTGAGTACGCACTGTATCGCTACCATAGTTGTTAGCGCATACCTGTATCTGGCAATCTTGTGGTGTAGCCACAGAGTTTAGTATATATACTCTCAGGTCTTTTACCTGGGGTACAATAGTATCGCAAAAGTAGAGTCCTGTATACTTTTGCTCGGGGTGTACATCAAGGTTGTTATACTTGCCGCAGCTTGGTGCTACATGGCTGTAAGTCTTATGTATGATGTCATAATTACCAGTAGGCACATTTATGGTATAAGCTCCTTTATCATTACAAAATCCGTAATAGGCACTACCATCATCTTTATTGACGGCCTTTACAGTATTACTCCTAAATTTATCGATATAGTTAATTGCACAGTTATTATCTACATCATTGGCTACACGCCCACTTAGTATATTGGGGTTATATATTAGGTTACTGTCGAAATTAAATACATAAAAATCGTGTTCCAAAGAATTGCCTGATTTGTAGGTAGCCGTCTGATAAAAAGCACCGCCTATGTCATTAGGGTATAGCCTTAAGAAATAGTATGGCATTGGTATATGCGTATAAATAGGCTTTATATACTGTAGTTTCCTGTCATACAGTAAATAATTGTCAGGGTTACTAGCGTTTAGTAATAGTACTTTGTTGCTACTAAGCGGAGTATAGGAAAAGAATCGAGGTAGTTCATCATTGGTTTTTACGCCTATAGTATTACCATACTTATCTACGCTTATTATAGCTTTGTGTTTTACATCATACTGAAGAGAATATATTAATGCCGAGTCGCACAGCAACTCTTGAAAAATGTATCCCGAATCTGGCATCTGATAAAAGCCTGAATGATAGGCTAGCCACTTATTAGTAGTGTCTAAATAATCTAATTGGCTTTTCTGCCATTCGTGCTCTCCGTTGGCGTTATACTTATCTAAATACAGTAGCTTTCTACGCACACTGCGTGCATCTGTAAAGGTTAGGTTATCGGGCTCATGACGAGAAGAGATTAAAAAGCCACCATCAAGCGTAGGCTGAAATAGCGATAAAAACTGAAATTCAGGAGAAGATGTTCTTTCGTTTTTTTGTTTTTCTAAGCACACAAAATCCTTTTTCATCAGTATATCAAAGTCTTTCGTCATTTTATATACTGTAATAATAGTACTATCTACTAGTGTTGGCTCTTCCCATATAGTATCTACTTTGGTACTATACTTACCTACTAGCAAATAAAAGTTATCAGAGTTTTTAATACTATACAGCCTGCATGAAGTCTCAAACATCGCAGTTTGCATTTCCCATGAATCTATACTGCTAGAATAGTAGGCATAATTAGAATCTTGAAGTACATAATAATTGCCTATACGCCTGCCTAGCGAATCTGTATGTAAAAAAATGGGTGGGTGATTATACCTTATTGTAACGGGGAAAATTAAATCGCCATTCTGTATTGTTATTAACTTTCCATTTATTAAACTATACCTTGAGGTGTCATACTCATAGCGGCTACCACTAAAATCTGTTATTCGCTTTTTATAAATAATCTGCGTATCTATATCAGCAGATATGCGCACTCTATTTTCACCATATTTATTCAGTATGTCTATGTAGTTTTTTTCGTGTGTTGCATCATAGTAAGACACATATCTCGCATTTAAATCGCTAGACATAACACCTCCATACCTATCGTATGAGCCACTATCAACATGTTTATGATATGTAAACGGTTGAGAAAAAACCGGCAAAGAAAGTAATTGATAAAATAAGAGTAAGAATAGACTTTTTCTCATGATTAAGGCTTTAGGACAAACAAATATAAATATTAATAACAATACTAGTATTACTACCCTATCATATTTCTGTATTCTTTCCTTCAGCAGTATACATTTTTGCTATAGCATTAAAACCACTTATTTATTAGTACTTAAAAGCCTGAAGCCACATACTAGCACTTACCTATAAACATATCTACATCTTAACACTAGGCGCTACTATAGTCATAGCCGCTCTTTTATAACAGACATTTCAGTAGCTAGTATATAAGAAAAAGCCCGGTGCTGTTGGGTTAAAACCATTTTGCACCGGGCTGTTATTTTACTAGTATTTTGTTATCCTCTTATAATAAATGGCATTGTTGTTTTTGTTCACAATTTTTACCAGATATATGCCAGGAGGTTCTTTTAGGCTTATTTCTACCGTTGGTTGGCTGCGCTCTATCTGCTGCACCACGCGGCCACTCATATCGGTAATGGTTATAGCCACATCTGTAATGCTACTAGGTAGCTTTATGTAAGCATTACCATTAGTTGGGTTAGGGTACACTATAATCTTATCTTGTTCCGTTAAGTGATTTACGCTACTTACTCTTGATTTCTCCAGTATGTTTACAGTAGTATTGGTTATTATAGCCGGATTGTAGTCGAAGTAAATGTATGCAGTATTTAGTATAGTATCTCCCTCATTTGCTGTAGCCTTAGGGCTTATTTTATAAGAAAAACTACCGTGGCTTGCCGGCTCATTTACATTGCTATCAGGCAGATAAATGTTTTTGAAAATAAACTGCACTTTATTACCTACAGTCCATTTTACCTCAGGTGTATCATGGGTGCTAGAGAGTAGCATAAACGTAGGTATATCTAGCAGACTGCTAATGGTATCTTCTATTACTATGCGCCTTGCCGTATCATTACCCGTGTTTTGGAAACATACCGTATACACCAAATCATTATTCTTTGGGAAGTATAACGGCTGGTTAGCCATTTTTATATTAGGGTCGTATGCCGTAAATGCAGGAGCATCTAAAAATACAGAGTCGCTAGTAGGGTCTACATTATTATTAAACGGAGAGTATGCCATAAAATGTAGCGTATCGCCTACTATAAGGCTAGTGTTTGGAATTATTCTGAGTTGTATAACGTAAAAGCTATCAGGTACTAAGTGCAGATTATACTTTAGTGTATCTCCCGATATAGCCGTAGGTGTTACATTAGCATCTACAAAAGCAACTCTATTGTCTAATATTATATTAAGAACAGAGTCTACATCTACAGAACCTAGGTTTTGTAAAAATGTTGTTAGGTAGCAGCTATCCCCGGGGCGCATTCTACTATTAAAAAGTTCAACCCTAAAATTTTTAATTCCAGGCACTAGTGTATCATAAAAGTCATGACCCGAGTAGATTATAGGTTCCGTTACATTGGTAGTATAAGCACCACATTCGGTTAGTTTATTAGCACTCACTGGGTGGGTTATTGTATAGTTACCATATGGTAAAGAAAAAGAGTAGTTACCAGAATCATTAGTAAACCTATAATAATATCTATCAGTTCCTACTTCTTGTGCAACTAGTGAAGCTGGCTTTATTAAATCTCCTGCATTATGTATACAATCGTTATTTCTATCTAGTACTACTTTGCCAGTTATTTTTGATGGGTAAACGTTAAAATTGCTATCAAAATTTATAAAGTGTACAATATGCGTGGTGGGATCAATTTCTTTATATTTAGAAAAAAACACACCTCCAGTAGTATTCTCAAAAAAAGTACGAGCCACACTAATATCTACTCCAGGAAATGGAGTTGGTATAGTCTCCAGATGATTAAAATGTTTGTTGAATATCATGAGGTGATTTCCATCGATAAAAGGTGCTACAATTTTTCCATAGCCAATAGGAAAAGCTGCTTCTGCAGCTCCCCCAGATAAAAAAGAACTAACAGAGTCTAATAAATTACCATTACGGTCTATCCTTACCATATGCCGAATAGTTGAGCTATAATTATCTTTTATTTCACATACTATAGAGGAATCCCCCATTTCAAATTTTGGATAAATATCATAGTAATCTGTTGTAGGAACTCCAATTAAGTCAGTTGCATTTTTTTGCCATACTATATTACCATTACCATCAATTTTTACCAAGTGGTTTTTAACTCTATAACCACTACCACCTAGAATATTTAAGCTGAAATTATTATCTGTATCGTGATAATATGAAATTAGAACACCTCCGTCACTCGTAAAAATTACATCATCTAAATAACCGTTGTAGTGCCAAGAATAGTAAAGACAACTAGAATAGCAATCAATTTTATATCTATATCGCAAATGCCATAAGGTATCTAAATCAGGACCGAGTTTATATAAGTTAAAAAAGTACCTCTCATGTGTCCATCCCAGTGAAGCGACTGTTGTATCTTCAAATGACTGCTTTTCGTTATAAAAGAAGTATGCACTGTCTGTATTGCCAATTCTTTTTATCTGACTTCTTTTACATTCATTAAAAGTACCCCCACTATTATACTTTACAGTGTCGTCAAAAAATCTGGTTCTAAGTACATTACCCAAACTATCTGTTAAGATTACAGATTTAATTTTGTCAATATTATTTGAATCATTTGGATAGCATCCAAACATGTAGTTACCATTGTTTAGTCTAGTAACACAGCTTGCTACAGCCATATATCTTTCAGTGTCTTCAAATACTAACCCATATGCATCATATAAATGGTAATCAGGTGTATATATTAGTAAAGTGTCTAAGAGATGATTATATGTACGTGTGGTATCACCATATTTATTGATGAAAAACGTTTTACTGCCACCTTCATACACACCATCGTTCGTGTAACATACTACGCCTCCTTCTCCAGTTTTAAAATGTGCCCTTGGAAAGAGATAAGTCAGATGCATATTAGCCTGAGTCTGCCTCCAAAACGTTTGACCATAGCTTTGTAAAGCCATACTTAGCAGGAACACTGCTAATGCAATTATTTTTTTCATACGATAGTATTTTGTGTGCGAGAACGAAAATAAAACTAATTATTTACATTTTATGGGTTTTCTATATAAATAAAGCCTCTTCTGCAAAGCCTTATATCCGTTACCGCTATACTGTTAGCAGGCCTCTTTTACAGTCTATTTTATAATTTCATTAGTATAATTGGCTGTTTCCAACTACTCTACCGATACAAATAACTGTATATTTGCAGCTTATTGTTTATATATGAGTGAAGTATTATCTATAGTTATTCCTGCTTATAACGAAGGGGCTACCATCCACGTTATCTTGAATAAAATCAAAGAGATTTCGCTATTAAATGATATTCAAAAAGAAGTAATCATTGTTAACGACTGCTCAAAAGATAATACAGAAGACGCTGTTCTAAAATATAAATCTGAAAACCCCGAGCTGCCCATATCTTACTACAAGCATGAGGTAAACCAAGGTAAAGGTGCTGCGCTACATACCGGTATTGCTAAGGCTACAGGTAATTACGTCATTATTCAAGATGCCGATTTAGAATACGACCCTGAAGAGTATAATATATTATTACGACCTATACTCCGCGGCTTTGCCGATGTAGTATATGGCAGCCGCTTTATGGGTGGCAGGCCACATCGTATTTTATTCTTCTGGCACTCTATTGGTAATAGATGGCTCACTTTAGCTTCTAATATGCTCACCAACCTAAACCTTACAGACATGGAAACTTGCTATAAGTTGTTTAGAAGAGAGATAATACAATCCATAAAGCTTAAAGAAAAACGCTTTGGCTTCGAACCAGAGGTAACCGCCAAAATATCTCGAGTGCCCAAAATAAGAATATATGAAGTAGGTATCTCTTACTATGGACGCACTTACGAAGAAGGTAAAAAAATAGGCTGGAAAGACGCTTTTAGAGCACTTTATTGCATTATAAAATACAACATATTTAGCAAGTAA
>CAYWUY010000091.1:0-9223 GCA_964461535.1 uncultured Flavipsychrobacter sp.
CTCTTCGGTATCAAACCATATTTTGCCTTTCCAAAACTCAATAATCTTTTTAGTCATAGCAAGGCCTAAACCGGTACCAGATGATTTAGTAGTAAAGTAGGGTTGAAAAATCCGCTTTGCTACTTCTTCATTTATACCACTTCCATTATCGGCTATGGCTATTAGCATGCCCTCGGCATCTTTGGTCATGCTTACTTGTATTATACCCTGCTTATCTTCGGGTATTGCCTGCTTGGCATTTTCTAGCAAATTGGTGAAAACCCTTAATAGCTGACTTTTATCGGCTAATACAATATAACCATCACCTGTATAGTCTAAGGTTACTTTTACTACGGTATCGTTTATATATAGCTGCGTCATTTTGTTCAGCAGCAATACCATATCTATTTCTTCAGCTTTAGCCTCAGGCATCTTGGCAAAATTGCTGAACTCTGATGCTATATAAGAAAGGTTATCTATTTGCTCTATTATAGATGCCGAAACCCTATCTGTAAGTTGCTTAATATTCGGATTGTCGTTGCGCATAGCCTGTTGCAGATACTGTATATTCAGCTTCATAGGCGTTAGCGGGTTTTTAATTTCGTGGGCTACCTGCCTGGCCATTTCTCGCCATGCGGTTTCTCTTTCCGACTGTGCCAACCTCAATGCATTGTCCTCTACCTTGGCTACCATCTTGTTATACTCATTCACCAGCTTACCTATTTCGTCTTCATATGGCCATACTATACGCTCATTTTGCTCTAGGTTTAACTTATCAAACTGTTTAATGATGATATCAAAAGTGCGTGTTATCCATTTTGTAACAAACAGAGTAAGTATGCTTGATAATAAAAAGATGAAAGCATATAAATTTATTAGCGTAACTACTATGTTTGATATTTGGTAATCAAGATCTTTCTCCGAAGTAAAAAACGGAATATTTATATATCCTAGTGTTGCTCCCTCATCGTTACGTATTGGCTGATAAGCCGATATATACTCTAGGTTAGCCACCTTTTCGTTATGTACCACTAACGAACTACGTATATACTTCAATTCATAAAAGGCCTCTTGACGCATTTTATCAGATAGTAAACCCCTACTAAAAATTTCGTCTTGAGAAGTAGTAACCAAATTACCCCCTGCATCAAATATGTTGATGTCTACCTTTTGCTCAGCAGCTATTTTAGATAAAAAAGATTTGAATGGAACCGAATGTGCCGAATAATCAAAATAAGCCTGATTATATAATCCTTGCTGCGACTGTAAAAAATCGGTTACTCCGTGGCGGGTAAACTGTAGCGCTACATTTAGCTTTTCATTATTAGTATCTCTATACTCTGTAACAAAAAACTGAATGGTAACAAAGCCTATGATTACAAATGACAAGAAAACTACCACTAGCATAGAAAGATGCACCCGCCTACGCAGGGTAAGGCGAATGTATTTTTTATCAAAGGAGGTCTTAGCAAAATAGGATAAAAACAACTGATACAACAGTATAACTATAGCAATAGCTATTTCTAAACCAAACAAGTAAGAGAATAGCGTTACGGCCTCTATTATTTTGTTGTGGTGATGCACCACTATTACCGTTCTTCTATCGGTTACTTTATATACCAGTTCTTTTACACCTTTATTATCTACATATATATACTGTCTTTCGGGTAGTGTGTCTAATATAGATACTTTAAACGCATATTCTCCGGTTTGCGCTATCAACTGTCCATTTACATACACCGCGGTAGCATAATCCACCGTATTCGACGATCTGCCCGATGCCGGCTGCAACAACTCAGGATAAACGGTTTCGGTAGCAGCTTTCTTCAGCTCCATATCTACCACCACATAGCCTATTACCTTATTCACCTCGCTACTATATACCGGTATACTGCCTATATAGTAGTGGCGGTCTAGTATGGCTTCTTTATAAAACAGGTAAGAAGAGTTGGTACTGCTAGCTTCTTTTAAGTCATTATTCAACCTTAGGAAGTCTACAGAATCTTTGTTGTACAAGCCATACCCGGCCGCATCAAACAAATATACTTTTAGCTGGTACTTATTCAATGGTCCTGCATTTAGGTATTGGCTATCTATCAGCTTACCTATTTGTAGTCTTATCTCAGGGCTAGGTAGTTTAAAAAATGCTTTTATCTCGCTGCTATTGGCAATATTTTTGGCCTTTTCATCAAAGTAATATTCCATTACATCATCTCTACGTGGAGATAAGTGTTGGTCTACATAAGCTCTGCGGGTATCTAGCTCTTTTATAGTATTGTAAAATCTGGTTAATCCGGTACATGCTAAACAGAGCAAAAAGGCCCACACCATCATATGAGGCTCTAGCAGCCTAGACGATAACCCAAAATGAGGAATATCTGTTAATATTAAAAATGCTAGTAAAAAGAATAGCGCATACCACACCAGCTCTGTTCTGAAGTAAGGAACAGTATAGCTAAGTATTAGATAAACTGCTGCCACTACTATATACTTTAGTGGCTTGCTACGCAATAGGGCATTAAGCTGTATATTAATTAAATAAAATACGGTGAAGGTAATAGTACCCATAATGAGGATGGTAACCAAACCCATTACCGAAAACATACTTAGGGTAGAAACATGTGTAACATCAAAAGATATGGTAGAATCGCGTATCAGGCTCTTTATTTGGCCTAGCATAAACACCAGTAGGGCTGTAATGGCCACCGAAAACAATACCGCATAAGCCCAGCGAGCTACTAGCGATAACTTATGTGTAAAAAAGGTGCGGTAAGAAGTATGTCTGGCTATAAATACTACTACCCATAGCACCAAAAGTATATTTACTATGAGGTCGCCCAGCGAAGGAAGCAGCTTACTAGAGGCATATAAAAGCGGAGAAAATAGGGTTAGTGCATCTAAGTGAAACGGCATACCCCATATATAAGTGGCTATGCGTAGTGCCATTATCACAGAAAAAAGCATAGCAAAGCTGACCAATGGCGAGCGATTGCGATTAAGATGCACAGCCATAAGTTGCAACCACGCTAGCGCAGTAAGTATAGCTGCCACTAGCAGCACTATCATACTTATATCAGGCGTCCATTTTTGCAGGTCACCCATATTAAAGGCCACATAGCCTACTACCTTATTATCTATAGTTATAGGGTAGTAATTACCCAGCGTAGCGGGTTTAGTACTTAGTATTTGCGTGCTTTCAGGAATATTATCAGAGGCTACAAAGTGCGAATGCAGATAATCATTTTCCATAGGATAGGTAATCTGTATAGGCGATAGGCCTATTACAGTAAACCCATTGTGCTGCACCACCCGGCGCAGGTACACTCCATTTCTATTGTGGAATAGGGCTATTGCTCCCGCTACAGAGTCTCTAGGAGTACTTACCAATGCATTATTATTCCAAAAGAGTAAAGAATCTCCTTTATATATAAATAAGTATACCGGCAGGGCACATATTTTATCCATTTGGTCTTTGGGTAATACCCCTCTTACCACATGGTCTAAGGCCACAGCATCATTTATTATATCCTTAGCGTGTGAATCTCTATTTTGCAGGTCTGCATTTATTTGTGCAGCCATACGTTCAGGCATTACCGACTGGCGATTGGTGAATAGGCGCACACCTACCACCAACCATAGTAGCAGACTTAGCACCAGCCATCCGGTATAAGGATATCGTCTGAACGTTAGCATATTACTGTCTTTCTTCCTGTTTTACCAGATTCCAAAGTGCATCCATCTCAGCTAGCGTCATATCATGTAGGCTTTTACCTTTTTCGGCAGCCATCTCTTCTACTCGTTGAAATCTTCTTATAAATTTTTTATTGGTTTGCTCTAATGCTTTTTCAGGGTCTACGTGTATAAAGCGTGCATAGTTTACTAACGCAAAAAACACATCACCCATTTCTTCTTCCATATGTTTAGCATCGCCTTCGGCAACTGCCTCATATAGCTCCTGTATTTCCTCATCTACTTTTTGCTTCACCTGCTCAGTATTATCCCACTCAAAGCCTACTGTTTTTGTTTTCTCTTGTAGCCTTAGTGCCTTCATCACAGCAGGTAAAGAGGTGGGCAATCCACTTAAAATAGATTTTTTGCCTTCTTGCTGCTTTATGCGTTCCCAGTTTTGCTTTACCTCTGCTTCATCTTTCACTACGGTACTGCTATATATGTGCGGATGACGATGCACCAGTTTATTACATACACCTTCTATTACATCTTCTAGCGTGAACTGTTGCTGCTCGGCACCTATACGACTATAAAATACTATATGCAACAGCAAGTCGCCCAATTCTTCTTTTATGCCTTTCCAATCTTCAGCACTCAGCGCATCTGCTAGCTCATACACTTCTTCCAGTGTTTGCGGGCGCAGTGTGTGTACCGTTTGTTTCATATCCCAAGGGCATTGCGTACGCAGTTCGTCCATTATGCGCCTTAGTCTGTCTAAAGAATTGTTATAACTCATGTATGTAGTGTTGCAGTATATATTTTATTGTTCTCCCCACTTATAACCATCAGTATTAAGGCCTGCTAGCTGCAGTACTCTATGCACTACAGTCAGCGCCATTTCATCCTGGGTTTGTGGCCTGCTGTAAAACGATGGTGAAGCCGGGCAAATGATACCTCCGGCCTCGGTTACGGCAGTCATATTTTTTAAATGTATTAGGTTGTAGGGTGTTTCCCTAACCACACATATTAGTTTTCTTCTTTCTTTTAGCATTACATCAGCAGCTCGGGTTACCAGGTCGTTACTAATACCACCGGCTATACGGCCCACAGTGCCCATACTACACGGGCATATTATAAGTGCCTGATAACTAGAACTACCCGAAGCAAAAGGAGCCATAAAATTGCTCTTATCCCACACCTTAAAGTCATACTTATCGTAATCTGTATTACCCAATTCATATTCCCACACAGTGCGTGCGTTATCGCTCCACACAAGGCTCACTTCACTTACCTGATTTTTCATTTTTGCTAGCTGCTCTAGCAACACTTTGGCATATATTGCCCCACTGGCACCACTTACAGCTACTGCTATTTTTGTCATAAATTACGATGTTGTAAAACAAAACTACATGGATTAATTGTAAATTCGTTTCCTTAAACTGCTTATATCAATGAGAGGCGTTATATTATTTTTATCAATAGTACTGCTATCAGGCTCAACAGCTTTCGCACAAAAGAAGACAACAACAAAGCCGGCTGCAAAACCAGCAACTAAAACGGCTACTAAACCTGTGGTGCAGCAAGCACCGCCTAAGGTGGAAAAAGCCAGCATCAAATGGCTTTCTATAGACGACCTACAAGCCAAAATGAAAGAAAAACCTAAAAAGGTATATATGGATATGTATACCGGATGGTGTGGCTGGTGCAAAAAAATGGATGCTACTACCTTTGAAAATCCTGCGGTAATAGACTATATGAATGAAAACTTCTACTGTGTAAAGTTTGATGCAGAGCGTAAAGACACTATTCGCTTTATGGGCAAGTATTACTACTTTGACCCTGCGGTACGTGCCAATACCTTGGCGGCAGAGCTTATGCGCAATCAGCTATCTTACCCAACAACCATTATTATGGAAGAGCGCTACATGAATCCGCAACCCATACCTGGTTACTTAAACGTGAACCAAATGGAAATGATATTAAAATACTTTGGCGAAAACTTATATAAAAGCCAGCCATGGCCCGACTACCAAAAAGCATTTGTGGCTAAGTGGCCCGACAATAGTGGCCCGGTATCGGCTCCGGCAGGGCATTAATACTTCTTACTTTGGCGGCTCTACGGCCGCCAAATTTATGTATCGTACATACACTGTTCTTACACATACAAAATCTCTAGGACTACCAAAACATGAAGCAACATATTTTTATAGGCATACTTAGTATACTAGCATTTACAGCCAAGGCTCAAGAGCCTACTGTAAAACCCGTAGTTAGCGATGCCGGCGACTCTATGCTTATAAAAGCATTCAGAGCGGCATTTAACTCAACTGGCGGCTACTACTACGAAACGATGATGAAAAGCAAGGTTGAAAAATTTCAACTGCAAACACATCAACGTAAAATAGGCCCAGTATACTGGGATAAAGCTATTGCTACCACTGCCTATAAAGCATTGGTGGCTAATGCTTTTTATGCCGATAGCACTAAAAAAACTATCTATTTTAAAAACAAAGCAGGTACCCGCATTTATGGTCCTAAACCGGGCAGGATAAGAGAAATACTAGAATATGGTAAAGAAAACGTAGCTGCCGAACTAAGCGTAGGTGCCACTAGCTACCTGTACATTAACGATAGCCTGGTAACCACCTTTGATACCGGAAAGCAAACCTGGCAATGTGCCTTCAGCGATAATAACCACAATTTATATACCTATCAGGAAAAAGGCATTTATAAGCTATTTTACAATTATAAACTAATAGATACCTCAAGTGCGCCTTTTGGCGATATAGATGTAAATGATAATGGCTTTTACATTTACAGTAAAGCTAATAAAGGCTTATATACCTTGCATGCCGGAGATAAAACATTTGGCCCATTTGGCAAGGTGGAATATAGCAGCCTTAACAGCACCAACAATGGTTATGCGTTTTGGGGCTGTGCCGATACGCAATGCTATGTATTGGTAAATGGTAGGCTATACAACAAAATAAACCAAGCACGCTCTTACACTGAAGATCCGGCAACAGGAGATATACTGATAAATAGCGATGAAGAAATACATATAGAGGTAAGCGATGAGAACAACTATGCCTTTACCTACAATACCGAAAGTGCTGCCCATATTTTTTTAAATATAAATGGTAAGGAACAGCCGCTAAACTATAGCTCTTCATCTCCTCTAAGCATTAGCCCACAGGGGTTTGCTCTATTTGGTTATCGCCCCGATACACTAGGCGTAGAGCGCCCTTATAAATGTGTGAATGGTAAAGAAAGTAAATTGGCCTACTTAAAAAAGAAAAGCGGCTACAACATACATCCGGTTATTATACAAGCCGATGGCAGCAACCTATATTTCTATGCGGCTAAAGACTCGGTATACTGTTACCGTAACGATGTACTGTTGAGCAAAGCAGTAGCTAAAAAGAAATTCAGCATATGGAATAGCGAGCAACTACCGCAAAACACGGCATCGGGCTACGAAAGCTTTGCAGGGGTTAATCTTGGTACTGTGAGCTACATAGCCTATAAAAACACACTATCTAAACCCCTACCCCCTATTAATACTGAATACAGCCGCTTTGAAGAACCACGAAAAGGCGACTTAATAGCCGGAGGTATTAGCGATGATGGCTTTTATGTGCTTATCTGCACAGATAAAGGCAAATATCAGCTAATAATAAACAATAGCATCTATAAAGACATTACTGAAATAGACGAGATATATGGCGACCAAACCATTTTTAAGCCACACCAACTAGTACTTTATGGCAGAAAGGGAAACACTGTAAACGAGTATACCTATAGTTACTAATAACAGCAGTACTGCTATATACTACAAAAGGTATCATGCCACAGGGCGCGATACCTTTTGTTTTCTCACACAACACAAAAATCTTTCTATCACACTTCCACACATAACCAAATCTGTACAGATACTCCCTTACATTTACTCACTCATGTGGCTTTGGGGCCCGGGAGCACTATATCTATTATAAAGATGACTTTATTATACCATTTAACTGTTCTTAAGTTCACTAACGGTCGTTTTTGTTGATAAACGGTAGTAGGGGTATACCCCTATACAAAACAAAAGCGGGCTAGAAAGCCCGCCAAATGTTTTCTCACATAAAATACAAACTGCACGCTCGCATCCTTTTCTCACTATATCGTTTTCACTTCATTGCTACACATACACGCTCACGGTTCTTTCAGCACATTCATTTTCACTTTTTCCTCGGATGCTGATGTAAAAATAGCATCACCACAGCCCCCAATCCTAATCTAGTTCACCAACGGTCGTTTTTGTTCAGGAACGGTTGTAGGCTTTTGTTTCATTAGTATGTACAGCCTGTATTATTAAAACGAAATCTATTTTCTTGTAATTTATTTAAAAACATAACTTATATTTACAATATAAAACTTATAAACATGAAACTGATACCACTAATTAGTTGGATTTATTTTGCAGTAGCTTTATTAACTATTGCCTATGAGATAAAAAATAGAAAGGCTAAATTGGCTGCTGGCAAGGCAACTGTTCTAGAACTTAACATTAGCTTACTAGCATGGACTTTAGCAGCGGTAGCCGTACTTTTCATATTTGTTCTATAATTTCTTAAAATACCCCCCTAAAGCAAAAAGAGGTGAACTGTCGTAGCTCACCTCTTTTACTTTTTTCACTCAGCACATTCATTCGCACTTGTTCACGCTCACTTCCTTTCTGCACAATTTTTTTACTCACACATACAATCAAAACGAAACACTATATCTTGCTACACCGGCTAGCTACCCTTCATTTTCAACATCTCACTTACTGTAGGTCGCCGTTTCTGATGTAAAAATAGCATCACTTCACTGCCCATTCCTAATCTAGTTCACCAACGGTCGTTTTTGTTCACCAACGGTTGTTTATATTCTTTTTTTACTTGTGTATCAGTACTCTAGTACCTACTTTTATCCAGCTATACAGCTCATCTACATCTTTATTTTTTAGGGCTATGCAGCCATCTGTCCAGCCCACGCCCAGCTCTATCATATCTTCTCCCCCCTTCCATATACCATGTATGCCCACATTACCACCTATGGCAGCGTGTTTAGCTATCTTACCCTCTTTTTTTAGCTGGTTAAATCTTATGTAGGCACTATCATTAGGATAATTCAGTTGCAGAAACTTATTGTAGCTGGTAGATATGTGCTTGTTAGATATGGTAAACCATCCCTCGGGCGTACATCTATCACCCTCTATTTGTTTATTCTCCAGCGGCTTGGGGCCAAATACAGCTTTGTAGCTACGCACTTTCTTTTGTCTGTAAAATACATCTAAGCTATATGCCTTTTTATCTATCACCACATAAATAGAGTCTTTTATCAGCGTATCCGGATTAATGGGCTTTATAACCAGCTTGGGCTTTATGGGTATTATTACTGTTTCCTTTATGCGGTTATGGTTCTTATCATACATAATTGTACGCACCATATTTCCTTTTCCATCTTCATACTCGGCTATTACTCTAAGATTAGTAGGCACTTCATGGGGTGCTACATGCGTTTGCGCCACCACCAGCTTAGGTAGCCA
>CAYWUY010000092.1:0-2488 GCA_964461535.1 uncultured Flavipsychrobacter sp.
CAAATTCTGTGTTAATTCCGGTATTATCAGTAGTAAACTCTATGGGTTTAGTAGATACAATATCAGCAGTTTGTGTAGTGGCTTTATGCGGTATGCCCTGAACTGCTGCGCCATCTATTACATAATTATTATTAGATTGTTTGTATGGATCTACCAAAGGCTTTTTCCAAGTTATTACCACCTCCTTCAATTCTGTTTTAATACTTAGATACCAAGGTTCTAAATTGGGAGACTTCATACTAATGGTGGGGTTGCCGGTAGAGAGCGTTAAACGAACATTATCCCAATTAACACCGGTATTCTGATACACATTGGCTTTGTAATAAATGTTTAGCGGACTATTTAGGCTATTTGCAAAAACATCATATATAGGACTCCATCTGGCGTCTTCTACCATATACTTTATAGTTACCCGTGTAGTAATAGCTTCAGGTGCATAAAACTTCACCAGTATTTGACCTTGATTGTTCTCCTCATCTTCCCCTTCTTCTTCCAATTGCTTTTTAAGATTTTCTATACGTTCGTCTATTTTAGCTAATTGCTGCTCCAAGCTTGCTTTATTATTCAGATACTGTTCCATTTTAGTGCCTACCAGATCTAGCATTTTTTGTAGTTCTAGTACACTAAGTCCTGCTTTATCCCCGGCTATCTTTTTATTGGTTTGTAGTATGCTTATTTGTTCTGTTACAGTTGCTAGCCTGTTAGCTATGGGCTTGCGAAGGTTGTTAGCGGTCTCTATACTGTCTTTTAGTGCGCTAGCTTTCGGCGATAAAGTGGGCTTTACTAGATAGAAGTTTTGAAAAGTTGTAGACATTACGGCTACTCCGTTAGTAGTATTTACAAGAATAGTTTTACTAGGCACATCTCCTGCTACATTAGTAAACAGTATTTCATTCTCCCCCTTGTGAAGGCTAACTTTAGCAGTACTCGTAAGCTGTGCAGCATATAGAAATACTGTAGCCTTTTCAATGGTCAACTTTTCTGTTTGTGTGGCGGTTACTTGCAATGCCATAGCAAGTAAGGCGATAGTGATTATAGTGTTTTTCATACGATTGATTTTAATATAATAGACGTAAAAGCAATCGTACTGCTTGGCTAAATATTGCCCGTAGTTAAAATATAGATGTTTGATTGCGTAGAGAAGGGCAATTATTGCCAGCTAATTTTTACAAAAATTTAATTATTTAACATTTTTTAATAACTTAGAGGTTCACGTCACACATTCTTAACAGTTGCTGACTATGAAGAAAATAATACATATACTAGCTGCACTATTATTGCTATTGATGAATAGCAGTGTAGTAAAAGCACAATTAACTATAACACCCGGAGCCACTGCCATGACACTAGCCAACAGACTAGCCGGTACTGGTGTAACAATTATTGGTGCTACCCTAAACTGTGATACCTCTGCAAACGGTACTTTTTATGGAGTATCGTCTCTTAGTTTCGATACGGGTATAATTCTTACTACAGGAAAAGCGCTTTCATCGGGCTTTGGAATAGGGGCAGGCGGCCCAGCAAGTAGTTTTGCAAGCACCAGCCACAGCCTTGGTGGAGATGCTATGCTAACTGCCCTAGCCGGACTAACTACTTATGATGCTTGTATTTTAGAGTTTGACTTTAGACCAGCAGGAGATACTGTAAAATTTGATTATGTATTTGGCTCGGAAGAGTATACTAACTATACGTGTACTAACTATAACGATGTCTTTGGCTTTTTTATATCAGGCCCATTATATGCCGGTGCTACCAACATAGCCTTAGTACCTGGTACTAGCATCCCTGTATGTATCAATAGTGTAAACTGTGGCCCTACAGGCGCCGGCACTCTAGCCACCTGTACCGCAATGGGCCCCGGCTCTCCTTTTTGCACATATTATGTAGACAATTCAAGTGGAACTACCATTACCTATGACGGTATTACCACTACGCTTACTGCTATAGCCAGAGTATCGCCATGCGATACCTACCACCTAAAACTAGGTATAGCAGATGGTTTCGACTGGTCTTTTGACTCTGGAGTGTTTTTAAAAGCGGGAAGTCTTACCTCTACAGCAGTGGGTATATCTTCATCAGGTCTTACCTCAAGCGATACTACTGTAGGTCAATATACGGTTAGAGGTTGTTCTCCAGCATCGTTTATTTTTAATACTTCAGCTGCATCTAGCCTACCGCAGGTATTCCACTTTGTTATAGGCGGTACAGCTATTAACGGCGTAGACTATCTGCCAATAGCAGATAGTGTAATAATAGCGCCTGGCGACACTACGGCTAGTGTTACAATACAAGCACTAACAGGAACTACTGGCACACGCAGCGTAGTTTTATATCTATATTCTCCTGTGTCTTGTGGCGGAGTACCTGTTATACTTGACTCAGCAGTGCTAATGATATATGATTCGTTATACCTGAATATATTAACTCCGGATACTTCTATATGCGTAGGACAAACTGCCTACATACGTACCTCGGGAGATCCTTCATT
>CAYWUY010000092.1:2588-9200 GCA_964461535.1 uncultured Flavipsychrobacter sp.
CGGCAACTTACCTTAGCAGTACGGGCGTAGGAAATCCTACGTTTAATGCTAGCGCACCGGGCAACTATTATTATATAGTAACAGCAACGCAAGGTGCTGTAGGCTGCTATGCTAGAGATACTATAATGATGCACGTATTGCCTAACGATTTTACCGTGTTTAACCACGATACGGCAGTATGTTTCAATGCTGCTTATCAGGTATATGCTGTAGGTAGTGGTGAGTTTACCTACCATTGGTCTCCTGCTAGCCAAACCAGCAACCCTGACATAGTAGATCCTTTTATATTTACTAATAATACGGTTACTTTCTCAGTAGTGGCTACCTATCCGGGCTGCCCCGATATGCTACATACCCTACAGGTTAATGTTGAATCACCAACTGTAGATATTAATCCGAACGACACCGTCATATGTGTGGGTGAGAGTATACCAATAGATGTAATAGTAGGCCCCAATGGAACCTTCGGTACTTATAATTGGTCGTCTGTAGATAGTTTTACAAGCGGGATAGCATTGGAACCAACATTTAGAAGTATGGTTACCGGTGAGTTTGTATATACTTTATCTATCACCAGTCCTTTGGGCTGTTTGGCATCGGACACTATGCATATAACAGTGCGCCCATCGGCTAAAATGGTATTATCATCTTCCGGCGTTACTACTATTAATTTGGGTGAAAGTGTGCAACTTAGCGCTACCAACCTTACGCCATTTACACAATGGTACTGGTGGACACCTAACAATGGTACATTAAGCAATGCTAACATAAGTAATCCTATAGCCACACCTACAGATTCTACTTATTATACTTGCTATGCCATGAACCAATGGGGCTGTAGAGACTCATCGAGCATTATTATTAAAATTAATGATGAGCAGAATGTTACCATTCCTGATGCCTTTACCCCTAATGGAGATGGAATGAATGACTACTTTAAAATACCATACATAGGCCTTATGAAACTAGCAGAAATGCGCGTTTTCAACAGATGGGGTGAAGAAGTATTTTCTACATCTAACCCGGCAAATGGTTGGGATGGTACTTATAAGGGAGTGCCACAAGATATGGGCGTTTATAACTATGTCATTATCTTAAACCATCCTACTAATGGTAAGGCAACCGTATATAAAGGCAGTATAACATTAATTAGATAAATGATTAAGGTCTCGGTAATGCTGAGACCTTTTTTAATATACCTATATGGAAGCTAGCCTATATCTATTAACTGTTACCCATATACAGGAAGAGTTAGCAGGCGTAAAAACCATAACTGTAAGTTGTTCACCTCAGTTAGCCCAAGCACCTTTACCCGGTCAGTTTATAAGTTTGGTTTTTAATAGTCAAGGGGCAGAACAGAGGCGCTCTTACTCCATCTCGCACTACAACGCCAGCAGTACAAGCTTCAGTTTTACAGTAAAGCGAGTGCCTAACGGCAGCTATTCTCGTTACCTTACAGACCAGCTTAGGGTAGGCGATACACTGTATAGCAGTGGTGTTAGCGGTAGATTCACCTTGCCGGAAAATATTACTACTTTCTCAAAATATGTGTTTTTTGCAGCCGGCATAGGCATAACACCTATACTACCGCTTATAGAGCAACTTATGAATAATGACACTGGCGATGCTGTACTTATATATAGCAACCGCAGCCAAAGTGATACCGTGTTTTATAAGCGCATTCAGCAGCTACAAAGTAAATATGAAAACAGACTGAGTATGGTGCTACTATTTAGTGACTCTAAGTGGCTAGATAAAGCACGGCTGAATAAAGAAAATATTCCCAAATTATTAAATATTGAAGGTATAACCGACTACAGCCAATGTATATACTACATATGTGGACCTAGTGACTATAAGCGAATGGTGCAGTATGCACTAGCCGAACATGGCGTGCCTAGCGAACAAATACTTAAAGAAAACTTCTTTGATAAGGAACGTAGCTTTGCGGCAGCACCCATATCAGATACTACTGCACATATGGTGCACATCAGCTACGGTAGTAATACTTACAGCATTATGTGCCAATACCCCCAAAGTATATTAGATGCTGCTTTGGCCGAGAAGATACAAGTACCCTACAGCTGCAAAAACGGGCAATGTGGCAGCTGCATAGCCCAATGCACAACAGGCCGAGTAGAAATGCACTACAATGAGGTGCTTACAGATAAAGAAATAGCTAATGGTCATATATTGCTATGTACAGCTCATCCGGTAAACGGAGATGTGAACGTGTCCATTTAACGTATTTTTCCTTTTTAGTAAACTGCTTTTCCCGAATATAAAAGCCAAAGGTGTAGGTAAATAGTTCCTTTGCAGGCACTTTACGCACTTATATGAATAAATTTTTCCTTGCATTGTGTTCTACAGCTCTTACTACAGGTGTATGGGCACAAACTCCCGCTGATAAAACAGAAAAAAAATACATTACCAATAGCCAGCAAACAGCAGCACAACAAATGATAGCTGCTACCGGCGAAGACTCTCTTAACTCATATGGTGCAGGTAATGCACGTACGGTATTATCGGGCTATGGTGAATTTAACTATCAATATAACAGCAACCTAAAAACGGGCAACGCCTCTCTAAGAAGGGCTGTGTTATTTGTAGGTCACCAGTTTACGGGACGAATAGCCTTCTTTAGTGAGCTTGAAGTAGAAGATGCCAAAGTAGAGGGCGGTAGCGCAGCTGGCGAGGTATCTATGGAGCAGGCGTATTTAAAATTCAGCCTTAACCCACGCCAATATATACTTGCAGGTTTAATATTACCACGTTTAGGTATAGTAAATGAAAATCACCTACCTACTAACTATAATGGCGTATTACGCCCACAGGTAGAGCAACTAATAATACCATCTACCTGGCGCGAACTAGGCGTAGGCTTCTACGGACAGTCTTCTGCCCTACCATTTACCTACTGCGTGGCCGTGATGAACGGACTAAACAGTTCGGGTTTTACCCATGGTACAGGCATAGAGGGCGGCAAAGCAGACGGGCAAAGAGCGGGAGCTAATAGCTTGGCTATTAATGCTGCTGTACAATATTTTGCAGGTAACTGGAAGTTTCAATTGTCCGGCTACATAGGTGGTACCACCCCACTATCTAAAAGAGCTGCCGATAGCTTGCAATTAGAATCAGGCCCGCTTGGTGCTCCTATATATGTAGGCGAGGGCGATGTGCAATACAGCAATAACGGTATTAGCTTCAAAGCATTAGGCTGCAATATATCCATACCCGAGGCGGAAAGCATTAATAGAGCTTACGACTGCAACATGGCTTCTTCTATGTTTGGTGCCTATGCCGAGCTGGGTTATAACCTATTTGAAAAAGCTAAAAAAGAAAAACTAAAACATAAGCAATTAATAGCCTTTGCACGCTACGAATCGCTTGATATGAATAGCAAACTACCTAAGAACGGTGTTACAGATGGTACCATACAGCAACAACACCTTTTTGCGGGATTATCTTACTTTCCTATACCACACGTAGTAGTTAAGGCAGATATAGACTTTATGAATACGGGTAAGGAAAATGCCGCACTGATACTAAACCCTAACCCTAACAGAATACCTTACCAAACTAGTAATACATTGTTTAATCTGGGTATTGGATACTCGTTCTAACGGTTAAGCAAATGGATAGAAAAGAATTTATAAAAACATGCAGTGGCTTATGTGCCGTAATGGGTTCCGGCTTTCTGATGAGTGCTGTAGCTGCTGCTTGCAAAGTGCCCCTGGGCGTTATAAAAACGACTGCTAATAACAATGTTGTAACCATACCCCTTGAGCAATTTGCACAAACAGATTATAAAATAATACGTGTAAGCAACTACCACTACGACCTGGCCATTCAGAAAAAAGCTGATGGACAGTTTTACACGCTAGTATTGAAATGCACACATGCCGGACAGCCTGTTACAAAAACCGGAAACACCTATTACTGCACCCTACATGGCAGCCAGTTTAGCCATGAAGGAAAAGTGATGAAAGGCCCGGCAGAGCAGGACATGTTACAACTACATACACAAGTATCTAATAACAACATCATCATAAAACTTGTGCCAATAATATAATATGAAAAAGCGCATCTTACTCTTAGCCACGTCAACCATTCTTTTTGCTGCATGTAATAAAAAGAATGACTCTAGCAGCACTGTAACCGTAAATCAAAAAGAAGTTATTACTTCTTTTGTAACTACCATAGCTGTACCACAATACGAAAATCTTAAAAATAAGGCTGTAGACCTGCAAACAGCAGTATCGGCACTTAACGCTAACCCAACGGCAGGCAACCTTGATGCAGCACGTAGTGCATGGAAAAATGTGCGTAGTGCGTGGGAGCTATGCGAAGGGTTTTTAATAGGTCCGGTATCTGACGATAACTATGACCCTAACATGGATACCTGGCCGGTAGACCACCTTCAGCTAGACTCATTTGTAAACAATGCCACTTCTTTTAGTGCCACAACTATAGGCGGTCTTAATCAGTCATTAAGAGGCTTCCACCCGCTTGAGTTTATACTGTGGGGTAAAAATGGTAATGCTACTATAGACTCTATAAGCGACAAACGTAAGCAATATTTACAAGGCTTGGCAGACGATGTAGTAGCCAGTGCCAGCGGACTATACAACAGCTGGATAGCTAGCGGCAGCAATTTTCAGTCGCAAATGCTACTAGCGGGAGAAGGTTCTACACGCTTTACCACTAAAAAAGATGCTATACTGGCTATAGCAGCCGGTATTAAAGATATATGTGGCGAAGTAGGCGGCGGAAAAATAAAAGAACCATTTGAAGCTTATGATTCTACATTAGCCGAATCTCCATTTGCACACAACTCCATCACCGACTTTATCAATAATATAAAAGGTGCTCAGAATGTATATATGTGCAGCTATAATGGCAAATCGGGTGCTAGCTTAAGCCAATTTGTTGCTGCTAGAAACATTGCGTTAGACAATAAGATAAAAGAACAGTTTAACACAGCCATAAATGCATTAAACACTGTAAACGTAACCTTTGAGTCGGCCATATTTACACAGCGCACCCAACTGCAAAATGTAATGACGGCACTAAGCACCTTAGAAACAACCTTGGAAAACGAACTGAATCCGTTTATCCTAACCTATGTAACCGACTAAGCGTTGGTAAAATAGAAGCATAAAACAATGAAGAAATTAGCAATTATACTTGGTTTAACAGCATTGGTAGCGGGCAATATGATGTGCCGCAAACCCAATGCTGCTGCCGTTAATGATGATAGCTTGTTTGACCCTCGCCTATCCGGTGGTTTGGCTACTTTTTTTGATATGGGTTCGGGCACATTTAGTGTAGAGATACCGGGAATGAGTGCACGCGACCAACACATACATGAGCTAGGCGATAAGGTGTTTGAACAATCTTTCGTAGCGGCTCCTGCACCACTGTTTGGTGGGCTTGGGCCTGTATACAACAACAGTTCTTGTGCCAACTGCCATCATAACGACGGTTTTGGTTTACCATCATTTGGCGAGGTAGGGTCTTCATTGTTAATGCGCATAAGCATACCCGGAACAGATGAACATGGCGGGCCATTGGCAGCGCCTGGCTTCGGAGGACAACTACAAAACGTAGGTCTATTGGGTGTGCAGCCTGAAGTAAATGTTGCACTGAACTATACCGATGAAAGCTATACCTTCTCTGACGGAGAAGTTGCAACACTGCACAAACCTACCTATACCATTAGCAATCCCTATATACCACTACCCGCTGGCTATATGACATCTCCTCGCTTAGGCCCACCAACATTTGGGCTAGGGCTGCTTGAAAATGTTGAAGAAAGCACCATACTATCATTTGCAGACCCTAATGATGCCGATAAAGACGGCATAAAAGGACATGCTAACTATGTATATAACCCATATACACACCGTATGGAGATAGGTAAGTTTGGTATGAAGGCTAATACATCTACCCTACAGGTACAGGTAGCCACTGCTTTTCAGCAAGATATGGGTATCACTAGCTATGTACATCCGCAAAAGGCCATATATGGCCAGAGCCAAATGAGCTTTGTACCTGCATCACTTACCTACGACCTAGCAGATACATTGCTAGATGCCACCATTTTTTACATACGCACACTAGCTGTACCAGCTCGCAGAAATGTTACAGATAGTAAAGTGTTAAGAGGGGAAGCCCTATTTAAAGAACTTAAGTGTGCAGTATGCCACCGCCCAACTATGTATACGGGCGTAGATGTGCAGTTACCTGCATTGAGCAACCAACGTATACATCCTTATACCGACTTGCTAGTGCATGATATGGGCGAAGGCCTTGCCGATAACCGACCAGATTATCAGGCTAATGGCAGAGAATGGCGCACTGCACCACTATGGGGTCGTGGCCTATTTGAGAAAAATACAGGAAAATCATACTATCTACACGATGGACGCGCACGCTCAGTTACCGAAGCCATACTGTGGCACGGTGGCGAGGCTGAGGCTTCTAAAAATGGATTTAAACAACTAACAAAAGCTGACAGACAAGCTTTAATCGCTTTTATACAGTCCCTATAAGGACTTCTTTTTCACCACATGTAAGACGGGAGCAGTTTCTACTGCTCCTTTATTTTTT
>CAYWUY010000093.1:0-9114 GCA_964461535.1 uncultured Flavipsychrobacter sp.
AATAAAAACGAAAAGGCTATCAGATCCATGTTGGCTGCCCAGGTGTTGGAGTGGAATAAGGGTAATATAGAGGGCTATATGCACGGCTATTGGGAAAACGATAGTTTGCTATTTATAGGCTCTAAGGGGCCACGCTATGGGTATGCTGTTACTTTGGCTAAGTATAAAGAATCTTATCCCGACACTGCTCACATGGGCAAACTTACCTCCACCATCACCCGTATGCAAAAGCTGTCTCGCTCTCATTATTTTGTGGTAGGGCGTTGGCAGTTGCAGCGTCCTGTTGGTAATGTTGGGGGGAGTTATACCTTGTTGCTAAAGAAAATACATCGCAAGTGGGTTATCATAGCCGATCATAGTTCATAAGCAAATCCCCTCATAGCACACTTACTGATGTAGGTTATTATTTTGTTGAGAACCCCATTCTTAACGTATCCTAACTGTTATTTTCAATAAATTACAGTATCATTTTTAAGTTTCATACAATGAATCGTGCTATAAAAAAAGTTGCAATAATTGGTAGTGGTGTTATGGGGTCGCGCATTGCCTGCCATTTTGCAGGTATTGGTGTGCAAGTGTTGTTGCTAGATATTGTGCCCGCTGCGCTTAGCCCGGCTGAGGAAGCCAAGGGGCTAACCTTGCAGTCTAAAGCCGTAAGAAACAGAATAGCTACCGATGCCCTGGCAGCTACCCTAAAAAGTAAGCCATCGGCAGTATATCACTCTAATGTTTCATCTCTTATAGAGGTGGGTAACATAGATGATGATTTAAAACGCATAGCCGAGGTAGACTGGGTAATGGAAGCTGTAGTAGAACGTTTAGACATCAAGCAGCAGTTGTTTGCCAAGGTAGATGCGCTGCGTAAGCCGGGTACTTTGGTAACTTCCAATACTTCGGGTATACCTATACATTTAATGGCAGAGGGGCGCTCAGATGATTTTAAACAGCATTTTTGCGGCACTCACTTTTTCAATCCGCCTCGCTATCTAAAACTGTTAGAAATTATTCCTGCCCCCGATACTAAGCCCGATATCCTTAACTTTTTAATGGACTATGGCGAACGTTTCTTGGGCAAAACCACTGTGCTGTGTAAGGATACTCCCGCGTTTATAGCCAACAGGGTAGGGGTGTTTGGTTTTATGGCGGTATTCAAGGCCATGCAGTCGGTAGGGCTTAACGTAGATGAGGTAGACGCACTTACAGGTCCGGTAATGGGTAGGCCAAAATCTGCCACATTCCGCACGGGCGATGTGGTAGGCTTAGATACTTTGGTACATGTAGCCAAGGCATTGCCAATAAATGCCCCCAACGACGAAGCTAAGGATATATTTATTCTGCCTATGTTTTTAGAGCAAATGGTAGAGCGCAAGTGGTTGGGCGATAAAACAGGTCAAGGCTTCTATAAAAAAGAAAAGGGTAGTAAAGATATCTTTACCCTCGACTTGCAAACCATGGAGTATGCTCCTAAAAAGAAATCGAAATTTGCCACACTAGAAGCAGCCAAGCCTATAGAAGATCTAGCAAAGCGTATAAAAGCATTGTGTAAAGGCACCGATAAAGCGGGCGATTTTTACAGGCAGTTTCATTACCTATTATTCAGTTACATTTCTTTCCGCATTCCTGAGATAGCCGATGAATTGTATAAAATAGATGATGCCTTAAAAGCCGGTTTCGGATGGGAAATTGGTGCCTTTGAATCTTGGGATGCACTTGGCGTAGCCGATACCGTAGCTCAGATGAAGGCGTCCGGATACCAAGTAGCACCTTGGGTAGACGATATGTTGGCTAAGGGTATTACTCAGTTTTATAAAGTAGCTGCCGGCAAGCAACAGTACTACGATGTGGCAACCGCCGCCTATAAAAATATACCACGCAATGCAGGTGTTATAATACTGGAGCATTTAGATGAGCAAGTGGTATGGAAAAGCACCGCTGCCAAGCTTTACGATATTGGCGATGGGGTGTTGGCCTTGCGCTGGAATACTAAGATGAATAGTATAGGTGGCGAGGTGCTAGAGGCAATTAATAAAAGTATAGCCATTGCCGAGCAGTCTTACAAAGGATTGGTGATAGCCAATGGTGGTGCCAACTTTAGTGCCGGTGCCAATGTGGGCATGATTTTCATGTTTGCTGCCGAGCAAGAGTATGATGAATTGGATTTAGCTGTTCGTCAGTTTCAGGCCACTACCGGGCGCATTCGTTACAGTAGCGTACCGGTAGTAGTAGCACCGCATGGTCTTACTTTAGGCGGTGGCTGCGAAATATGTCTTCATGCCGATGCTGTTCAAGCAGCAGCCGAGTCTTACATAGGTCTGGTTGAGGTGGGTGTTGGTCTTATTCCCGGTGGTGGTGGCACTAAAGAGATGGCAGTACGTGCAGCCCAGCGCACTATTAAAGAAGACATAGAGACTAACTATATACAGCAGCTATTTATTAATGTAGGTACTGCCAAAGTATCCACATCTGCCCACGAAGCCTTCGATAATTTTATTCTACGCCAGGGCGCAGATGCTATTTCTATTAATGCCGATAGACGCATAGCTGATGCTAAGCGCAAGGTGCTATCTCTGTGGGAGGCTGGCTACACGCAGCCTGCTCCGTTAAAAGCAGTTAAGGTGTTGGGGCGAGGTGCATTAGGTGGTTTATTGTCTGGTGTGCATGGCATGTGGCGCGGGCAGTACATTAGCGAGCATGATAAAAAAATAGCCGAAAAACTGGCCTATGTTATGTGTGGCGGAGACCTTAGTGCCCCCACAATGGTTAGCGAGCAGTATTTACTAGATTTAGAAAGGGAAGCCTTCCTAAGTCTTTGTGGCGAAAGAAAAACATTAGAACGCCTACAAAGTATACTTACCACAGGCAAGCCATTACGCAACTAGTTTTCAATTGTAATATTTATTGTAGTGCCTCCACTTAGTTGGGGGCACTAATTTTTTATATGTATCTTACCGTTGAAATTGCTTCTCCAATGAAAAAAATAGTTTTTGCTTTAGCTATGTGGTGTGCAGGGCATACTGCCTTTGCGCAAGATATCTCTATTGTTCCTCAGCCGGTAAAAATGGCTAAGGGTAAGGGTGTTTATAAAATAAATGCTGAGCTTCAAGTATATACAGATTCTACATCGCATAAGGCGGTGGTATTTCTGCTAGACTATTTACGTAAAAATGGTTATGCCTATTCTTTAGTTGATACCCGTACTATAGATAAGAAATTTGTTGCCAGCAATGGTATTTCTTTAATAACGGTGGGTAATAAGCTGCCCAATCCTGAGGCTTACAATCTATCGGTTACCGATAAGCAAGTAGTTATCAAAGGTAATGGTGCAGGACTTTTCTATGGTGTGCAGTCTTTACTGCAACTCATTGAGCCTCAAACGAAAGGAATAGCTACTATACCAACTATTCAAATAGAAGACGAGCCAAGATTTCCGTATCGTGGTATGCACTTAGATGTGTGTCGTCATTATTTTCCGGTCGAGTTTATTAAAAAGTACATAGATGTAATGGCTATGTATAAACTTAATAATTTTCATTGGCACCTTACAGATGATCAGGGTTGGAGAATAGAAATAAAAAAATATCCTAAACTAACCGAAGTAGGCAGTAAGCGCGCGCAAACCAAAATTGGTGGTTTTACCAAGGCCAACGAAGATTTGTATGACAACATGCCTTATGAAGGCTTTTATACCCAAGACCAAGTAAAGGAAATAGTGGCTTATGCTGCTGATAGATATATTAATGTTATTCCAGAGATAGAGATGCCGGGCCATAGTTTAGCTGCTTTGGCTGCATATCCTATCATGAGTTGCGACCCATCCAAAAAATATAAAGTAGCCGAGACCTGGGGTGTATTCAATGATGTGTATTGCCCTACAGATACTACTTTTAAAATGCTGGGCGAAATTTTAGATGAGGTTATTGCTCTCTTTCCTAGTAAATATATACATATAGGTGGCGACGAGTGCCCTAAAGAGGCTTGGAAACAATCAGAATTTTGTCAGCAAATCATAAGAGATTCTGCACTAAGAGACGAGCACGGCCTGCAGAGTTACTTTATTAGGCGTATAGAAAGGCATGTAAATGCTATGGGCCGTAAAATTATAGGTTGGGACGAAATACTTGAAGGTGGTTTAGCACCTAATGCCACTGTTATGAGTTGGAGGGGAGAGGAAGGTGGCATAGCTGCTGCTCAGCTCAATCATGATGTTATCATGACTCCTGGTAGTGGTGGTTTGTACTTCGATCATGCTCAAAGTACCTCTTTACAAGAACCATTATCTATAGGTGGTAATGCCCCGCTTTCAAAAACATATAGCTACGAGCCTATACCTGATGTGCTATCTGCCGACCAAGCTAAGCATGTAATAGGTGTTCAGGCTAACCTCTGGACGGAATATATAGCTACCCCGGAAAAGGCTGAGTATATGCTACTACCACGCATGCTGGCACTCTCAGAGGTAGCATGGTCCACTAAGCAGAATAGAGATTATGAAAAATTTTCAAATGATAGGCTGCCGAAGCAATTATTTGTTCTTGAAAACAAGGGCTATCATTTTCGTGTGCCGGAGTCTTTGGGGTCTAATGATTCTTTAGTAAAGGCAGCCACATATGATATCATGTTGTATCCTTCAGTAAAAAATGCTAAGGTGCATTATACGCTAGATGGATATACTCCCGGTTTTACGGACCCAATTTTAGACAAAAAACTAAAAATTGTAATTCCTGCCGGTAAATCAGTGCTCTTACAAACCCGTACCATTACCGACAAGGGTCAACAAAGTAGTGTTTCTATTATTAAGATTAATAATTAATGTATTTAGGTGACTGAAATCGCAGAAAAATATTGTTATATGTATAATTATTGTAGAATAAATTCTGTTTATAACATTGTTTACACTGCTTTTTGAGTCCATTTATTACTAAACAGTTAGAAATATCGTGCTTTTTGTAAAAAAACAAACCATTTTCACCAACCACATCTTATGTTAGGCTGTCTATATAGTCAGTTACAGCATATGGTGTTAACTTATCACTAAGTTTTTACTCGTTGTAATCAAAAAATTTTATATTTTACATCCTCAAAATAGGGCCAAGTATGAAACGTATACATTACGCTTTTTCATTATTCTGTAGTTTAATACTTTTACTAAGCGCCAATAGGAGCTCTGCTCAAATTGTTCTTAGCTACGATTCTGTATCTTGCGGAGGTACCACAACAACTTTACATGCTGCTGTTACCGGTTCTATTCCTACTGGTGCAGGTATTACAGCTGACGATGGTTATTCAGGTCTAATTCCTATCGGGTTTTCCTACAATTTTTACGGTACTACTTATAGCCAAGTATGCATAGGTGCTAATGGATTACTTTCCTTCGATCCCTCAGTAGCGGGTATGTATTGTCCTTGGCCTATTTCTGCTGCGCTTTTAGGCAATCCTAGTGCACGCAACTGTATTGCAGGTCCTTGGTGCGATATATTCTTGCCTGGTGGTGGTACCATTACTTATACTACTGTTGGTACGGCTCCTTACAGAAAATTTGTAGTTACTTGGTGCAATACTGCAATGTTCTCTTGCACTTCGCAAACAACTACTTCACAAATAATATTGTACGAAACTACTAACGTTTCAGAAGTTCATATAGGTCATAAAACGGTTTGCTCTACTTGGAATAGTGGTCGTGCTATAGTAGGTGTGCAAAATGCAACGGGTACTGCTGCTACTGCTGCTCCAGGTCGCGATTTCCCTTCTGTTTGGACCGCTTATTATGAGGCTTGGCGTTTTACTCCTGATGCTTCTGTGTCTTCTTACACTTGTACATCAATACCTTATGCTTCTGTACCTTACGCTTCATCTACTGTAAGTTGGTACGATAGTGCTACAGGTGCTTATTTAGGTTCAGGTTCTTCTTTGTCAGTTACCCCTAGTGGGCCTACCACCTACATGGCTACTGCAGCTGGTTGTGGAGATTCTACTAGATCTTACTTACACGTCGATTTATCTTCAGGTAGTGGCGGTGGTGTCGGCACTGCGGTTCATATTTCTGCTATAACTTCTACAAATCCTACCGAGTGTGGTAAATGCGATGGTACTGTAACTCTTTATGGAATTAATCCAGGTGAGATTGATACTGTGTTTTATTCTTTTAACGGTGTTCCTCAGCCACGTATAGTTACTACAGCAGGTGCTGATAGTATCATTACCATAACTGGTTTGTGCGATGGTACTTACGACTATTTTTATGTTAAGGTAGGTCCTTGTTTTTCAAATTCTGTTCCAGCCAATTTGGTTGACCCTCCATTCGTTGCCGGTTTCAATCTTTCAATTGGTCTTGGTTGCGAAGCTGATACATTGTTTACTAATAATACTTCTTATCCTTCTGGCAAAACTAGCATCTGGAATTTTGGTGATGGCAGCCCTGTAGATAGTTCTGTTGCAAATGCTACTCACGTGTACACTAATCAGGGTACTTACATGGTGTCGCTTACTTATCGCAACATTTATGGCTGCGTGTCTAACCAATCATATACTATCAATATCTACCACCCGCTTGTTTCAGCCTTTGCTACCTCTGCAGACTCTGTTTGTTTAGGTGTGCCTATTGCTACGGTTAACAGTTCTGTTGGTAGTGGTGCTTCTTACGACTGGAACTTTGGTGATGGTATAACTGATTATAATTTTGAACCAACACATACTTATGCTGCTGCAGGTGTTTATCAAATAAGGCTTACCGTTAACGATACCATAGGTTGTACTACTTCGTCTACGCATCGTGTTGCAGTTCATTCTATCAATGCTAGAACTTATGTTCACGATACTATAGTTTGTTTAAGAGATTCTATGCTTATGAGTGGCTATACCGAGGTTGTTCCTTCTTATATGGCTGGTAGCGAAAGTTATCAATGGTCTCCGCTTACTTTAATTGGACATTCTGGTAGTGCCGATGCTAAATTCAAAGGCTTAGGTGTTCATGTGTATACATTCACAGCTACTTTATGGCCTTTAGGTTGTACCTCTTCCGATACTATTAGAATTGACTCTAAATTCCCATTGCAGCTTACACATGTTACTGCTTCTCAAACCATCAACTTAGGTGAGAGTATTCAACTAAATGCTGATAGTGCTGACCAATATACTTGGTATCCTAATGATGGTACTTTAGATAATGCTAACATCAGTAACCCAATAGCTACGCCTACAGACTCTACTACCTACATGGTAGTTGGCCAAACAGTATGGGGCTGTAAGGATACTGCTTATGTTACAGTTGGTGTCAATCAAATTATCTATTCATTCATACCTACATCATTTACGCCTAATGGTGATGGCACTAACGACTACTTCCGCCCTGTTAATCTTCGTCAGAAAAAACTGGTTGATTTCAGAGTGTTCAATCGTTGGGGACGCGAGGTGTTCCAAGCTTCAGGCAATACTCAAGGATGGGATGGTTCTTACCTAGGACAACCTCAAGATATGGGTGTTTACTACTACAATGTAATACTTGCAGAACCTGACGGAAAACAACAAGTATTAACGGGAGATGTTACCTTAATAAGATAATCTGTTAACTAATATTATAATAGCACTACCGCCCCTGTTTTGGGGCGGTTTTTGTTTAAGGCGGTATTGTTTTTTTATTGAAGTACTACGGATGCTTCACCTTATATTTGGAAGTACAAATCATTGATAGCATATGGCAGTAAATAGTAGGTTAGTTAGGTGCATTCTTATAGTATGCTGTATGCTGCTTAGCTGTTATGCATTACTCGCCCGTGAAATACTCATAAACAAAAGCCTGTTTGCTAATCCCGAGGGCAGTATTAGCCTAAATAATGCCTTTTATGTTACCACTAGTTCCGGCATAAAAGATAGTTTAGATACTAAAATTAATTTAACCAATAATAGCCTTTGGGCAGAAATACTAGAGTCTGATAAGCTTACATTTTCAGCTACATTAAATGTAGATAGCACAGTAGCACACCTACCGTTAGCCCTTCAGCTATCGCACAATGGCGCTAGCGAAATATACCTGGATGGTTACCTGATAAAAACGTTTGGTAATACTTCAAAAGATAAACCCGTCTATTACAATCCGCAAGATATACCTGTATCTTTTTCTGTTACTGAAGGTAGGCATCTGCTACAGCTAGTATATGCCAACTACGATGCTGCCAAAAACTACAATAAGTACCAAGAACTAAACCCTGGTATTACAGCCAAGCTAGGCTTTGCCACCCAGCTTATGCACGAAGATCATAATACAGCCGTATTCTATAGTACCTCTTGCTTTTTTATAGTAGGTATTTTTATGGCATTAGCTATTGCCCATTTTTTCTTGTACGTATACTTCAAGGCGCAGCGGTCCAATTTATATTTTAGTCTGTTCTGTTTATGTATGGGGGCTTCCTTCCTTATCCCCTACTTAAATAAAGTTAGCCATTCGGTAAGTGCTATACATCTCAATCTGTATCTGGAGATTGTTTTTAAAGGCTTGTTTTGTATTGCCCTTAGTGGCTTTATCAACAGCCTTTTTAGCAATGGTGTTTTTCGCCATAGGTTACTCACGTTTTTGTCCTTACTCATAGTTGTTTTGGCAGTTTTCTTTCCGCCTATAGCAGAAGCTACACTGGGGGTGCTGCTACTAATAGTGTGTATAGAGTCTGGCATACTTACCATTATAGCTATAAGAAAGAAAGTGCCCGGTGCCCGCGTTCTGGGTGTAGGCTTTATTTTGTTTGTAGTTTTTCTGCTCACCTTTTCTATTATAAAAATTAAGCTACACATTAGCGATGCCGATATAGCCATGCAGCCAAGTGGTAGACTGATAATGATATTAATTATAGGCTCTGTATTAATTATGCCGGTATCTATGGCTATATTCTTGGCATTCCAATTTGCGCAGCTTAATAAGTCGCTGGTAAAAACCAACCATAGACTAAGAGAATTGATTTCTTACAATGCACACCAGATGAGAGAACCCCTAACCCGCATAACAGGTGCATTAGCCATAAAAGAAATGTTTGAAGACCCTCAAGAGTTCTCTACCGAAATACTACCCCTCCTAGAAAAAGCAGCTAAAGATTTAGATACTGCACTAGTAGATGTTTTAAATAAGGT
>CAYWUY010000094.1:0-8934 GCA_964461535.1 uncultured Flavipsychrobacter sp.
AATATAGGTATGCTAACAATTAGTAATTTGGGTGGGTTATGTTCCACAACTGATACCTTCGAAATGATAGTTGGTAGTATGCCAAAAGCCACGTTGCTGAGCAAAGAAGATATATGCTTGGGCGATACTGTTTTACTAGGGTTAGATTATAGATCTAGTAATGCATATACATTCTCATGGAAAATTGATAATGTACCTTTACTAAGCTCTCCAGACATACAAATACTATATGCTACAGCTAACACCAGTGGCCCTTACACCTTAGTTTGGAAGAATACAGGAGCACATGTAATAGAATTAGGTGCTGAAACTATGGAGGGTTGCAAATCTTTGCCACAGTTTGATACAATTAAAGTACATGAACTACCTATTGCATTTTTTACTGTAGAGGCTGTAGCTAATAAAAATATATGTTTAAAAGATAGTTTACGTTTTAAGGCTAATTCTGAAGAATATTATAATTCTTATATATGGTCTCCTGAGCGTTACTTCTTAAATAATACTGGTTGGAATACATTCGGAATGGTAGATAATACACCTGCCACAGTAACATTAACAGTAACCGATGCATTCGGTTGTATCAATGCATCTAGTCAAGTCATTAATTCGGATTTATGTTGTCCGGTGTATTTTGCTGATGCGTTCACTCCAAATGGTGATGGTAAGAATGATTTCTTTAGACCGATATTCGATGGTTATCATGAGTTTAGTGTATTCAGGATAATGAATAGATGGGGACAAACGATATTTGATGCAGCAAACACCAATCCGGAGTGGAACGGTGAATTTGGTGGTCAGCCTCAAGATATGGGGGTTTATTTTTATTACATTAAGTATGAATGTAATGGTAAGACAGTTGAGAGAACAGGAGATTTTACATTAGTTAGGTAACCAAATAGCAAAGAGAGGCGTACGTTGCGCCTCTCTTTGTTTAATATATTACAAAGCATATTTACATACTGTCTTCACTTTCAAGTAAGGCTAATAGTTCCTTTACTTTTTGCCCTATAAGATTTCGCACTTCATTGAATGCTTCTTTTTCCATTGCTCTTGGGTCAGGTATCTGCCAGTCTATATGCTTATGAGCAGGCATCCATGGGCAAGCATCGCCACAACCCATAGTTACTACTGCATCAAATGGCGCCTCACTTTTTACATCATCTAAGCTCTTACTGCTGTGGTTAGATAAATTATACCCAATTTCTTGCATAGCATCTATAGCCTTAGGATTAACCTTGCCACTAGGTTTAGAGCCTGCACTGAAAGCCAATACTTTATTATTACCATATATAGTGGCAAACGCTTGCGCCATTTGGCTTCTGTTGCTATTTTCTATACATACGAAAAGTACTTTTTTCATATACTAGTCAATTTTTATTACGCTTATGGCTATCCATAGCAAGTTAATAATAGTAAATCTTGGATCGAATCCGTAAGCTAGGTTGAGTGCTATGATGCTTCCTACAATAATGGCAAATCTTTTATGTCTGGCTAAATATGCTACAGTATGCTTCATGTTATGCGTTTATTAGCAGCAGCCACTGCCTGGAGTACAACAATTAGGTTTACGACCGAATACAGTAATACTGAAAATGCCAATATCACTTTTACGGAATGCATCTATTTCACTTATTGACATATACTGACTAAGTATGTCATCAGGTATGTATATAGCTTTTTCTTTTTGAATAGTTATATTCTCAAAGCCTACTTCTTGTATAATATTCAGATACTCTTCTTTTTGAATAGCACCACTAACGCAGCCTGCATACATTTCTGCAGCACTTTGCAGATTGTGGGGTAGTGTGCCCACCAGTACAATATCTGATATAGAAAAATGGCCATTAGCTTTTAAAACCCTAAAAATTTCTTTCACCACATTTCGTTTGTTAGGCACAAGATTTAGTACGCAATTGCTAACTACTACATCTGCAACACTACCACCTACGGGCATTTGTTCGATATCACCTTGGCGAAATTCAACATTATTGAATCCTAATTTATCAGCGTTGGCGCGTGCTTTATTTATCATTGCCTCGGTAAAGTCAATACCGATCACTTTTCCCTTTTCGCCAGTTTGTGATCGTGCTATAAAGCAATCATTACCTGCACCACTGCCTAAATCAATAACTACATCTCCAGGTCTGATTTGCGCAAACTCTGTAGGTAGTCCGCATCCTAAACCTAAGTCCGCATCAGGATTATACCCATCAAGTTTGGTATAGTCTTCGCTCATGATGTTATATACTTCGGTTGAACAGCAGCTATTGGCACCGCAGCATGATGCTGAGTTGGTGTCTTTGTCTTGAAGTGCTATCTCACTGTATTTCTGTCTTACTAGTTCTTTTAATTCTTGTTCTGTTTGCATTGTAAAAGTTTATTTATTGTTTTATTGCAATATTGCGATAGATATAATCAAAAAATTTTTAGCAGCAAGTTTGCTTCAAAGATTGCTCTTTAAAGAAGCTTGCAAATACATCTTTATAGTTATTCCATACAGTTGGATTAATACAGTAGCAAACACTGGTTCCCTCTATAGTGCCTTGAATAATTCCTGCAGTTTTCAGTTCTTTCAAGTGTTGAGAAATAGTAGCTTGAGCTAATCCTAATTCTTCAACTAAATCGCCACAAATACAGGCATTAGCCTTTAGTAAAACTTGTAAGATTGCTATACGAGCCGGGTGAGCTATAGCCTTTGCCATAGCTGCTATTTCGTTTTGCTGTTTAGTAAATAATTTTGATTTAGTTAGTCCCATATCTATCGTAAAATTACGATTAATGTATTTAAATGAGCAAATTTATTTTTCAATGGTTAACTATACGTGTATAGCTATAAGTTATTGCATTTTTTATGATGTAGGTCATTTGTAGAAAATACAGTAGTTGAATTGTAAGGACAGTATGTTCTTTTAAATCCTTTATTATCAAGTGGTTTAGCAGTGTGATTGATTGTTGTCAACATTTTTATACAGTCTGATACTTGTCATTGTTCAAGCATACACTCGAAAATAATTTTACACCATCAAAGTGCTTAACAATCGCACAACAGTTTGTGATGTTTAGTTTGTTTTTCTAAGTGTTAAAATATGTACGATATCAGGTTTCATTCACAAGCAGGAGTATTTGAGCCCGTGTTAATTAAGGGAGTTCCGCCTGGCTATAGCATACTTGAAGTGGCTCTTGAAAGTGATATAGAGTTACATCATAATTGTGGTATGGTATGTTCTTGCAGTAGCTGTCATATATATGTGCAGCAAGGGCAGCAGTTTTTATCTGAATTGAGTGTTAGGGAGCAAGAGTTTTTGGTGCGTGCTTATGATAGAAAGCCAAATTCGCGGTTGGCATGTCAAAGTGTGTTGATAGAAGAAGATGGGTATTTAGAGGTTATTATACCAGACCAATCAATGTTATAAATGTATTTATCATCAATAATTAAATAGTTATTCTATGGAATCGAATGAAAAAAGTTTTAAAGCAGATAAGGCACAAAAAAGCCCTGATATGTGGGAGATTAAAACGCTAGAGCGTTTTGCCAATTTTGAGCACCCTAAGCCGCTAGATAAAGAAGTGTCGTGGGATAAGACACTTACTATTATGAGTAAGACTGACCAGTATGGTGTTATTGAATATGCTAATGAAACTTTCATTGATGTGTCGGGCTATGAAGAGCATGAACTAATGGGTATGCCACATAGTATTGTTAGGCATCCTGACATGCCTAAAGTACTATTTAAGGTACTATGGGATAATTTAAAACAGGGTAAAACTGTAAAGCCTATTGTAAAGAATTTATCTAAGTCTGGGCGCTATTATTGGGTAATAGCAGATTTTGAAATTAAGCGTAATGAAAAGGGAGAAATAACACACTATTTCAGTCGTCGTAAATCTGTAGCACCTGAGGTAGTAGCAAAGGTAGAAGGCTTATATAAAAAGCTATTACAAATAGAGGAAACTGCTGGAATGGCAGCAAGCGAAAAGTATCTTTTAGGCTATTTAGAGGATATAGGTAAGAGCTATAATGAGCTAATTGAAGATTTGGTAATGCAGTACACCCCGGGTTTGAAAGAAGCGCAGAAACCAGTAGCTGCACCTGTAACTGCAGCACCTGTTGCTGCCAGCGCTCCACAGGAGCCCGAAGAGAAAAAAGGCTTCTTTTCTAAATTCTTTGGATGGAATAAGTAGTGTAACCTACTGTATGTAAGACTATACCTTTTTACTTAAACCATGTGCTATGGTAAAGACTACAAAATATATTCAGCTGCAAGATAAATTGAATGCAGAATATGATGAGAAAAAGCGCATTGACATACTTAGTAGTATGGGTTCTGAATTGCGCAATTTTGATGTAGATGAAGCAGTGAAATGCTCTGATGAAATTATTCATAGAGCCAAGATTGCGGCTTACTCTGTAGGTATAGCCAAAGGGTTAAAACTTAAAGGAGCATGCCATTGGCTACGTGGTGAATATGATACAGGTATAGATGTGCTACAAGTAGGGCTGAATATAGCATCTAAGAGTAAGGATAGAAAGCTAGAGGCTCGCATACTGTATTATATGGGTAACATATACAGAGATAAAGGAGATATAGCTAATTCGCTTGCAAAATTTACTTCTGCATTATCTATTTATGAAGATATAGAAGATGAATTTGCAAAGTCAATAATTATGGCTAGCCTAGCTAATTTACTGTACGATTTAGGAGACTTTGATAGTGCCTTAAATTATGCATTAAAGTGCCTTCCTGTTTTTGAACAAGAGAAAAATGAGTTCAACATTATAAGCTTAAGCACTACACTTGGTAATATCTATTTTAAGAAAGAAAAGTATGAAGAGTCGAGTAAGTTTTTTAAGCGAATAATAGATATAACAGAGCCTAAAACACTTGCACATATAACTGCTGAAAGTGGTATGGGCAAGGTGTTTTATAAGATGGGTGATTATCCTAATGCTAATAAATATCTTGTAAATGCACTACAAAAAGCAGAGCAGATAGCGAATATAGAAGTGCAAATAATAGCACACTATTACTTAGGTAAATTATACTTAGATAGAAGTAATTTTGATGAGGCAAAGAAGCATTTAGACCAGTCGTTCCGTATTGCTGAAGACTCGCATCGTATGCATGATGTAATGAGTATACACGAGGTATTAGCAGACCTTTATGAAAAGACCGGAGATATACCTAAAGCATTTTACCACATCAGGTCGTATGAGCGATTGAAGGATGAAATTTTTCAGCAAAAAATTATAAACGAATTACGCAATTTACAAGTAAAGCAACAACTTGAAATTGCCCAGAAAGAGAAGGATATAGCAGAGCATACCGCGCAGCTTAAACAACAGTTTATGGCCAATATGAGCCATGAAATACGCACTCCTATGAATGCTATTGTAGGTATGACTAGATTATTGTTGAGCAAGGAACCTAAGGATAGTCAAATGCGATATTTGCGTGCAATAGAATTATCTGCAAATAATTTACTTGTCATCATTAATGATATTTTAGACCTGTCTAAAATTGAGGCCGGAAAGATAATTATAGAACATGTAGATTTTGCACTAGATGAGGTGTTGCAGAGTGTAAGAGATATGCTACTACTGAAGGCAGATGAAAAAGGATTGGACTTTAAAATAAGTATAGGAGATGCCATACCCAATTGCTTAATAGGAGACCCTACTAGACTTAGTCAAATACTAATTAATCTTGCCGGTAATGCTATTAAGTTTACAGAAAAAGGAAGTGTTGAAATTAAAACAACACTTGTAAATAAGAACAATAAAATCAATCTGCAGTTTGATGTTATTGATACCGGAATAGGAATATCTGAAGCCTACATTGATACTATTTTTGACAGTTTTACGCAAGCCGGTACTGACGTTACTCGTAAGTTTGGGGGGACAGGTTTAGGCTTAACTATCAGTAAGCAATTAACCAACTTAATGGGTGGTGAAATATCGGTAAAAAGTATTTTAGGTAAGGGTACTACCTTTAGTATTTGTGTGCCATTTGATGAGGCAGATGTGCAGGTGGTAAAAGTAAAGGATAGAGAGATAACTGATGATGTTTTAAATAGATTGAGCGGTATTTCTTTATTGTTAGCAGAGGATAATGAATTTAATCAAATGGTAGCAATAGATACCATAAAGGAGAAGTTACCAGCAATAGCCATAGATGTGGCTGTAAATGGCAAAGAGGCTCTTGATATGTGCGCATCTAAACAGTACGATATCATATTGATGGATGTACAAATGCCGGTGATGGATGGTGTGGAAGCTACTCAGTCTATTCGTAATACACTTAGTGCTCCTTACAATGGCACTAAGATAATTGCCATGACTGCAAATGTATTTCAAGAAGATATTAAGAGATACTATGAGGTGGGTATGAATGAGTATATATCTAAGCCATTCCAGATAGATGATTTATTGAATAAAATGTTTCATGTACTTGATGGAGCTATAATAACAGCAAGTGCTCCATTACAGTCTTCTAAAGTTGCAACAGTAGAGAAAGCACAAACAAAAGTAGAACCCGAGCAATTACTTGCAGCTACTACTAAGCCTGATTCCAGAAAGCCTGTTGAAGAAATGTCTTATTCTAAAGCATTTCATTTAAGGGCACTAGCCAGAGCCCAAGGCTTATTGGATGATGATGTAGAAGAAGTAGTGCAACAAGTAGCTACTGTTGCACAAGAAATAGAAAGAGAAATTCCTGAAAAAATTACAGACAAGAAATTTCTATTACAGTTTGCAGGGGGCAATAATGATAAGATGACACGCTATATAAAAGCGTTCTTAGACAATGCAGGTACTATACTTGAAAAGCTAGAAACTAGCCTTAGCAAAGAAGACCTTCCAGCTATAAAAGTTGCTGCTCACTCACTAAAGCCGCAGTTGTCTTATATGGGTATTAAAGAGGAAGTAAGCCACATATTTAAGCTAGAGCAAATGGCTGCTGATAAGGCCGATTTACAGTCAATAAGACAAGAAATAAAAGACCTAAATAGAGTATGCCATCAGGCATTTAAAGAATTAAATCAGTTGATTTAATTCACAATTCTCATTCTTATTTCTTCATACACAAGTAGAAAATCAATCAAGATATGAAAAGCTTTTTTCCATCCTTATTTTCGGCTATCAATAATAAATTTGGCGGATCTAAAAAAACGCAAACAGTAACAGAAGTCCCCTCTCAAAATACTCCATCTGCTCCTATGTCTGCTGAGGTGTCTCAGCAGCATTCGTCAATTAACATGTCTGATGATGAGTTGAAGAAAATACAAGAAAAGGCAGATAAGTTGAAGCATCAGTTTATGGCTAATATGAGCCATGAAATAAGGACGCCTATGAATGCTATAGTTGGTATGTCAAGATTATTGCTTGAGAAAAATCCTAATGCGGAGCAGCTAAGGTATCTTAATGCTATACAGTTGTCAGCCAATAATCTTATGGGTATAATAAACGACCTGCTAGATATTACAAAAATAGAAGCCGGAAAGGTTGTTATAGCACATGACGATTTCACCTTTAGAGATTTGCTGGATAGTATACAGGATATGTTTATGCTAAAGGCAGAGGAAAAAGATTTGAAATTGAAAATTACAACTGATGCTGCTATACCAGTAAGGCTGAATGGTGATGAAGTAAGATTGAATCAGATACTTATAAATCTTGTAGGTAATGCTATTAAGTTTACAGAGAAGGGTAGCGTGGAGTTGAAGTCAACTTTAATGTCCGGTACTACAGATTTAGTAATGAGGTTTGATGTTATAGACACCGGAATAGGTATAGCACCCGAAAATATGGAGACCATATTTGATAGCTTTATACAAGAGGGTATGGATAGTAATCGTAAGTATGGTGGTGCTGGTTTGGGGCTTACTATTTGTAAAGAACTTGCAGTACTAATGGGGGGCGATATATCAGTTAAGAGTGTTTTAGGAGAGGGCACAACATTTACATTGCATTTGCCATTTAAAGCTGCTGTTTCTCAGGATATTCCAGTAATACATGCACATGCTAGTCATGTCATGTCTAAGCGTTTAGAGAATCTTAGAGTATTACTAGTAGAGGATAATGATTTTAACAGACTAGTAGCCGTAGATACTTTAAAAGAGAACTTGAAGAATGTACAAGTAGATCAAGCCATTAACGGAGAAGAGGCAGTTAATATGGTGAAGAAAAATACTTATGATGTAGTACTAATGGATATTCAAATGCCGGTAATGGATGGTGTAACCGCAACAAAAATAATTAGAGGCGTGTTAGAAGAACCGGCAAAGAGTGTAAATATATTAGCTTTGACTGCAAACGTATTGCAAGAAGATTTAGTGAAATATTTTGATGTGGGTATAGATGATTATGTAGCTAAGCCATTTCAGGTAGATGAGTTAATGGCAAAGCTAGAAAAAGTACTCTCTAAAAAGTTACCTCTGGAACCTAGCGTTCAGAATGGAGAGCTAAATGAAAGTACGGCAGTAGTTGAAGCACAAAATATCATTCATGAATCGTCTGTTGTTAATCAAGAAGCTTATTCGCCAATAGTACTTAGTGTGTCTGCCGCGGGAAAAGAGAGATTAATGCCTGAGTATGTAACCGATAAAGATTTTTTAAAGTCATTTACAGGTGGTAATCCTGATAGGATGCGGAAGTATGTAAAGATGTTTATGGAGAATGCCACTAAACTATTGATATCGATGGATTTGGCACTACAAGCTAAGGATTACAGTGCTATTAAAATTGCTGCACATTCGTTAAAGCCACAACTATCTTACATGGGGGTAAAAGAAGATGTGAGTCACATATTTATGATAGAGCAATCTGCAGGTTCATCTGCACATTATGATAATTTAGAAGAAGAGATACAAGCATTGAATAAAGTATGCAACAAAGCATTTGAAGAGTTGAGGCATTTATTGTATTAATAGATTTTA
>CAYWUY010000095.1:0-8768 GCA_964461535.1 uncultured Flavipsychrobacter sp.
CCTATGGTAGATTTAGGCTTTTTATTAATTACCTTTTTCATGTTTACTACTAGCTTGAGCGATCCTAAAGCAATGCAGTTAAACATGCCAGACAGAACACCTACGGCTACACCTACTGCTTTTGCAGAGTCATCTACTATTACCTTACTACCCACAGCTAATGACAGTATAGCTTATTATTTGGGCGCGGTTGATGTAAAGGCAGGCTTGAAATGGTGCACACAAACTGAGTTAAGGGATTTGCTTATTAGAGAACAAGACCGAGTAAGTAAATTGCCGTCAACATACAGTAAAGATGCTCATGGTTTACATGTGCTAATAAAACCCCAAAGTAACTGTGCCTATAGTACGCTTGTAAGTGTGCTAGACGAAATGGCTATTCTATCTGTACCTACTTATTGCATTGTAGATAATTCTTCCGCCGACAACGTTTTGTTAGGAAAATAACAACAATCTCTTATTGCTTTCTTATGCACCTAAAAGTAGGTGTACAGCTACTCTATTGTCTATTCTTTCACCCTTAAATATTTTAAATATGACTTCTCAAGAATTTCTTCATGCAGATTATTTAGACATTGTTTTTAACGATCGTAACAAAGTTTACGGAGGTTACGAACTAAGAAAAAGCTATCATTTACGAATGCGCAAGGCATTAGGTAGTATTATGTTGATATTGTTAGTAGTGAGTGCCTATAGTATAATAAAAAAAGAAGCTACACAGATAGATTTGCATGCAAATCCAGCTTTGCCCCCTATGCGTGAAATAGTAATAAATACTGAAACAATAATAGAACCACCTAAACCTAAAGTTGTAGATGAGCCAGCGGCAAAGGCAGCAGGTAAGGCAGTAGCTACAGTGGATAATACTGAACCAATTATAGTGAAAAAAGCTGATGCAGATGAACTGCCCAAGCCCAACGTGGAACTTGTAAACGCTATTAGTAGTAATGTTGCCACTAAAGGAGATAGTGCAGCCGGTTACACTGGCCCGGCTGGGGATGGAACTGACGTAGGAGGCGTGCAAGCTAAAAAAGGTGGAGGAGGTAACAGTGTTGGTTTATCAATTGCAGATATTGCAGAGGTTATGCCGGAGTTTAATGGCAATATAGGAGCATACTTACAGAATAATTTGAGATATCCCGAAATGGCTAGGACTGGCGGAGTGTCAGGTAGGGTAGCCGTTCAGTTTGTAGTGAATGAAGATGGTAGTATTAGTAATGCCAGAGTGACACACAGCATAGGTGGTGGATGTGATGAAGAAGCACTTCGCGTAATAAACAGTATGCCAAGATGGAAGCCGGGAAAGCAAAATGGTAGGGCTGTAAAAGTATGGTATACTCAGGTAATTAAGTTTGTGATACAAGATTAAAAGAAGAATGGGGTAGTCTTTTTTATTGACCACCCCATTCTTCTTATTTTATGAATCTCTTATTTTAGTTGTCCTATTACGGTTATACCGCCTTTTACTACATCTCCTATTTTTACATCTATCTGTGTGCCTATAGGTAGGTATAAGTCTACTCGCGAGCCAAAGCGTATGAATCCAAATTCTTCATTTTGCTTTACTTGATCTCCTTCTTTTACATACCAGCATATACGGCGTGCAAGAGCTCCGGCTATTTGGCGCATCAATATTTCTGCTTTGCTATTGCCTAGTACAATTGTTGTACGTTCGTTTTCTGTAGAAGATTTAGGATGCCATGCTACCAAATATTTTCCGGGATGGTATTTCATGTACTTCACGATGCCACTTATTGGATTTCTATTTACGTGCACATTTATTGGAGACATGAAAACAGAAACTTGCAATCTTTTGTCTTTGAAGTATTCGGTTTCGGTGGTTTCTTCTATTACTACTACTTTGCCATCAGCCGGGCATATAATCTTATTTTCACCAAATACCATACTGCGTGCCGGTAAGCGGAAAAATGCAACTACCCAAAACCAAAGTAGAAAAATGATAAATGTTATAGCGCCTGCTAACCACATATAAGGTATGTAGGTAAATGATAAGTACGCAGTTAGCGCTAGCACAATACTAGCAATAGTAATGTATTTATATCCTTCGCGATGAATTGTCATGCCTGTTGGTTTTAATAAAGGTTGCAAAAGTAAGCTAAATAACTTAATTGATTTATTAGCTGTTAATCTTGCATTGTAGCTAATCCGTTTTCGTACTTACGTAGGTAGATGTGTTTATTCTCCATATACATTACATTACCCCTAGCATCCCATTGTGGTTTTACCTCGAATAATGTAAATGGAGCAGTCTCATTATCGGCATATTGCTTGTTAAATATTGTGCCGTAGCGTTTTAGTAAGTTAGCATACCAATATAGAGCCTCGTAAGAGCGATATACCATTTCTTGAGGTTTTCCGCCATACTCTCTTTTGAAAGTCTTGTCTATATACTTTGCTGTTGTAGCATTGGTAGTATAGTTTATGTTTGTGGTTACATAAATAGGAAGTCCACCATAGGCATTTGCTTTATTAATATCGGGTAGCATTGTCCAAGACGGTAGCCCGTACACACTGATTTTTGTATAGGCTAGTTGTTTCTTAATGTGCTTTAGCAGTGTATCTACATATACCAAGTCATTAATTGGTATTATTAGTGTAAGTTCTGCATTGTTATTGGTTATATCTTCCAGTACTTTTTTGTCTGGTAGGTTATTGCATTGCACAGCAGTGTATTGTTTACTGTCAGTAAATGCAGAGTATATATATCTATATGCATCATTATCTGCGGTAGTTGTTGTTATATACAAAACAGCAACTTTAGATTGCTTCGATTTCTTGTCAAGAATATCATTAACTATCCACTCACAGTGGCTTTTGGGGGAAGGTACTAGTAGTGTTAGGTAAGGGTTATCTGTTACACCTCCATCTGCCGAAGATAGCATGGAGATGAAGTTGATATGTCTTCTAAGAGCGTATGCCGAAATTTTAGCAACATCTTGTGGAGAAACTGCTCCTATTATAAGATCGCTAGAGTCTAATACGCGCTTGTTAAGTATCATGTCTGTAGACTCCAGTAAAGAAGCTACGTCATGTACGTAAATCTCTATTTTAAATCCATTTTTCTTTAGTGTATCTGCTGCTATTTGTACGCCTTTGTAAAAGTTGATACCTGCTTGTGCTTTTTCCGGTATGTTGCTTACCACATACCCATTTTTTACAAGCTCATCTAAATACATAGGAGCCAACACATCTATTCTATAGCTGCTTTTTTTTGCAGTAGTAGGAAACTCAATATCAGCCCATTTTCTAACCACCCCAACAGTAGGTGCGGCTGTAGTGCTTGTGGGGCTAGCTGTCTGTTTTTTCTTCTTCTTTTCTTCTTCTTTTTCTTTGGCTAAGCGCTCTTTACGCTCACGTTTCTCTCTTTTCTTTCGTTCGCGTCTTTCACGCTTAGTTTCGTTACGCTCTTTCGTTTCGGTTTTTTTATCTGTCTCGCTAGTACTGTTGTTAGACTTATTGTTGTCAGATGAGTTGTCTTTAACTGTTGTTTCTTTTTTGGCGTGTTTTTTTCCTTTACGCCACTTTTTAAACAACTGAGCATTTGTTTCCTGTGGAATACAAATAGACATGCATAATAAAACTAAGACCGTAACGAACTTTCGCATGAAAATATAAGATTGATAGCTTTAGAATGTTATTCCCACTCAATAGTTGCAGGAGGTTTAGAGCTGATGTCATAAACCACTCTGTTGATACCTTTAACTCTATTAATAATATCGTTAGAGATTTTTGCTAATAGCTCGTATGGTAAATGGCTCCAGTCAGCAGTCATGCCATCTACAGAGGTTACTGCTCTTAGCGCACAAGTATATTCATAGGTACGTTCGTCGCCCATTACTCCAACGCTTTGTACAGGTAGTAATATTGCTCCGGCTTGCCATACTTTATGATACCAGCCACTATCTCTAAGATGTTGTATGTATATAGCATCAGCTTCTTGCAGCATAGCTACCTTTTCTGCAGATACAGCACCTAGTATTCTAATGCCTAAACCTGGTCCTGGGAAAGGGTGACGGCCAATAAATATCTCATCTATACCTAGTTCTCTACCCACACGGCGCACTTCATCTTTAAAAAGAGAACGAAGAGGCTCTATTAAAGATAGATGCATTTTTTCGGGCAGTCCCCCCACATTGTGGTGAGATTTTATAGTAACACTTGGGCCATGCACAGAAACTGATTCTATTACATCAGGATATATGGTTCCTTGGCCAAGGAACGTAACATTGGTAAGCTGTTGAGACTCTTCATAGAATACGTCAATGAATAGCTTTCCAATTATTTTTCTTTTTTGTTCAGGGTCTGTAACGCCGTCCAGTTCTTTATAAAAGCGCGCACTAGCATCTACACCTTTTGTATTAAGCCCCAAGTGTTTATAGCCTTCTAGTACTTGCTGAAATTCTCCTTTTCGTAAAAGTCCGTTGTCAACAAATATGCAATATAGGTTGTCGCCAATAGCCTTATGAATAAGTAGTGCAGCTACAGTAGAGTCTACTCCTCCACTTAAGGCCATTACTACTTTTTTATCTCCTGCTTGTTGTTTTATCTTTTCAACGGTTTCATTTATAAATGCTGCAGGTGTCCAGTCTTGTTTACAGCCACACACATCTACAATAAAGTTTTTAAGTAGCTGACGACCATCAGTACTATGAGTTACTTCCGGGTGAAACTGTATGCCATAAACTGTATGGGCAGCATATCCTTCAGCAGCTTTGAAAGCAGCTACAGGTATGCTTTCGGTTTGTGCTATACACTCAAAGCCTTCAGGAAGTGCTTTTATAGTATCGCTATGGCTCATCCATACCTGCGACCCATCTTGAATAGTAGCAAACAAAGTATGATCAGTTACTTGCTGTAAGTGTGCGCGACCATATTCGCGGTGTGTAGATTTGCCTACATCTCCTCCACTTACTGATGCAATTAACTGTGCGCCATAACAAACGCCTAAAACAGGTGCTTTTGATGCTATTGCTTTAACGTCTGGTTTTGGTGCATTAGGGTCGTTTACAGAAAATGGGCTTCCTGAAAGTATGATGCCTTTTATGGTTGGGTCATTTTCAGGTATAGCTTTGGTGCATGGTTGTATTTCGCAATACACATTCAGCTCGCGTATGCTTCTAGCTATAAGCTGTGTATACTGAGAACCGAAATCGAGAATGAGTATTTTATCGTTCATTGTTAGTTATTAAAAAATAAAAAAGTAAAAAACATAACACCATTGCTGTTTCTATAGCTTAAGCAGTTACCTGCAATCATGGAATTATATTTTTTACTTTTTATGAAGATTCTTCGAAACACAGCGCTAGCGTTTGTACCTCGAAAAAATAGTTTGACTAAAATTATGCTTGGCCAGCAGGTCCACCGAAGTTAAATGGTGCTGCTTGGTTATCTTGATCTTTGATAGGGCCGTGCTGAGCTTCAAATCTTTTTACATTATCAATTAAAGCTTTCATTAGTCTTTTAGCATGAGGCGGAGTCATCACTATTCTTGATTTCACCTTTGCTTTTGGTACATTAGGCATTACGTTTACATAGTCTATAATGAATTCTGCAAAAGAATGAGTAATGATAGCCAAGTTTGCATAAGTGCCATCAGCAGTTTCTTCAGTCAACTCAATGTTTAGTTGTTGGTCGTTATTTTGTAATTCTTCCATTGAAAAGAGATTTTTTAATAATTGCTGCGAATTTACGCCTAAAAGGTTAGATGTTATAGCATTTGGAAAAATTGCTTATTCTTAACAGTGTAGAATTGTTGTATGTTGATGTTGTTAATGTGTAGTGGTGTAATTTTTTTGATACCTCATTAATAATAGCTATACCTAGTTTTGGAGCAATGTTTGTACTTTTGTCACACATTTTTAAAATAAACTAGTAAAATATGGCTATAAAAATAACTGACGAATGTATCAACTGTGGAGCTTGCGAGCCTGAATGTCCTAATAATGCAATTTATGAAGGTGGGGTAGAGTGGGCTATTGCTGATGGTACATCTGTAAAAGGTAGCTTTACTTTAATGGATGGCTCTGTAGTAGATGCAGATGCATCGAATGCGCCTATTTCTGTTGATACTTATTATATTTCTCCTAATAAGTGTACGGAGTGTCAAGGGTTTCATGAAGAGCCACAGTGTGCAGCCGTATGTCCGGTAGACTGTTGCGTACCTGACGATGATAATAAAGAATCAGTAGAAGATTTGTTATCTAAGAAAGCTAAATTACACTTATAATATATTTCAATTATTTATTGGGCTAAGTACAGACTAAAGTACTTAGCCCATTTTTTATTTCCGAAACTGTGGTAGAATTATCCTTGCCATTTGAAATATAACCGTGATTAATATTAAACTAACCCCTATAAAAAAGCCATTAGATAGGTCTCTATTTTCGTGGTAAAATACAAATGCTAATAACGTGCCATATATAGGTTCTAGGTTTACAGATAAGGTAACAGTAAACGAACTTAGTTTTTTAAGAGCCGTTAGTGCCATTGATTGTGCCCATACCGTACAGCATAGACTAAGTATTATTAGCCATAACCAATCATTTTTATACCAAAGTGAGCTTAATAACGAATTGCTATGAGGCCAGAAAAGTGATTGTTTATTATATAATAAATATATAGGTAGTAATAGGCTAATAAACATCCATCCGGTAGTCATTTCATAAAATACCATTATACGGCTTGGGTATTTATGTGCCACTTTTTTATTAATTACAGTAAATACTGCACTTAAAATGGCTGCTATAACACCAAACAATATTCCCCATCCGTATGTTTGTTGAAACTGGTATATAAAATACACTCCTGCTATAGCTAATAGCCCGAGTAATACTTCCGATACATTTATTTTTCCTTTATTAAATATAGGATCAAGCATAGAAGTGAATACACTTGCCGTACTCAGGCAAACTAGTGCTATTGATGCATTAGCAAATTTTATGGCACCATAAAAAGCTACCCAATGCAAACCCATGAGTATACCCACAGCTATCAATTGCTTCATATCATTTTTAGCTACTCGTATCCACTGCTTCCTATATGTTAGAAAAAAAGCAATAATAACAGCCGTTAACAACATACGCCACCAAACTAGCACCGGTGCATCTAGGTCTATAGCGCGCCCAAGTACACCGGTAAACCCCCAAAGTAAAACTGCTGCATGCAGATTGATAAGTGCATTTTTCATACTATGGGTGCAAACTTAGCTTATAATACGCTAACGTTAATTTTATGTTGGGTTAAATAAAATTTGCATCAAAAACTTGTAAATAACTACTTTTGTTATGTAAACAACCTTTTTTCTCTCAAAGCTATTTTTTGGGTTAGTAAATGAACAATACTTACACTGATCTCGTACATCAGACCTTCCATTTCCCTCAAGAGGGATTCGACGTAAATGATAATAATACACTAACGTTTAATGATGTAGACATTAAGGCTTTAATTGATAAGTATGGTACTCCCTTCAAGATGACCTTCTTGCCAAAAATTGGTATGCAAATCAATAAGGCTAAAAAGATGTTTAATGATGCTATTAAGAGGCATAAGTATGATGGTAGTTATTATTATTGCTATTGTACCAAAAGCTCCCACTTTTCTTTTATTGTAGAAGAAACTCTAAAACATGGTGTGCATCTGGAGACCTCTTTTGCCTATGATATTGAGATTATTAGACAGCTTTATAAAAAAAGGAAACTTAATAAAGATACTTTTATTATATGCAATGGTTTTAAAACTCGCGCTTATACAAGAAGCATAGCTTCTTTAATAAATGATGGTTTTAAAAATGTAATTCCGGTATTAGATAATAAAAACGAGTTTGAAGACTATAAAAAATCAATTCGTACTAAAGAACCGGTAAATATTGGAATTCGTATAGCTACTGAAGAGGAGCCAACATTCGATTTTTATACATCAAGGTTAGGTATTCGTAGTAGAGACGTACTTGAGTTTTATGTTGATAAAATAAAAGGTAATGAGAAGTTTAGACTGAAAATGCTTCACTTCTTTATGAATAAGGGTATAAAGGATGATGTATACTATTGGAGTGAACTAAACAAGGTATTAAACTTATACTGCCAGCTTAAAAAAATATGTCCTGAGCTAAAAGGGCTGAATATAGGTGGTGGTTTGCCTATTAAACATTCATTAAACTTTGATTATGACTATAATTATATGATTAATGAAATAGTATCTACTATTAAAAAAGTATGCAAGAAAAATAAAGTAGATACTCCTGATATATATACTGAATTTGGTTCGTTTACCATTGGTGAAACCGGTGCTGTTGTTTACAGCGTTTTAGATGAAAAAATGCAAAACGATCGTGAGATATGGTACATGATTGATAGCTCTTTTATTACCACATTGCCAGATACTTGGGGTATAGGTGAAAAATTCTTAATGCTACCTATTAATAAATGGGATAAAGAGTATCAAGAAGTTCACTTAGGAGGTTTAACGTGTGATAGCCATGACTTTTATACTAGTGAAGAACACATTAATGCCGTGTTTTTGCCAAAGCTAGACAAAGACAGAACTGCGCAAACAGAGCCTTTGTATATCGGGTTCTTCCACACAGGTGCTTATCAAGACCAACTAGCCGGGTATGGAGGGATCAAGCACTGTATGATTCCTTCGCCTAAGCATGTGGTGGTTGAGTATGGTAAAGATGGTAAACTTGAAGATTGGTTATATGCCAGAGAGCAATCTCCACAAAGTATGCTCAAGATTTTAGGATATATTAA
>CAYWUY010000096.1:0-8752 GCA_964461535.1 uncultured Flavipsychrobacter sp.
ACTACCTTTGTATTCGGATGTCTTACGGGGCACCCGGGCAAGATAAGTCGGGTACTAAGTATCCGACTTATTCGGTTATATAAGGTAGTTTTTTATAATCCTCCTTTTTTACTCAAAATGTGCTAATTCACATCAAAAAAAAAAAAAAAATACCTACCTTTGTATCTGGCTGCCTTACGGGGTAGCCTGGCAAGATAAGTCGGGTACTAAGTATCCGACTTATTCGGTTATATAGGATAGGTGTTCTTTAATCCTACTTTTTTACTCAAAATGTACTAATCCACATCAAAAAAATACCTATTTTTGTATTCGGATGTCTTACGGGGCACCCGGGCTAGATAAGTCGGATATTAAGTATCCGACTTATTCATTTATATAAGGTAGTTTTTATACTCCCCCCTTTTTTACTCAAAATGTGCTAATCCACATCAAAAAATACCTACTTTTGTGTCTGGCTGTCTTACGGGGCAGCCTGGCTAGATAAGTCGGATATTATGTATCCGACTTATTCATTTATATAAGATAGGTGTTCTTTATCCCCCTTTTAAACACCAATAAAAAATCACTTATTACCATTTAATTGACCTCAACTACCCCATTACCTATTCTTTAGTATATTCAACCCATTCATCCCCCCTGAACCTACTCCCCCACAAACAACAACAGCCGCACTTTGTAGGGCGGCTGTTGTAATATTCTATTAGCAGTGCTTATTGCTCAGCAAAATATTTATGGAAGTACGGTATGGTTTCAATACCCTTAAAGTAGTTAAACACATCATACTTTTCATTTGGCGAGTGTATATTATCATTATCCAAGCCAAAGCCCAACAATACTGTTTTAAGCCCTAGCACACGCTCAAACAATGCTACTATAGGTATGCTACCACCACCACGTGTAGGTATAGGGTCTTTACCAAATGTAGTTTGTATAGCCTTAGCAGCAGCCTTATAAGCATGAGAATCTGTAGGCGTTACCACAGGCTCGCCACCGTGGTGCGGAGTTACCTTTACTTGTACACCAGCCGGAGCTATAGCCTCAAAATGCTTAGTAAACAAGTCAGATATTTCATCGCTCACTTGGTTAGGCACCAAGCGCATAGATATTTTAGCATAGGCTTTTGAAGGCAATACCGTTTTAGCACCCTCGCCCGTATAGCCACCCCATATACCGTTTACATCTAGCGTAGGACGTATACCCGTACGCTCTAGCGTAGTATATGAGCTTTCGCCATGCACCGCCTTAATGCCCAACTCTCTTTGATATTCTTCTAGGTCAAACGGAGCATCGTTCAGTGCTTTACGCTCTGCCGCTGTCAGTTCCAACACTTTATCATAAAAGCCCGGTATGGTTATGTGGTTATTCTCATCGTGCATAGAAGCTATCATTTTGCACAATATGTTGATAGGGTTAGCCACAGCACCACCATACACACCACTGTGTAGGTCGCGGTTAGGACCTGTTACCTCTACTTCCATATAAGCCAATCCACGCAATCCACTCTCTATAGACGGATGCTCCATGCTTATCATAGAAGTGTCCGATACTAGTACTATGTCTGCCTTTAGCTTCTCTTTATTATCTTCTAAAAATTTACCCAAGTTGCTCGATCCTACCTCTTCTTCACCCTCTATCATCACCTTTACGTTACAAGGCAGCGTATTGGTTTTAGCCATTACCTCTAGGGCTTTTATGTGCATAAACATTTGGCCTTTATCGTCGCACGCACCACGAGCATATATTTTACCATCTTTTATTACCGGCTCAAACGGACCGCTATGCCACAAATCTAGCGGATCGGCAGGCTGCACATCATAGTGACCATATACCAATACCGTAGGTAGTGCAGGGTCTACTATCTTCTGACCAAACACTATAGGATGACCCGCCGTAGGGCACACCTCAGCCATATCGCAACCCGCATTTAGCAAGTGTGTTTTTACAGCCTCGGCACACTTAGCCACATCAGCCTTATATTTACTGTCAGCACTTACCGATGGTATGCGCAACAAGTCTAAAAGTTCATTCAGGAATCTGTCTTTATTCTGCTCTTGATAATCTTTCCAAGCTTGCATAAGTATATGTTTAGAATTTGATGTCAAAAGTAAGTGATAGCCACCATTTTTTTAGGTTGATTTTGCGGGGGATAATGAAAATCATACCACCACCCACCAAATTATTACGGCAAACGAATAAACAATAAAAAGAATATACTTATTATTGCCCTATGAGTATGCAAGAAGCCATAAAAAGAATACGCCACGCCCAAGAAAATAACTTGACAGAGCTATTCAATACATCAAAATATTACTTTATACTTAGAAGTACCTGATAATAATTATCTAATATTTACGGTAATTCCTAATCTACTATGATGTTGTCCCATATTGCCAGGAGCAACGTAATTAACTCTACAATGATGGTATGTAATGTAATTTTCAATTTTCAATGAATCTTCGTCAAATAAAGGTGTAAAAATATTATTTTCATTATTTCCTACTTTCCATTTCCCGTTTTCCTGTCGTTTCATGTATAGCGTTTTACAACATACACATTTATTTAGCTCCACACTAGAATCATATTGATATGAATTAATTACAAAAAGATTCTGTTGATAAAAATAATCATAGCTAATCCCTATATAGATATTATCACTTTTCTTTATTAACGCTCCACTTCTAAATCCCATAAAATTAATATACATACTAAATTACATAAATAAGACTATCAAAATTAAAAAAGCATTCATACATAAATAAATATTAACAAAACAGCAACACAAAATAAAAGCCGCAGGCTAGCTGCGGCTCTACTTATCTTATTTACCCAATACCAGCTTATCTAGTGTTTCCTGGGCTATGGGGTGGTAGTTCTGTTTATACTGGGTATACAGTGTTTTAGCCATAGCTTGATTTTCAGGGGTTTTCATCATCTCGCTATACAGTGGCATTAAAAATTTGCGGCGGCCTACCCTACTTAAAAACTGCTCCATGGCCTTATAGGCAGGCTTATAGCCCGTGCGCACACTCCACACAAACCATAAATCAGCTATTTCGCTATTGCCCGTTTGGGTAAATTTAAAAGCCTTATCTAGGTCAGCCATCTGCGCAGCGGTAAGGGTTTTAGGCAGCTTACGCAAAAACTGTAGCCACTCATGCGTAGTCCAGTCTTTTGTTAGCAATTGTGCTGCAGGTGTTCCCTTTTCAAACAGTTGGCGCTGTGCATCTACCTTACCAAAACGCTCCTGGTCGGCACGTGGGCAAGAAGCAGGTATGCCGGGGCCATACACCCATTCGTTAATGTGTAGCTTCTCTTTCAGTGCCTTATCTCCTTTTATCAAGTGCTCGTCTAGGTAGGTTAAAAAGGCTTCAGTAGTTATGGTTTTAAAAGCATGCGAAGCAAAATAGCCATTCAAAAAGCTATCCATACGTGCACGCCCCACATTATTCTCTATCAATCTCAAGAATAAAGAACCTTTCTCATAGGCTATATCGTTCAACCCGTCATCCGGGTCACGCCCCTCTAGCGACAAGTGTAGCCAAGTATCGCGGCTGGTATCACCTATTTCTTCCACCCCGGTCACTAGGTCTTGGTAGCCCAGCTCCCACAGCATATCAGCATAGCTTTTACCCATCATTTGCTCCATTATGCGGCGTTCAAAGTATACCGTAAAGCCCTCATTCAGCCAAAAGTCGTTCCATGTAGCATTCGTCACCAAGTTACCACTCCAGTTGTGCGCCAGCTCATGCGCTATCAGGTTCACTAGCGATCGGTCACCCGCTATCACCGTAGGCGTGCAAAAAGTCAGTTTAGGATTTTCCATACCACCTATAGGAAAGCCCGGAGGTAGTACCACCACATCATACCTACCCCATCTGTAGGGGCCATATAGCTGCTCTGCAGTGCTTACTAGCCTATCTAGCTCGGCAAATTCATAATGCACCTTATCTATCATGCCCGGCTCGGCATATACTCCGGTACTGTCGCCCACAGGCTTAAACACTATATCGCCCACCGCCAGTGCCATTAAGTAGGCCGGTATAGGCATAGGCATATGAAAGTGGTATACCGCACTATCATTTTTCTGCTGCGGATTTTCGGCACTCATTATAGCCAATAAGCCTTTAGGCACCTGCACCCGTGCATCATAGGTATATCTTATACCCGGCCCGTCCGGACAAGGTATCCACGAGCGTGCATATATCGATTCTGACTGTGTATACAGAAACGGTGCTTTTTTATCATTTGTTTGGCTAGGTGTTAGCCATTGTAGGGCTCTGGCATGTGCCCCTGTGCTATAATATATTTTCACCTTAGCGGCAGCATCTGTTATAGGTATCTGTAGCGCGCTGCCTAAATGCGGCTTAGCAGCTTCCAGCACATGGGCTACCTTAGCACCATCTACCAGCACACTATCTATGGTTAGGTCATAGGTATCTAGTTTTAATGTTTTCAGTTTATTAGTGTTAGCTATGGTCCAGGTAGCCGCCCCCAATATTTTTTTATCAGCCATATTTACCTGTATATCCAGGTCTAAATGGCTTATTTTAATGCTATCCGCGTTCGATTGGGTATGCGTGTCTTTAGTGATAGCCGCTGTGGTTTTGCCCTTATTTTCATTTTCGGCACCCGATTTGCAGGCATTCAGCAACATAACAGCCGAAGCAGCAAATAAGAAATGTTTTATCATAATATATATATAATATGCCAGTTGAGCAGTAAAAATAGGAAAATGAACGTAGCAGACAACAGATTATAATTTAACAAATAAACAGAATACACACATTATTGCAAATAGTACTTTTGCGTTAACCAATGCGTTCACACACTCTACTTTATTTTCTACTAACAGCATGCCTATGTTTTGTCCTAAGCGGTCAAGCACTAGCACAGTCTTTCCTCAGTCGCACAGTAAGTATAGATGTTACCAATACCAAATTAAAAGAGGTACTCAACCAAATAGGCCGACAAGGCAACTTTAGTTTTTCTTATAATAGCAACATCATCAAGCGCGACAGCCTAGTTACCATTAAGCAAAAAGACAAAACGGTAAAACAAGTATTAGACATTTTATTTAACGAAAAATACCAATATAAAGAAACCGACAACCACATCATTATCCTCACCAATACCGAAAAATGGTTCTATATCAGCGGATATATCACTGATGTGTATACAGGTGGGCGCATCAACGATGCCAGCGTTTTCGAAACCAACCAACTAACCTCATCTCTTAGCAATAGCGAAGGCTACTTTAGACTGCGCCTACGCGAGCACGACAAAAAGACGCCTTTAGAAATAAGAGTAAGCCGCGGCTTTTATCACGATACATCTATATGGCTACAGCCGGTAGAAAGAGAATTAAATATAGCCATTCGCCCTGCCGACCATGCACTTAACGAGGTAGAAATAACCCAATATAGCCAGTGGGAAGAAAGTTGGCTAGGCAAAGCTTTATTTTCTAAACAACTAAGAAAGCAAAGTGCCAACCTAGGGAAATTTTTCACCGAAAAGCCCTTTCAGGTATCGCTATTACCCGGCCTGGGGAGTCATGGCAAAATGAGCGGACAGGTTACCAACCGTTTTTCATTCAATGCGCTTGGCGGTTATGCTGCCGGCGTAGACGGACTAGAAATAGGCGGACTATTCAACATTGACAAGAAGAATGTGAAGTATGTGCAAATAGCCGGCTTCTTTAATAAAGTAAGCGGCAGTGTAGAAGGCGTGCAAATAGCCGGACTGGTAAACATGAATGAGGACAGCCTAAAAGGCGTTCAAATTTCTGGCATCACCAGCCGAAATGGAGGCAATGCTAAAGGCGTGGTCATATCGGGTATATCTAACCGTACCAATGGTAAAATTAAAGGGGTACAACTATCCGGTATAGTTAATAGAATATATAATAGCGACACCATACAACATAAAGACACCACCACACCTTATGCTATGAATGGTCTTCAATTGGCTGGCATTAATAATCTGGTCATAGGCAATGTACAAGGCATGCAGTTAGCAGGTATCACCAATAGAGCTACAGGCTCGGTAAAAGGCATGCAAATGGCCGGCATAGTTAATAGAAGTCTTAGCGGTACTATGGAAGGTATGCAGCTTTCAGGCATACTTAATGTAGCCAGAAAAGTAAAAGGTGTTCAATTCGGCTTAGTTAATATTGCCGATACAGTAGATGGTTATAGCATTGGTTTATTCTGCTTTGCCCGCAAAGGCTACCATGCTATTTCTTACTCCTCTACCGAGTTGCTAGACCATGTTATAACTTATAAATCAGGCAATAGGCAGCTACATAGTATCCTCACCATAGGTTTTAATACTACTAAAGGCAACTCTGTCTTTATGTATGGCTACGGTATAGGCACAGAAGCTAAACTATCTAAAAAATTCTCTCTGAGTATAGATCTATCAGAGCAAAATTTAGAAATGGGCGATACTACTAAAACACCTTTCTTATTTAGGCTAGAGCCTACTTTAGAATACCACGTCACTAAGTGGCTCACCTTCTTTGCAGGCCCTGCCGCATCTTTCTGCCCTGATGTAAAAGTGCAAGCAGGCGATAACAACTTAAAGACCCCCTACAGCAATCGTTGGTATACCCACCAGCCTTTTGATAACGCTTACTTTTGGTTAGGCTGGAAGTATGGTATAAGAATTTTTTAACACTTTCACTTAGGGGTATCATCCTAGTTGTTTGTCTCCTTATTACAAACAACATAAGATGAGAACATTAAAAAATATATGGCTTGGCTTATTAACATGTGCTACTATTAGCACCCAAGCACAAGAAGTACACAGTACCAATATAGGCCTAATTTATCCACTATCTACCAATGGTGTAGACGCTAAAGAATATACCAACGATTTTTCACTAAACATTTTAGGTGGTGTATCTAAGTCAGAAACCGGATTCTGCGGTGCGGGTATTTTTAATGCTGTTACACAAGACTCTAAAGGCTTTATTGGTGCAGGTATGGTAAACTATATAGGCGGCAATAGTAAAGGCGTTATTGCATCTGGCTTTACTAATATTAACAAGGGCAATGTAGATGGCTTACAAGCAGCAGGTTTTGTTAACTATGCAGCTTATGTTAAAGGCCTACAAGCAGCCGGCTATATCAACTATACTAAAGGCGTAGTAGATGGCATACAAGCTAGCGGATTTCTAAATGTTGCAGGTAGTGCATATGCACAGTTTTCCGGATTTATAAATGTAGCCCACGAAATAAGAGGCATTCAAGCATCTTCATTTATAAACGTAACACAACACATTAGAGGCGTGCAAGCAGCAAGCTTTATAAATGTTGCAGAAAATGTAAAGGGTGTCCAAGTATCAGGATTTATAAATGTTGCTAAAAAAGTAAGCGGATTACAAATTGGCTTTATCAACATTGCCGATAGTTGCGACCAAGCCATAGGCATAGTAAACATCAGTAAAAATGGCGAAATGGCCCTAGGTTATCAGCAAGACGATATGGGCATACAAATGCTAACATTTAGAAGTGGAGGTAAAAGATGGTACGGTCTTGTGGGCATAGGGGCAAAGCCTTACCATAACGATTTCTATGTAGCTTCAGAACTTGGCATAGGTATGCACACACCACTATCTAAGCATTTCAGAATCAACACAGAGGCTGCATTCACTACACTATCTAAAGATTATGAAGATGATACCTATTATAAATCCACATTCAGAATATTTCCAAGCTTTCGTTTCTGGAACATAGAGTGCTATGGCGGTGTTGCTTTTAGCTACGGAATATTAAGCATGGGAGGAGATCACCGCTTACTACCAGACAATAGCTACCAATGGAAAAATTCTTTGGGCACCAATGCAACTAATGTGGGCTATGTAGTAGGCATTCAATATCATTTATAACATCTACATAGGGGAAACCACACTCTAAATTGTCTTACCAATATACTTTATACTACTAAAATTTAATCAAGCAAAAAAATGAAAAAGTCAATGTTATTCTTATTATGTGCATTAATTGTCACGTTTTTTCAATCATGTCGTAAGGTCTACGGAGAAGGTCCGGTTGTTACCCGTAATTACATGAACTCAGGCTTCTCTGGTGTTTACTCTAGCTTCGATGCAGACATTTATATTAAGCAAGAAAACAGATACAGTGTTGAAATATCTGCACAACAAAACATACTAGACGAAATGGACATTTTCGTATCAGGCGGCACATTAAATCTCGAACTAAAACGCAACGTAAATCTAGGCCGCCACGATAGAATAGTGGTATACATAAGCATGCCCAATGTATACAGCTTAGGGGTTAATGGCTCAGGCAATATGAAATCACTATACCCTATTACCACTACCGATATATCACTTAAAGTAAATGGTTCAGGCAATCTTACTTTACCTGAATTGATGTGTAATTCAGCCAACGCAACTATAAGCGGTAGTGGCACATTGAGAGTCAATGGAGGATACACTAATAGCCTATATACTCAAATAAGTGGTAGTGGAGAAATTGATTTCCTAAATTTTAACACCAAAACTTGTACAGCATCTATTAGTGGCAGCGGCAATACTAAAGTAAATGTTAGCGACCTATTAAACGCTACTATAAGTGGTAGCGGAAACATTTACTACCTAGGCAACCCTACTGTAAATGCAAATATTTCAGGCAGCGGACGCGTTTCAAAATACTAAAAGAAGCTTCATTAAATACGCTATTAATCAACGTGTCTACGTAAGATTTATAAGTGGTTTGTTTAGTTCAAA
>CAYWUY010000097.1:0-8490 GCA_964461535.1 uncultured Flavipsychrobacter sp.
CTATATTATTCAGCACACTAGAAAAAACTATCTTACAAGAACTACATTACCCGTTTTTTCTATTGTATTACCGGCACATTGATACCTGCAATACCAGAAGTAAGTTCCCATATCTTGAGGAACACCGGCTGTAGTACCATCCCACCCTCTAGAACTAGTAGTTGTAGTTTCATACACTGTATTACCCCAACGATTTACAATTCTAAAAGTATTCATCTGATGGTTACCATCTGTAATTGGTCTGAAGTAATCATTCACACCATCATTGTTAGGAGTAAAGGCATCTGCAAAAGTCATCATACAGCATGGCGCAACTTCAACATACAAACTATCTTCTCCTGTACATCCATAAGGATCGGTTACAGTCAAGTGAATTGTATTTGAAGACAGCATAATACCTACCGCTTCTGGACCTCCAGTCAAGCCAACAAAGTAAGGCTCAGGAGTCCATAAGTAACTGTTTGCCGCATTCACTGAATCTGCATTAAATAGTAAACTATCTCCTGCACAGCTTTCAGAAGCTAATGTGAATGTAGCTACCGGATTTTTACGCACTTGTATGGTATCATACATAGTTACAGAAGGGCAAGCACTTTGCAATGTATAGCCGGTTACACTTATTACTTTTGCACCAGGTGTATTCCATTTTACTCTATAAGGGCCACCGGTTCCACTAGTTGCAGAAACAACAGTACCTCCGTCAAAGCCCCATGAATAAGAACCTATAGCAGGGAAATAAGTAGTTGAAGTTAAGCCTACCAATGCAGTGTCTCCCATACAAACTACCGGAGTAGCATACAAATCAAGAGTAGGAGTAGGCACTACATATATAGTAGTATAATTAGTTGTAGAACATCCATTTAACGTAGCCGTTACGGACACTACTCTAATTCCTGAAGTATCGAAACGAATAACCAATGGACCTGAAGTAGAGTCATTACCTGATACCAAACTCGCACCCATTGGATATACCCAGCTATATGTAGCACCTACATACGAACCACCGGTTGCTCTTATAGACAATGTATCATGATGACAAATAGAATTGCGTAATGGCGTTGCAAATACCACAGGTTTCAATTTTACAGTTACTACTAGGGGTGCTCTTGGGCTTTCACAACCTAATACACTTTGTGTTGCATAATAAGTAGTATTTCCAGGGGCATTTGTAGCAGGAACAGGTGCTGTAGCACTTCCTGTACCACCAGTAGCAACGGTATACCAACGAATATTACTTCCAATAGCCGTTAATGCCGTTGCAACATCATACTGACAATATTCTATTGGACTAACTGTAGGAGCAGCAGGTATTGGATTGATAACCGCATTATATGTGGTTGGCATTGAAGGACAACCATTTAAAGTAGCCACTACGGTGTATATACCTGCACTAGTAAGCGGGGCAGGATCTATTACTGTTGTAGACGAAGCTCCTGTAAAGCCACCAGGACCAGACCAAGAGAATGTAGCACCTGTAGGAGTAGAACTTGCAGTCATTGTTAAAGTAAAGCCTTCACATACAGGGCTATTACCAGTTATACTAGCAGTAGGTGTTGGTTTAACAAGCACATTCACAGTGCCAGCTACAGAAGTACAACCAGTTGCAATTTTAGTTATAGTACATAAATAAGTACCTGAATTTACAGTGCTAGCAGTAGTTATTACCGGATTTTGCAATGTAGAAGTAAAACCTGCAGGGCCTGACCAGCTAAAAGTAATACCTGTTAATGTATCAGCATCTGCAAATAATCTTAACGTACTATCAGCACATATAGGTCCATTACTTGACAGAATTGGAGCAGGCGGTGCAGCACCATCCGGTAAAGACAATGTCATTAAGTTAGATGGGCAGCCATTAGCACCTAGTACATATATATTAGTGTACAATCCTGCATGTAATCCGGTAATTGTTAAAGCACCAGTAGCATCAGTTGTACCAAAAAATCCTGTAGAGGTAGTACTATTAAACGTATAGTACCCAGAATAAGCAGTTGAAGGACTTAAACCAAGTAATGTCATTGTACCATCCGACACATTGCACTCTGATGGCGTAGTAAATGTAATGCCACTAATTACAGGAGCCGGGTTTATAACTACTAACGTTGTATCTGTTGCTGTACAACCATTATGAGTTAGTGTTAAAGTATAAATACCGCTTGCTGCCATACCTACCATTGGTATTGTTGGGTCATTAGCTGTACTTGTATAACCACCAGGACCAGACCACGAATAAGATATTATTCCGGTTGTTACTGTATCTGTGCTTGTTAGTACTAATGTCGAATTTTGACAAATTGGACTATTATTCGATGCTACAATTATTGGAGTATTAGTTACATATACAGTTATTGGCACTCGTACACTCTCTGTACAACTTCCTACTTGCTGAGATACCCACCATACATACACTCCAGGCACTGTAGTACTAGGCGTTGGTGCTGTAAGGCTACCAGTACCACCCGTAGGTGTTGTATACCATCTCAAGTTTGAACCTATGGCGGTTAATGGAGCCGAAGTAGCACCCTGACAGTAATACACAGGTGACACACCCGGTCCGGTACTTGCACCCGGCATTACAGTAAAATGAAATGTATCATTAGAGCATAATGATGCACTAAGCGGTGTACCTATTACGGTATAGGTAGTAATAACCGGAACTGCAGTTAAATCAACTACAGTCGATGTTCCGGTTGTTGATGATAAACCAGTGGCAGGAGACCATACCCATGTATATCCCGAACCATTATTAATAGTTACACTAACAGTATCTGTAGTTAATGAACATCCGTTGATTGTATCAGAACCTGGTAATAATAAAGTACTACCTACTACTGGTGCAGGTGCCGTAGAAGCAAGAGCACTATCTAAATCAGATGCACGCATAACATATGCATAAGACAACTCAGTACTATCTCCAGGAAGAATATTACCCAAATTGTATACAAGACCTATACCTTCATCATTAATATCAGTTGTACCCAAAGTGTAATAATAGTTACCTACTGAACTCTCATCATATAATGTGGATAAATTATCAAATGGTGTCAAGCTAAACCTAATAATAAAGCACTTAGCACGACAGTCTTTGGTACCTAAACCTATAAATGCATCTGGAAACGTAGTACCTTTTGCCGTAACCATTACTTTATTATCAGGATTAGGCAATTGGTACTCAATATGATTTTCTGTGGTAAAAGAACCAGATTGTTCTTGTTCATTATCTGGATCAAGTGTACGTAAATAATATACGTTATTGGCTACCGATGTACCTGTATTCTTAATTTTCACATTAACAATAAAGTACAATTTAGTAGTATCTAGTATAGTAGTTTGAGTAATTGATAGAGGATCTGATGTTTGCCCCTGCCAAATACCTTTTATTACCGGAGTCGATCCTGATGTTGTATACCCGGTTGTAGTTCCACTCAATGTTCCAGTATATCCAGTAGAACCCGTGAAAGATAAATTTGTTAACCAAGCATCACTTTGTACCCCATTAGCTTGAATACTCCATCCTTCTTGAGGAGAACCGGGAACAAAGAAATCACCAAATTTAGGCGGAGTACCAACGGTCCAACCATCCCCTGCAGGATCAGCTACAAACCCTAACTGACCTCCAAAAGAAGTTACGCCAGAACCGGGATCATATAATGTATTTCCTGCACCGGGATGATATCCTGCAGGTGCAGCTATGGTACTACCGTAAGCACCATTAGGTGCTATCCCTATTTCTATACTACGACCTTTAAGAAAATTGCAATCTCCTATCATTTGTGCAGAAGATTGCCTACTCATTAGGCTTAGTATCGAGACTGCGGCAAGAGTGAGAATTTTTTTCATACGTTTTCCAACTATTATGTGTACTTATATTGGCTTTCACTAATAAAGACACAATTATTCTACAAAAAGTTGGTTGAATTGGTAAATTATTCTAGACATTCCAAGAAACTAACTTTAAGTTAATGATGCAGTAATCAAATTAAAAAATGTCAGATTTAAAAGGAGATAAGTGAGTCTCGAATAAACTTAGATTATCAAACTTGTACTATTAAAACAAGAATTACAATCATTGCTAAATAGATAACAAGTTAGCAGCTGTTTTCTTGTATTCAAATTTTACAACTAGTATCTTCGCGAACTAAAAAATTTAATCCTAATGAGTTCCGGTAAAATTACAATGGGCGCTAATGGTATTTTAAGCGTACCTAATAACCCGATAATACCATTTATTGAGGGCGATGGAATAGGCCCTGATGTATGGTCGGCCAGCAAAAAAGTGCTAGATGCTGCCATTGAAAAAACTTACAACGGAACTAGAAAAATTGAATGGATAGAAATGTTGGCAGGTGAAAAAGCCTACAACAAAACCGGAGAATGGCTACCTGCTGAAACACTACAAACTGCAAAAGATTACCTTGTTTCTATAAAAGGTCCATTAACTACTCCTGTTGGTGGTGGTATACGTTCATTGAATGTTGCCATGAGACAAGAATTAGATTTATACGTATGCCTTCGTCCTGTGAAATGGTATGATGGTGTACCTTCTCCTGTAGTTCATCCTGAAAAAGTAAAATTTGTAATATTCAGAGAAAACACTGAGGATATATATGCAGGAATAGAATTTAGCTCTGAAAGTCCTGAAGCTGCTAAGCTATTAGACTTTTTAACTAATGAACTAAACGCTGCTAAAAAAATACGCTTCCCAAAAACATCGGGTTTTGGTATCAAGCCAGTTTCAAAAGATGGTAGCGAACGACTAGTACGCTCAGCCATACTTTATGCTATAGAGCAAAATATGCCTACAGTATCTATAGTACATAAAGGTAATATCATGAAATTTACCGAGGGTGCATTTAAGATATGGGGCTACGAATTAGCTGAAAAAGAGTTTGGTGATAAAGTATTCACATGGAATCAGTGGGAAAAAATTAAAAAAGATGCAGGAGAAGATGCAGCTAATGCAGCATTAAAAAATGCCAAAGCAGAAGGCAAAATCATTGTAAATGATATAATTGCAGACAACTTTTTACAACAGATTCTTTTAGCTCCACAAGACTACTCGGTAATTGCCACCCTTAATTTAAATGGTGATTATATTTCCGATGCGGCAGCGGCGGCTGTAGGAGGTATTGGTATTGCACCTGGTGCCAATATTAACTATGTTACCGGACACGCAGTATTTGAGGCTACACACGGAACAGCACCTCGTTTTGCAAATACAAATACCATGAATCCATCTTCACTACTGCTTAGCGGAGTTATGATGTTAGAATATATGGGCTGGAAAGAAGCCGGAGATAATATTGAGCAAGCACTTGCCGCTGCAATAAGTAGTAAAAGAGTAACAGTAGACTTCTACAACTTGATGGAAGGTGCTACTCTTTTAAAAACTAGCGAGTTTGCAGACGAAATCATAAAAAACTTAAAATAACACCTATTTAGTTATATAAACTAGTAAATAATAAGCTGTTAATAATGCATCAAAACATTTAAATACATCTTATTATTTACTAGTTTTGCATTTATAACAATTTGCCCATGTCAATAAATATTGCATCTTATATAGATCATACCCTACTTAAGCAAACCACTACCCTATCTGAAGTTGACAAGATTTGCGTAGAGGCCTCTTTAGAAAATTTTGCTGCAGTTTGTATTCCCCCTAAATATGTTCAAGATGCAAAAAAGTTACTAGATGGCTCAAGAGTAAAAGTAGCTACTGTTATAGGATTCCCTTTAGGATATAATGTTACTGAAGTTAAGGTTAGGGAAATAAATGATGCTATAGAAATGGGTGCTGATGAATTAGACATGGTGCATGATTTATGTGCACTTAAAAATGGCAACTGGAAACACTTAGAAACAGAAATTGCAGAGTGCTTAAAGCCTATACACGAAGCTGGTAAAACTATAAAAGTGATTCTGGAAACCGGTATACTAACTGATGCTGAAGTAATAAGATGCTGTGAAATGTATAGCAATTTCAAAATTGACTATATAAAAACTTCAACAGGATTTGCAGATGTGGGCGCAACTGTACATGCCGTAAAGTTGATAAAAAAACACATACCTGCCAAAATGGGCATTAAAGCTTCTGGCGGTATACGTACTTATGCATTCGCAAAAGAACTAATAGATGCTGGTGCTACACGAATAGGCTGTTCTGCTAGTATGCAAATAGTAAAAGAGTACAGACAGTCTTTGCAACATTAATAGAATATATTTATTTATAATAAAATGGCTACTGTAACAAGTAGCCATTTTATTTTACCGAACATTATTTAGTTGCGTTCATCAGCACTAGGGCCATACATACCTGGTACCGGTACATCTAAAATGCGCAAGTATACAGTAAGTTGTCCACGATGGTGGTATAGGTGATTCATAGCCATTGAACGTATAGTTGCCGATTTAGGTAATGCTAATATTATGTGCTCACCCCTTCTTAGTGTCCATATTTTACCAAAATCCTCCGGAGCAGCAGTCTCAAGCGCAGCTATCGCTTCAACTGCACATTTTTCCAAAACATCTTTTATTTCCTGAACAGTAGTTGGTACTAATGGCTTGTAATCAATTTTAGAAAAATCAAGCTCATCAGTTTTCAATGTCATAGTTATCCACCCTACTAACTCTGATACGTGAGCAGCTAAACGTCCTAAAGTCATAGATTTTTCATGAGGCTTCCATGTTAACTTATCTTCAGGAAGTACGTTTAAAACCTTTCTTGTGCTTTCCAACTCGTGTTGTAATTCGCTAATAAATTGTTGATTCAATTGCATAGATGTAAAAATTGTAGGCTGCAAATTTGACTAAAATTGCGGTATTACCCAAGTGAAGTAACTAACAAGTATGACTTACTTCACTCTATTTTTAACTTCTAAAAGAGTATTTTTGTAGTATGTCAAAGAAAGTAATGCTTATTATTATGGACGGTTGGGGACATGGACAAGTTCCCAATGCTGATGCCATAGCTCATGCAAATGTTCCTTTTGTAAAATCGCTATACAACAAATACCCTAATACTGAATTAATAACTTGTGGCGAAGCTGTGGGCTTGCCTGATGGACAAATGGGTAACTCTGAAGTGGGCCACTTGAATATTGGTGCAGGAAGAATTGTATATCAAGAACTACAACGTATAAACGTTGCTATAAGAGAAGGAGAACTTGAGAGTAATCACGTTCTTAATGCGGCTATGAATGCGGCTAAAGAAACAGGCAAAACATTACATTTTATTGGCCTTGTGAGTGATGGAGGTGTACACTCGCATATTAATCATATAAAAGCACTTTGTAGCATTGCTCATAAAAACCATGTACCTAGAGTTGCTGTACATGCCTTTACAGACGGTAGAGACACTGACCCTAAAAGCGGATTGGGTTATATAAAGGAATTAGAGGCGCATCTGGCTACTACCAATGCTACTTTAGCATCTGTAACAGGAAGATATTATGCAATGGACAGGGACAAAAGATGGGACAGAGTGAAATTAGCGTATGATGCACTAACTAAAGGCATTGGCGAACACACTCTAGATGTAGTAGGTGCTATAGAAAAGTCTTATGAAAACAATATAACAGATGAATTTTTAAAACCAATTATAGCTACTGACGCTGACGGAAGACCATATGCGGTTATACAAGACGGAGACGTAGTAGTATGTTTTAACTTTAGAACGGATCGCTGTAGAGAAATTACACAAGTACTTACTCAAGAAGCTATTCAGGAACACAATATGCATCCCTTGCAGTTACATTATGTAACTATGACCGAGTATGACAAGAATTATAAAAATATTGGTGTCATATTCGAGAATAAAGACCTTACAAATACACTGGGTGAGGTGCTTGCAGCCAATGGAAAAACGCAAATACGTATAGCAGAAACTGAAAAGTATCCTCACGTCACCTTCTTCTTCTCAGGAGGTAGGGAACAACCTTTTGAGGGCGAGCGTAGAATAATGGAAGCCTCACCTAGAGATGTAGCCACTTACGATTTAAAACCTGAAATGAGTGCAGTAGCACTTACTGATGCCATAATACCAGAGATAAAAGGAAGCCAACCGGATTTTATTTGTCTAAACTTTGCTAATGCCGATATGGTAGGACATACAGGTGTTTGGGATGCTGTAGTAAAAGCTGTAGAAACCGTAGATACCTGTGTGAGTAGAATTGTTCCTGAAGCTCTAGCAAATGGATATGCTGTATTTCTAACTGCTGACCATGGTAATTCTGACTATATGATTAATGAAGATGGTAGTCCTAATACAGCGCATACACTTAATCCGGTTCCTTTCTTTGTTATCTCTAACGATTATAAAGGAACTCTTCACTCAGGCAAACTAGGCGATTTAGCTCCTACCATACTTGCTTATATGGGAATAACCATACCGGCAGACATGACAGGAAATATTCTTATAGAGCAATAATGACAGTGCAACATAACATATCGCTTTTACCATATAATACATTCGGCATACAAGCTTATGCC
>CAYWUY010000098.1:0-8484 GCA_964461535.1 uncultured Flavipsychrobacter sp.
GTCCCACATGCCTGCCAGCTTTACCAAGGTTCCATCTGAACGTAACTTAATTACTATAGGCCAACCAAAAACAACAAACACAGGCAAGCCATCGGGTGCTAAACAGATAGCTTGAACACCACCATAATTACTAGCCAGCGCAGGAATTCCATCATACCCAACTGCTGTGCCACCTCCTATTATTGTGTTTATTTTACCCGTAGCGGCATCTATTTTACGCACCCTACCATTAAAATAGTCTGCTATGTAAATATTGCCTGCGGCATCGGCTATGGCATTTTGACAATTGTCAAACTTAGCTAGGGTTGCAGGGCCACCATCACCGGCAAAGTTTCCACTATAATAAAAACTATGAACCATATCGGGTATGCCGGCTATGTGTTCTATCCACTGGGCGCGGCCGGTAGAGGCTATAAGGGTGGCTATGAGGAGCGTAATTAGTTTTTGCATAGGGTTGCTTAATTTGACTGTATTAAAAATACAACCAAATTATACATAAAACAAATGTGTGAACAGAAATAGCCAAATACTAGCCATTTGTCATAAGAAAACGAGCAAAATCTAAAAAGACTAAAACATCGTTTACATTAGACGCAATACCTAATGAAACACGCATACCACCGGGAAAGTTATTCATACTATTCCGCAAGGCTTGTTGAGCAATAGTTTCGGCATCAGGAGAAAGTTCTTTAGGTTTATTAGTACAATATTCTTGGGGAGCGTCTGTTTGCAACTTAGCCATAAATCTTGTCCTGAGTTCATCTTCAGTGTGCATACTACAGGTTTCATCTATACCGGGATTGCAAAAAGTGCCTATACGCACCGATAACTGATGGCTGCCAGGCAAATCGTTATATGCTTTTAACATACGCTCTAGTGTGCCGCACCAAAACTGTTGATTGTCTTTATTGTAAAACTTTATAAGTATAGAACTACCGCGCTGTTGCACATGGTCGCCACCGCATATATATGCCAATCTGTGACCGGAATGATCATATTGCATAGCTGTAAGCTGGCTTACCATCCAGTTCATCAATAGCTTAATGCGCAGCGAAATAATATCTCTTCCGGACGACTCAATAAAATCTAAACCGGTTTTAATAGCCGGAATATCTAAATAGTTCACCGTACCCTCTTCAAAACACTGATAATCGCGATGAAGAACAAAATTGATATGCTTTTGAGCATTTACCACTACCCCATCGCCATTGAAAGGTTGGCTATGAGAAGTAACAAAATCTACCGTTCCGCCAGCAAACCAAGGCTTATTTTGACGCAGCTTGGCAAATGGAGAAATAGCACCTACAGTATTAGGCTTAATTTTTATAAGCAAACAACCTAGCCCGGTAGGATAACCGAAAATTTTATAAAAAGAGACACAAACATAATCGGGCTTAATAACTGACAAATCTAACTTATTAGTAGGCACATATGCAGCAGCATCTAATAATACATCCCAGCCTTGAGCCTGAGCTTGAGCAATATTAGATAGTGGATGCTTTATACCTGTAGAATTAGACTGAGCTGGAAAGGCTAGCAGTTTATTCGTCTTGTCTTTATACGTATCGAAGTGAGCATATAAATCTGCCTCATTTAAAAAGAAGCCATTATTAAGACTCACTACATCTACATCGGCACCCTTGCTGTATGCAAACTCTTTAATACCTAAAACTGAGTTATGATTGTCTTTACAATATATATATACCGCATCATTAGAAAAAGGATAGGACTCACCTACTATTTTTAATGCTCCTGTAGCATTTGAGGTAAAAACACAGCAATACTCATCGTCCGAGGCATTGAAAAACTGCAAAACTCTTGTACGAGTAGCTGCAATTAATTCAGATGCAGCTTGAGAGGATGGATTTTTAGAATGTGGATTACCAAAAATATTATCTAACAACATATCCTGATGGGAGCGTACCAAAGATTCAGGATATAAATTACCACCGGTATAATCTAAATAAGCATGCTTCTTTTTATCTAAACGACTAAACTCCTTATCTCTAATAATATCTAATATAGATGTTGTAGCATATTCAGGATTAGTGGCCATAAAATCAGCCAAAATGTCTTTACAGTCTGTTTCTGTAGCAGTAGCAGCGGATATATACATAGTAATTTTGCTAAAAAGCCATACAAATATAATAGATAAAACAAAGCTGCAAACAATACATAAAAATCACCACAATATGTGTAATATAAACAGGGCAATTATATGATAAACCAATAGCAAAGAGAAAAAGAACTAAGTAGTAACTACCTTTGATCAAAATAGTAGAGCATGTCTATCACCAGCCAAGAAGAGTTTAACGGTATACAAACCATAAGCCATATGGTAGCAGAAACCCTGGCAGCAATGAGAACCTATGCACGCCCGGGCATGAGCACACAGGAATTAGACGAGTATGGAGGTGCGCTACTAAATAAAATGGGTGCAAAATCGGCACCAAAATTAACTTATGGGTTTCCAGGGTGGACGTGTATTAGTGTGAATCATGAAATAGCCCATGGCATACCTAAAGCTACAACAATACTAAAGGAAGGCGACTTAATAAACGTAGATGTATCGGCTGAATACAATGGATACTGGGCTGATAATGGTTCGTCGTTTGTAATAGGGCAAGATATAAACCAACATCAGCAACTGGTAGATGCATCTAAGGAAATATTACTTAAAGCCATACAGCAAGCTAAAGCGGGCACAAGAATAGCAGAGATAGGTAGACTGATAGAACAGGAAGCAAAGAAAAAAGGCTATAACACCATTAAGAACTTAACCGGCCACGGAGTAGGAAGAAGTCTACATGAGGCACCGCATGAAATAGCCAACTACTATGACCGATTTAATAGAGAAAAATTTAAAAAGAATAGCGTGGTGGCTATAGAGACATTTATATCTACCAAGGCAGCAATAGCCTATACTATGAAAGATGGCTGGACACTACAATCTAAAGACAACAGCTTTGTAGCACAACATGAGCATACACTAATGATAACTGATGGAGAGCCATTTATATTTACCAGCAGAAATGGCATATGAGTTTTTACTACTCTAAAACAGAAAGTGCTGTAGCAACTATACCTTTTAGTTCTGCCTTATTTTTAGATAGTTTAGCGGTAACATTTATTCCATTAAAAACAGTGAAAAAGTAGGCCGCCAAGGCTTTAGTGTCTTTATCTTTAGACAACTCGCCATTGCGCTGCCCTTGCTTGAAGTAATTGTGTAGTATACTTTCGAAGTTGTCTTTATTACTAATAAGACTATTAATAACACAAGACTGACCAGGTGCCAATTCTGTAGTAGCATTTACGGCAAAGCAACCTTTAGTCTCTGGGTCGGACAGTAATGTATTGATAGTTTCTTGCAGCAACTTAGCTATACCCTGCTTAACAGAATTATATTTAGACAAAAGCGCAGTGATGCTAACAGATTTAGTAGCACAATACCTACTAAATGCCTTCTCAAATAGCTGTTCTTTGCCACCATAAGTATCGTAAAGGCTTGCTCTATTTATTCCTAGATAATCGACCAAATCTTGGATAGATGTAGCATGATAGCCCTTAGACCAAAAAAGGTGAGTTGCCTTATCAAGCACTTCATTTTCGTCAAACAATTTCTGTCTAGGCATAATAAAATCTTTGCACAGTATTACTGTGCAAAGATACTATAGATACTAATAAATAATTAAAGAGATGGCACAACAACACCACCATCAATGTTTATCTCAGAGCCAGTAATAAAAGTAGCAGCATCAGAAGCTAAGAAGGTTACCAAAGCAGCCACCTCTTCTGCCTTACCAAAACGCTGTAAAGGAATAGCAGCCGAAACAGAAGCAGCAAAACCTTGCAACTGTTCTTGAGTCATGCCAGTTTTACCAAAGATAGGCGTATCTATAGGTCCGGGATTTACAGCATTCACCCTAATTTTACGTGGAGCTAACTCAATTGCAGCTGTACGAGTAAGTGAATTAAGTGCAGCTTTACTAGCAGCATATACAGCTGTATTAGGCATACCGGTATAAGCATTAACAGAAGACAGATTGATAACAGAAGCACCATCATTTAATATAGGTAGAAATGCTTCTAAAGTAAATAAAGCTCCTTTAAAGTTAATGTTCATAATAGTGTCATACACGTCTTCAGTAATAGCACCCACAGGGGTAGGATAAAATACGCCGGCATTTATAAATAGTACATCTACCCTGCCGTGTTCTTTAGATATGGCGTCAGCTAGCTGCTTAGCACTTTGTACATTTCCCTGATCTGCAACATATGATATAACTCCTAGATCAGCGGCAGCTTCATTTACTTTCTGTTCGCTACGACCCGTAATAATAACTTTTGCACCGTTTTCTTTAAACAACTTTGCAGTTGCATAACCAATACCGCTATTACCACCAGTAATAACCGCTAATTTACCACTTAGATTTGTCATGTTCATTTGTTTTGTAATTGTGTAAATACTTGTTCTAAATTTTTATTTGGAATAATCATTCCGATACAAAATTCACTATTTCTGAACGAACGTTCCAAATAATAAAAAGAAAGTGAGTATAGACAAAAACAATAAAGGGGTTAGAACTATGTAAAGCTCTAACCCCTTTATTGAAATCTATTACAACTACAGTCTGCCGTTCTTAATTTCTTCTACTACGGCTGGATCTAATAAGGTAGATGTGTCCCCTATATTATCAAGCTCTCCTTCAGCAATTTTTCTAAGTATGCGACGCATAATTTTACCACTCCTAGTTTTAGGCAAGCCTGATACAAACTGAATTTTATCTGGCTTAGCTATAGCCCCTATAATACGTGATACGGTAGCACTAATATCTTGGCGAGATAAATTCTCATCGCCATGGGTATTGCTAAACACCACATAAGCATATATTCCTTGCCCCTTAATATCGTGCGGATAACCCACAATAGCACTTTCAACTACACCGGCATGCATATTAATAGCATTTTCCACTTCCGCAGTTCCTATTCTATGTCCACTTACATTTAACACATCATCTACACGTCCGGTAATTCTGTAGTTACCTTGCTCATCACGGTAGCAACCATCACCTGTAAAATAATATCCCGGATAAGTGGAGAAATAGTTTAAACGGCATCTTTCATGGTCTCCATAAGTAGTACGAATAATAGATGGCCAAGGGAATTTAATACATAGATTTCCAGATACATCATTACCCATAATTTCCTTGCCAGCATCGTCTACCAACACAGGCTGTACGCCAGGTAATGGTAATGTAGCATAAGAAGGTTTTGCAGGAGTAATACCTGCCATATTAGAAATAAGAATACCCCCGGTCTCTGTTTGCCACCAGGTGTCAACTACAGGACAATTTCCTTTACCAATATTTTCGCTAAACCAATGCCATGCCTCCTCATTAATAGGCTCACCTACTGAGCCAAGAACTTTTAAACTACTTAAATCATGATTATGAACTGGCCCCAAACCATAGCTCATAAGACTGCGAATAGCTGTAGGCGCTGTGTATAGTATATTCACCTTATACTTATCTACAACATCCCAAAAACGTCCTGCATCAGGCCATGTAGGTACACCCTCAAATAATAGACTAGTTGCACCAGCACATAATGGCCCATATACTATATAACTATGGCCAGTTATCCAGCCAATATCAGCAGTGCAAAAATGAATATCACCCGGCTCATACTGAAATACGTTTACAAAAGAGTAAGTAGTATATACCATATAGCCCCCGCAGGTATGCACTACTCCTTTAGGCTTACCTGTAGAACCAGATGTGTATAAAATAAATAGAGGATCTTCAGCATCCATTATCTCAGCAGGACAATCAGGATTACCCATTGTTTCTACTTTTTTTATCTCATCTTCCCACCACAAGTCACGGCCCTTAATCATACTTACAGGAGTACGCGTACGTGTAAGAACAATAACTTTCTTCACGAATCTGCATTGAACAAGGGCATCATCAATAACACTCTTTAAAGGAATCTCTTTGTTACCACGATATGCGCCATCGCACGTCACTATAAACTCGGCCTGGGCATCTTGTAAACGATCTGCAATGCTTTGTGCAGAGAATCCGCCAAATATAACAGAGTGAACTGCACCAATGCGAGCAGTAGCCAAAACAGCAATAGCTAATTCTGGCACCATACCCATGTAAATACAAACTCTATCGCCTTTTTTTACACCATTATTTTTAAGCACATTAGCAAACTGTACAACCTTATGATGCAGATCTCTATAGGTAATTATTCTATGGTGTTCTTCAGGATCATTAGGCTCCCAAATAATAGCAGGCTTGTTGCCTAAGCTACCTAAATGACGATCTAAACAGTTTTCGGTAATATTGAGCTGACCTCCTTTAAACCATTTAATATCGGCAGTATTAAAATCCCATTCTAATACAGAGTCCCAACGCTTGCGCCATAGAAATGAGGAAGCAACATCTGCCCAAAAACCTTCCGGATCTGTCTGGCTTTTAAGTGTAGCCTTTTGATGTTGTTCCAGACTTTTAATTTGAAATGGATAAGACATAAAATGTAGTATTTCGAGTTAATAATTTGATGCTATTTCACAGTACATAATTAGACAATAAATAACAAATGACCGTTAATTAATTGGTTATTTGGTATAGTTATGCTCAATTAGTATAGACAGTATTTTTAACTTTAGTTTATGAAAGAAACTTATTGTCCTAAATGCAAATCGCAGCACATAGTAAAGAGTGGCCTGGCAAAAGGCAAACAACGCTACAAATGCATTGATTGCAACTATTACTTTACAGTAATGAAAGATGGTAAGAGCATAGACCCTTACTATGTAATTAAAGCACTACAACTATATATTGAGGGCGTAACACTACGCGAAATAGAACGCATATTGGGTGTTAGCCACGTATCGGTAATGAATTGGGTGAGAAAGTACAACGTAAAATCGCCTGAGAACTTAGACTATCACCCCACCTACAAAGTGCTAACACATACGGAGCTTCTAGACTTGTTTAAAGACCGTGAAACCATGAAAGGATCTGGATGTTTAATAACAGAACTAGGAGATAAATTTATGGTTATTAAGTGGGAAAGATTTAAGCGCAAGTAAAGTATAGCTATACTATTAGCACAGTTATATACGAAAATTCGTTATCAATTTTTTTATATAAAAATTTGAATTGACAAACTAATTGATAACACTAAAACAAACTGTGATGAGTATACGCAATACACTTACTGCAACACTTCTGTTAGGAGCAAGCTGCACAGCTATAGCACAAACCAGCAATCCGGACTATGGTTCGGGCCTGAAATTCACTTTTGGTGACCAATCTCAAAAATATGTTAGATTCCTATTTTGGAATCAAGCATGGGTAAGAAGTGTTCAGAACAATCCAGGCACATCTGTTAATGGAGATCCTACATCTAGCTTCAATGATTTATGTCTAAGAAGGGTGCGTATGGTAGCATACACCCAACTCAATTCCAGATACCTGATACTACTACATATAGGCATCAACAACCAAACTTTTAATAGCGGCGGTGCTGCAGGAACAGGAGGAACTGGTGCTTATGGTTTAGGAAAAAAACCTCAGGTATTTGTTCACGAGGCATATAACGAATATACTGTTTTCCAAGCAGTAGACCCTGTGAGTAAGAAGAAGCATAAGTTTAGTATGGCTGTTGGTGCAGGGCTACACTACTTCAACGGAATATCTAGAATGACATCTTCTAGTACAGTAAATTACCTGGCAATTGATGCTCCTGTATTTAACTGGCCACTTATTGAAAATACCGACCAGTTTGGAATGCAATTAGGCATGTATGCAAAAGGACGTTTAGGAAAAATAGGATATACACTTAATGTAAACAAACCATACGCAACTGTAACAGCACCAACAGCAGGAGGGCCGGCAGTAGAGTATAATGGAAATAGTAAAGCAGGACTAGGTGGCTATTTTGATTATCAGTTTTTTGAGCAAGAATCTAATACACTTGCTTACAGAGTGGGAACCTACCTAGGAACAAAAAAAGTGCTAAATATTGGTGCAGGATTTTATCATAACAAAGACGGCATTAGAACTATGAATACTGACAGTAGCCTACACAAAGGTGATATCAATATTTTATCGGCCGACGTGTTTGCAGACTTACCAATAGGTAATAAAGAAAAAAATCAGGCTGTAACACTATATAGCGTATACTACAATAACGACTTTGGCAGAAACTATGTGCGTACAACTGGCATTATGAATTCTGGTGTAAAAGATGATACTTACAAAGGTCAAGTAGCGTACGAAGGTTACGGCAATAGTAGAATACTTACCGGCACTGGAAGCATATGGTATACTCAAGTTGGATACTTATTACCAAAAGGTATTAGTAAAAAAATAAGACTACAACCATTTGCATCTTACACCTATAAAAATTTAAACGGTTTAAATGAAGTGGGCAACTATTGGGATGCGGGTACGAATATTCTGATAGATG
>CAYWUY010000099.1:0-8474 GCA_964461535.1 uncultured Flavipsychrobacter sp.
AGAAAGCCTACTTGTGCCGGTTTTGCCAATGGTAGAGTTATTATTGATGCATATAATAGTGTAGCTCCTTATACTTATGCTATCGGTTCCGGTATTTACACTACTAACGATACCTTTTCTAACCTACCCGCCGGTACCTATACCTTTTATGTTATGAATGGTAATGGCTGTATTGACGATACTGTTTTAACCTTAACCGATTCAGCCACATTATCGGGCTCTTTGGCTATCACCCCTGTTGCTTGTAATGGTGGAACGGCTACAGTAGTAGTAAGTGGAGTAGGTGGGTTTGGTACACCTTACTCTTATGCTATGGGTAGTGGTTCTTCTGGCCCATTCGGGACATTTATTGTCGCTGCAGGCACCTATACTTTCCATGTAAAAGATGCTCAATTATGCACATTCGATACTAGCATAACTATTACACAGCCTACACTCATAGCTACAACCTACACAGTTAGTCCTACCATGTGTTTTGGCACGGCTACTGGTTCTGTAGTTGTTAGTGCTTCTGGTGGCACACCCGGTTATGTATATGCATATGATGCAGAAGATTTTTCTACCTCCCCAATACTTACAGGCTTATCTGCCGGTACCCATATTTTAAAAACTATGGATACTAACGGGTGTCTACATTTAGATACTATAACTGTAGGCCAACCATCTCCCGTAAGGTATGATTCCTTAAGAGTTACCTTACCATTATGTCATAATAGTAGTAATGGTTCAGTAATAATATTTGCCAGTGGTGGCACTCCTTCTTATACCTATGCATACAATACTAGTGCTTATGGTGCTAGCTCTACTATTGGGTCTTTAGCCGCGGGTACATATACATTGCATATAAAGGATGCCAATAACTGTATTAAAGACTCTGTCTTTACCTTGTCTGCTCCACCTGCAGTTACAGTTGCAGCCACGGTCACACCATCCACATGCAATACCCTCGCTAATGGCAGTGTCACTTTAAGTGGTGGTGGTGGCGTAGCACCTTATACCTTTGCTATAGGTAGCGGTTTATATACTACTACTGCAGTATTTTCACCACTTGCAGCTGGTAGTTACATACTGCATGTAAAAGATGCTAATAACTGCATAAAAGATACTTCTATTACCATTACTAATAGCTTAGCAGTGCATACTAGTGTCTTGGCTACTCAGCCTGTTTGTTTTGGTTGGGCTAATGGTTCGTTAACCTTTAATGCATTCGGGGGTAACTCACCTTACCGATACAGCTTGTCATCAGGTCCGCTAGAATCTTCAGGTGTGTTTAATTTACTCTCCGCAGGTACATATCCACTTACTATTATTGATACCTTGGGTTGTAGATTAGATACATCTGTAGTGCTCGGTCAGCCGGCACCTTTATCTGCTACCATCACTATTACTCGACCTCTATGTAATGGCGATAATAATGGGGTAGTGGTAGTAACTGGTACTGGCGGTACCACACCTTATGTTTATGCTTACAACAATTCATCATTCAGCTCTATAGGTACTTTTACAGGTATAGGTGCTGGTACAGATACTGTATACATAGAGGATAATAACGGTTGTTTAAGCGATACTGTTATTACTATAACTCAGCCATCAGTATTAGGTTTTACCGGTATTACTATTACTGCGGTATCTTGTAATGGTGGAGGAGATGGTGTAGTGCTAATAAATCCAACGGGTGGTACACCATCGTATCAATATGCCTTTGATAGTAATCCATACCAAACCAGTAGTACACTTACCGGATTCAGTGCCGGAGGTCATACTGTTTACATTAAAGATAATAATGGGTGCATAGTAGATAGCAACATCAATGTGTCACAGCCGGATGCTTTATCAATAACCGGAATAATAATTACAAACCCTACTTGCGAGGGCTTTACTGATGGTGCATTTACCACATTAGTTTCTGGTGGTACCGTTCCATATACCTATTCATTAGATAATAGCATTTTTCAGTCTGCTGCTGGTTTTACTAACCTAGGTGCAGGTAGCTACAATGTATTTATAAAAGATGCTAAAGGCTGCCTTACAGATAGTTTTGGTATACAGCTAATAGGTTATCCTGTCATCAACTACGACTCCATTATATTAACGCCTCCCTCCTGCGTGAATGCAGCCGATGGTACAGCTACAATATATGGCTCAGGTGGTATAGCTCCTTTGTCTTACGAGATGTTAGGTGCAGTTACCCAGTCCGGACCTAATTACTTCATCAATATACCTTACGGAATATATACTGCTAGAATTACAGATAGTAAAGGCTGCATTAAGGATAGTACATTTACTATGCCACAGCCAGATTCTTTAACTATTTATGCCCAAGTAGTACCTAATGATTGTAAAGGTGCCGATGATGGTGGTGCCATTCAGGCTAATGTAACTGGTGGAATACCACCTTACAAATATTATTGGAGTTACGATTCTTTAACTACTTCGCTAATATCTAATTTGCCTAATGGTTTTTATACGGTAGAGGTAAAAGACTCTAATAATTGTACAGCCTCTCAGGTGGTTGAGGTAGGCTACGATAACTGTTGCTTACCATCTATACCTAATGCTTTTTCACCCAATGGTGATGGTAAAAACGATTATTTCAGATTGATATACAAAGGCGATGCTCAAATTATTGAGTTCTCGGTATACAATAGATATGGCGAACGTGTATACGCATCTGAAACCAACGACATAGGCTGGGATGGTACCTACAAAGGCGATTCTTGCGATTTAGGCACCTATTTCTACTATACCAAATTCTATTGCGGTAATCTTAAAGACAAAGTTCTGGAGCTTAAAGGTGATGTTACTTTAGTAAGGTAATCCTTCTAATTCACTCCCGTAAACAATTGTGTATAGTACAGTGTTCCATTGGCAGCTTTGGCTATGCCTACACCTATATACTTAAAGTCGCCTTCTATGTTTTCTCTATGTTTGGGGCTGTTTATCCAGTTATCCACCACTCGTTTTGCAGTTACTGGTCCATAGGCTACATTCTCGCCCATGGTGCGGGCATTGGCTATCTGTTTATACAGTTTGTCTGCTCTCTGCTCAAAGCCTTGGTGACCAAAGGGCACTTTATTATTGGCCATGTTTTTACTATGCACCAGTGCCTGTGTTTCTAGTGCTTTATGGTACATCAGTTTAGGTTTTCCTAAAGTAGCTCTGTACTGGTTTACTAGCAGTATAATGCTATCGCTCATTTTTCCATATGCCGTTGTAGACTGCGCCATAGTGGGTGTGGTACCCAACAGCACTAATGCTAGTACAAGTAAAACCGTTGTTCTCATAACCTAAATTAAATAAAAAACCGTGCCGAAATTTTCGGCACGGCAATACAAAGTATTTTTTTTCGCTTAGTGAACCAGTAATAGGTTTACCGCACGTTGTAGTATGTTAAATGCTATCTCAGCCATTAAGTTTTCCTTGTCTAGCGTTGGGTTTACCTCTGCTATTTCAAAACAGCATATTTTGTGGTGCTGCATAAAAGAGGCTACCAAGTCTTCCGCTTCTCTTTCCTTTAGTCCGTTACTTACCGGTGTTCCTGTACCTCTAGATATAGAGCTATCCAAGCTATCTACGTCAAACGATACATAGATATCATCGCAGTTAGACAGGTGTTGCATAGTTTGTCTTACTACATTTTCTACACCCTTTCTTCTTACTTCAGCTACAGGTATTACCTTTATATTGTGTTTCTTCAGTAGAGCTTCTTCCTCTTTTTCATAGTCGCGCAGTGCTATAAAAACTATATCCTCCGGCAATACTTTAGGCTCTATTTTGCCTAAATTTTTTAGCTTATTCCAGTATTCAAGAGTGCTTTTATCAGGGCTATGCATCTGGTTTTCTGCATTGTCCTCTGCCAGCGATACGCATAGAGGCATACCGTGCATATTACCCGATGGGGTAGTGAATGGTGAGTGTAAATCAGCGTGTGCATCTATCCATATCACACCTAGTCTTCTTTTAGGCTTAGCCATTTTTAGTCCGGCTATGGTGCCACCTGCTGTGCTGTGGTCGCCTGCTAGCACTATTGGGAACAAGCCTGATTTTATAGCCTCGCATACCGACTGCGACACGCGCTCATACATAGTATGTATTCCGGCTATTCTTTTAGCATATGGCGATTCTACAGGTTCAAATAGCATGTAGTTTTCCGTTTCTATTACCTCCGACGGAAAGTTTACGAACAGATTGCTCATAAAGTCAAGTGCAGCTATTCTTATGGCATCTACGCCCAAGCTTGCACCGCGTGTACCTGCTCCTATTTCTGATCTTACTTCTACGATCTTTATATTACGCATAGGCTTCAAAGATAAGGTAATTAATAGTAATGGCTAATTTACTATATATGCATCTTATAGTTGTCAACAATAAAATAATACTGCCTACTATCCTAAAACGGATAACCTATAGAAAAATTTACAATAACATTGTTCGCCCTCCAGGTAGGGTCAAATGGTGCCATATCTTGTAGTACCCATCCTGTATTGGTTTTTACATAAGGCTTTTTTATGGGCACAGCCACATCTAGCCTTAGCGTAAAGAAGGATGCAATTTCAAATCTCGAGCCTAGCCCCACATCCATGGCTATGTCTTGCCCCAGTTTGTTAAATCTAAATTCACCTCCTTCATAGGTAGAATCTGCTTTGGCTAGCCATATATTACCTGCATCTGCAAATAGCACCCCATTCATCTTTACCGATCCTGCAAATAGTGGCACTATAGGAAATCTATATTCCCCATTCATTTCCAGTTTTATATCTCCCGTCCTATCTATGGCATTAGTGCTAGATAGGTTGGTACTGTCAAAATAGCTGCCCGGTCCTAGGCTGCGTATTCTCCAGCCTCTAAGGCTAAAGGGGCCACCTACAAAATATTGTTTTATATAGGGCAGTACATTCAGTTGCCCATACGGTATGCCCACACCACCATAAAAGCGGAGTGCCAGTACCGAGTGTTTTACATTAATAAAACGCTGTACATTAAAATCAAATCGTGCATACTGGGCAAATTTAATTTTGTACATATCGTTCAGTTGGTAGCCTAGCTCATTCAAGGCTCCTAATATACCCCCGGCTTCTTCTAGCCCTAGCTCTATACGGTAGTAGTTTTTACCTTGTTTTTGGTCCATGTCCGAGAATATAAATTTTATATTCTCCCCCTCTATAAAGGTTTCTCTATAGCTGGCTCTTAAAAAAGCATTGGTATCTAGTCGCTGTTGAAAGTCGCTACTTTTTCTCGGTAGGCGTATAATATTTATAAATGCCGGCGATAGCTCCCAGGTTTTATTTTTGGTTTCACGCCAGTTATATTTAAACCCTGCACTAGTATTCACTAGTGTAAAGTATTGCACACGGTTCACCACATTATTACCCGCTGTTATTATGGTGTGTGGCAAATTGGTGTTGGTAAATCTTTTGGCAGATATAGGTGCTAAAAATTTCGGGAAATCCAGACTGGTATTAAAGCCTAAGTACTGTGTTAGTAGCCCAAAATGGTCAAAGAAGTCTTTACCCTGATTGTCGTTATACGACAGTTCAAGCCCTCCCGTTAGGCCCACCATCAGTAGATTGGCTCCTTTTTCAAAGTTCTTATTCCTAAAGCTCAATCCTATAGAATTGCCCAACTGATAGGTAGTACCACTCGTTATTTCATAGTTAGTACTTATATCTAGCTTTTTGGTTTTATTCAAGTATACAATACAGACTATAGTACTGTCTTTGGTAGACTCTATTAGCTGTATGCGTATGTATTGAAATATGCCTAACTCATTAAGTTTTACCCTGGTTTTATCATCCTCGTCTTGGCTATACAAGCTGCCTGGACGCAGAAGTATGCGGTCTTTTATAATGTTGGCATGTACATAGTTTTCATGGTACAAAAACTCTATTCCGTCCAGTACATTTCTATGCAAATCGTTGGCATTGGTATTGCCGTCAAAGTCTGTAAATACCGTTACATGCTTTATTTTAAACGGTATATTATCGCCATCATCCGTAGCATGTATATGCACATCTATGTCTAGGGTTGGCTTTTTATTACTCTTGGCGTTTATAAAGTTGATGGCGTTCGACAGTGGATTTTCTATGTCTTTCAAAAACTGTTTGTCTAGTGTGTCTAGCTCAAACCGTAAGTTCTCTTGAGAAAACAAGTAAAACCCATTATTCCTGATTAGGGTAGTTAGTCGGCTGCGCTCCTCATCTACCATACTATAGGTAAAGGGTACATTCTTTATAAATTTGGTGGCATCCATATTATTGCTCACCAGTTCTTCTATACGTTTATCATCTACTATCAGGTTTATTTTATTTATCAGGTAGTTCTGTCCCGCATTCACCTGATAAGCTACTATGGCTTTCTTTTTCTTATATATCACCGTATCCTTTACCGTAGCATAAAAGTACCCTTGGTTAAATAGGTAGCTTCTCATGTTAAAGGCACTTTTCGATATGCTAGCCGTGTCCAGCAGCACCGGACGTTCCACTTTTTTACTAAGTGCAGAGTCTGGCTTATCGTGTAGCTTTTTATATCTATAGTTATACCACCATAGTTTGGTAGGCATCCCTAGCGAATAGGTGTTACTCCTCTGGTAGGTCAGCCTGGCTAGGTTGTCTTTTATCTCACCTTTGTTAAATAGAAATTTATCGGTCTTTAGTTTAATCTCATTCTTGCGCAGCAGATACTGCCCCTCGGGTATATGCTTGGTACTGCTACATGCCGACAATAGCACCGCCACCCATACGGTTAGTACTATTGCAAACAACGATTGGCGCATCCGGCAATTGCCCATAATTTAGTTCTAAAGTAATTGATATAGCTTTGCAACAATATGTTGTCAAAAGCGCAAAATAAATATATTCGTTCGTTATCGCATCAAAAGTACAGGTATGAACACAAAGTATTTGTTGTAGAGGGTGTTAAATTAGCAGAGGAGTGGCTGCTATCTGCTGCCAGTATCCAATACATTGTTGCACTGCCCGAGTGGATACATGCCAACCATAAAAATATAGCAAAGCACCCCGAGGCGCAGTTGTGCGAGGCAGATGCCGACATTTTAAGCACCATATCGTCATTGGCCACCCCCAATCAAGTAGTATTGGTGGTGCATATGCCTACGGTAAGTGCTGCCCCTGCTACCAACGAATGGATATTAGCGCTAGATAACATACAAGACCCTGGCAATATGGGCACCCTCATTCGCATAGCCGATTGGTTTGGCTTTGGGGGCATAGTGTGCTCCAAGGGCTGTGTAGATGTGTATAACCCTAAAGTGGTGCAGTCTGCCATGGGTGGCCACCTGCGTGTGCCTACCTACCAGCTAGATATTTGTGAATATTTGCAAGCTTGCAACCGCCCTGTCATAGTTACTTCTTTGCAGGGTAGCAATATATATCAGGCGCACAAACCCACATCGGGTGTGTTGGTTATAGGCAACGAATCTAAAGGCGTATCGCAAGAGGTAATGTCTTTGGCTACACAGCAAATAATGATACCCCGCTGGGGTGGAGCAGAGAGCCTCAATGCAGCGGTATCAGCCGGTATAGTGGCGGCATGGCTTAGGCAGCCGTAATAAATTGTGGCACGAGAATTGGTATTTTATTAAAGTATTTTAAAACCGTTATTTCTATATAGTATGAAAAAGCTGATTTTAGCAACTGTAATTGTGGCAACTACCCCTATGGTAGCAGATGCTCAGTCTCTATTAAGTGTTAGTTTAACCGATCAAGCACCCATAACGGTATCTGTAGACGGTAGATATTTTAATAAACGCGGACAAACGGTAACAGTGGGCGACCTGCCTCAAGGTAGGCATTGGCTAAAAATATATTGTTATAACAGAGATAGAGATGGCGATACCTATGGTGTGGTAGTCTATGAGGGCAAAGTAAGAACCATGCGCGGACAAGAAACGGTATTTACCTACGATAGATATAATGGCACCACAGTGTCTTCTGTACAGCCCATGAACTATGGCAGTCAGGGCTATGAAAGCTACAACAACAAAAACCTGAATAACTACGACGATAGAAGTACCCAATATCAAAATCAGCCGGGCTACGACAATTATAATAATAACGGCTATACCAATAACACCCCCGACAATCAGCAAGTAGAGGCTCCAGCACCCCTGCCTGAAGGCACACCTCTGGCATCGCCCGTAAGTCAGGAGCCTGAGGTAAAACTACCTAAAGGAACAGCAGTAACTACAGCAGTGCTAGACAACCTAAAGAAAAAGGCAGATGCCAAAAGTAACGATACTGAAAAAATAACCGTAGTAAAAAATGGGCTTAACAAGGCTAAGCTAACATCGGCACAGGTAGCAAAAATTATGGGTTGGTTCAATTTCGAAAGCACTAAAGAAGAATTTGCAGAATGGGCCTATACCCGTACTACCGATAAAGACAAATACGCCACCACCGTAAGAGCCAAACTCACCCGTAAAAACTACCTAGACGACTTCGATACATTTTTAAATA
>CAYWUY010000100.1:0-8316 GCA_964461535.1 uncultured Flavipsychrobacter sp.
GTTGGTACAAATATTACAGCCCCTGGTAGAACAGTTACACTAACTAATGATATGGCAGGTGGTGTATGGTCTAGTTCTAATACTTCTATTGCAACTATAAGCAGTACAGGTATAGTAAGTACACTTTCTGCAGGATTAACAACAATATCATATGCTGTAACTAACTCTTGTGGAACTTCAGTAGTTGTAATGCCATTTATTGTAAATCAAATGCAATGGGTAGGTGGTGCATCAGGCACCGAGTCTGATTGGAATTCACCAACAAACTGGTTGCCGTTAACATTACCTAATGCTAGTGATGATGTTACAATTCCATTTGGTACAACATACACACCTACAATTCCTAGCTCAGCTACGGTTACAGTAAGAAATCTAACTATAGCAAGTGGAGCTGCAGCAGTGATGAGTTCTAGTTCTATACTGAATGTAAAAGGCAATCTAAATAATAATGGAGCAATAACAGGAAACGGTAAACTAGTTATGAATGGTATTACTTCACAGTCAATATCTGGTTTGGGTAGCATATCAAGCATCGAGATTAATAATGCATCTGGTGTATCTATAGCATCATCTTCTAGAGTATCTATTAATAAAGAGTTGACTATAACATCAGGTAACTTCTCTACTAATGATAGCTTGATATTGGCTGCCGATGCTACTTCAACTGCTAGATTAGCACCTATTACAGGCGGTGCTATACTTGGCACTGCAAGAGTAGAGTTGTACATACCGGGTGGTAGAAGAGCCTTCCGTTTCTGGAGTCATCCATTTACAAGCGCTCTGCCATTATCTCAGTTAACTGATAGAATTGATATTACCGGTACCGGTGGTGCTACTAACGGATTTACTACAACCGGTTCTAATGCTGCTTCAGCATTCCGTTACAATACAATGATTAGTAATTCTGCTTTAAGTTACGATCCGGGATGGAGACCATTTACAAGTACGTATGGAATAGAAGACACCAACAGAGTTCACCAGTACGAGGCCATTCGTCTATTTGTTCGTGGTGCTAAAGGTGAGGGTATGGGATATGAGTCATATACACCATCGGCGGTAGTTTTGGGTAGTAAAGGACAGTTAAATCAAGGTCGTCAGGTAGTAAATCTTCAAAAGGGTACAGGTGCTAATCAAGATTATAATTTGTTAGGAAACCCTTATGCTTCTCCTGTAGATATTGGTACTGTAATATACAATGCTAAAGCTAGTGGTAATGTGGTAGGTAGTGCCTTTTATGTATGGAATCCATACATGGCAACTTCCGGTATCTTCCAAGCTATACCTATAGGTACACTTTCAGCAAGTCCTTATTTTATACAGGCTAATGCTGCGTTTGAGGTACGTGCCGCACATAATGGAGATAGTCTAGTATTTAATGAGACTAATAAAGGTAATGCACCTACAACTACATTATTGAAAGCTACTAATGATGCTGTATCTCTATCTATTTACGATGAGAATAACCGTCCTTGGGATATGTTGAGTCTACAATTTGTAGATGGCGCATCAGAAGCTGAAGATAATGATATGGATGCACGTAAGTTGATGAACCCTGATTTGTCATTCTATTCTAAGTCTTCAGATAACAAGCCTTTGGCAATAGATGTGCGTTCTTTCAATGAGGATAAGGTGATACCTCTAGGTCTAATAACTAATAAAGCTCAGTCATTTATAGTAAAAGCAGAGTCTGTATCATTACCGGTAAATACAGTATTATACCTACATGATAAATTGAAAGATGTATATACTGAATTGAATGCAGGTGCAGAATACAAATTTGCTGTAACCTCGGATGCTACTACTAAAGGCGATGACAGATTTGAATTGACTACTTCTAGGAAATCATCTGCTATGCCATCAATTGTAAAGGTATCTATGCAGCCTAACCCTGCATCAGATGATGTAACTATACAATATTCTGCAACTGTAGTTGCTGATGCTAACGTAAACGTTACAGATATGAATGGAGTAAGTGTTTTCAATAAGCAATATGAAAATGTGAAAACGGGTACTATACGTTTAGATGTTTCTAATTATGCATCTGGTATTTACATAGTAACATTTACACATAATGGTAAGTCTACTACTCATACTTTAGTTAAAGAATAGTAGCAGCTATAAAATTGTTAAAATAGCTTAGGCCGGCAGTTTCAAAAAGGATACTGTCGGCCTTTGTATTTATATCAAGCTTTACTTTTGTAGTATAAATTAATAGAATGAGGAAATTAAAAGTGGATATTTGGAGTGACGTTGTTTGTCCATTTTGCTATATAGGAAAAAGGAAATTTGAACAAGGTCTAGAGCAGTTTGATTATAAAGATGACATTGAAATAGAATGGCATAGTTTTCAGCTAGACCCTAACACACCATCTAACGTAGATAAAGATGTTTATACTTATTTGGCAGAGAGAAAAGGTGGTACTAGGGAATGGAGTCTAAATATGCATAGGAATGTAGTGCAAATGGCTAAAGAGGTAGGGCTTGAATACAATTTTGATATTGCCAAGATAGCCAACACATTCAATGCACATAGGTTACAACATTATGCTGCTTCAAAAGGGTTAGGTAATATTATTGAAGAGGCTTTATTTAAAGCTTATTTTACCAATGGTAAAAATATTGGTAGCATAGACGAACTTGTTGCCATAGGCGTAGGGGAGGGCCTTAATGAAAGTGAACTAAGGAGAGTATTAGAGTCTGATGCTTACAGCAATGAGGTTAGAAAAGATATAGCTACAGCCCAGCAGTTTCAAATATCAGGAGTGCCATTTTTTGTATTTAATATGAAATATGGTGTTTCAGGAGCTCAGCCGGCTGAGGCATTCTTAGAAACGCTGAAAGTAGCACACAATGATTGGAAAACAGAAAATGCCTCTACTCTAAAGAATATGAATAGTGAAGATGGTGCTAGCTGTGATATTGACGGGAACTGCTAAAAGTTCCCGCCAATATTTTGGTTATTTATTGAGCTCTATTGGTAGCGATATTTCGTTGTTGTCACGTTTTACAATGAGGGTGGTTTTTTCTCCTGGCGTAAATTTACCTAAGGCCTCCATATAGCTTTGCATACTTTGTATTTTATAGTTGCCTAGTTGCAGTATAATATCACCTCTTTTTACACCTGCTTTAGCAGCCGGCCTGTCATCACTTACGCCATCTACTCTTACGCCACCGTCTTGATAGCTGTAGTCCGGCATTATGCCTAGCGTTACCTTGAAACGAACCTTACCAACTGTACTTTGCTTAGTAGTAGTAAATGTAGGTTTGGTTTTAGCTTCATCCATATAGTCAACTATATTTTCAACGTAGTTAATTATTGAAGCTTCCCCTTTATAATTAATGTAGGCAGCAATGTCAGTGGGTTTGTGGTAGTCTTTGTGGGTTCCAGAAAATAGAAATAGTACAGGGATATTAGCATAATAAAAGCTTGTATGGTCAGATGGGCCAATGCCCGAACTATCAATAACAAGTTTAAAATCCTCATTGCCCATTTCCACCACTTTGCTCCATGCCGGAGATGTGCCAACACCACCTAGCGTAAGCGCGTGTGTGCTGTCGTTCAATCTTCCCACCATGTCTAGGTTTATCATATAAGCTATTTTGCTGCTGTCTATGCGTTGGTCTTTTACAAATGATTTGGAGCCAAAAAGACCAAGTTCTTCACCTGAAAAATGAAGAAACAAATAGTTGTAGTTAGTTAGTTTGCTTTTCTTGATGCGATTTGCCAGTTCTAGTATTGCAGCTGTACCGCTAGCATTATCATCTGCCCCGTGGTGAATTTGGTGCTCTTTACTTGCATTGGCATGCAGGCTGTTACCATCCTCCCCAAAACCAAGATGGTCATAGTGTGCACCCAATATAACGGTATATGGTGCATGGTTATCTATATAAGCGGCCAGGTTAGTGCCTTGTCTTTCTGTTTTACTTATAGATGCTACCATTTGTACGCTGGCATCTGCTTTAGATGCCAGCGTACTTTTCTTGTAGCCTTCGTTATTAAGAAATATTACCGGTATGGTTAGGGCGTCGTATTCAGAATGTTTATTAAACTCGGGTTCATATTTTGCGCCTATTGCATCGTAGAACAATACTCCTGTTGCACCTTCTTTTTCTGCGTCTTTAGCCAGTTCATACATTTTTTTATCGGCATCAAAATGCGGGTCTGTGGCTTGGTCTGTATCTGAAAAAATATTGATGAACCATATTTTGCCATGTTCAGTTACATCAGGTATCACATCTCCCGATACTTGTTTGGTAGCACTAAATGGTAAAACAAATCCATCCTTTGGAAAGCTAAGTGTTTCATTATTGATAACCACTTTTGACGAATTGCCCATTTTCTTACCATAGGTAAACTGAAAAGTATATTTATACTGTCCATTGTATCCTTGTATATCAAGTTTTTTGTACCGCTTTTCTATGTAATCTGCGGCTTTTTTTTCACCTTCTGTTCCGGTACGTCTACCTTCCAGCTCGTCAGATGCTAGATAACCTATGTCTGCTCGTAACTGTTTTTCTACATTTTTATCTGATTTTTTACCTGCCCAAGCATTGCCTGAAATACTAATGCTTGTTAAAAAAAGAAAAGTGGAGACGTAACGAAAATTCATATACAACATATTGTATAACAAACCTACATTAAATTGGCTTATTATGGCACTATAAGCAGTAGAATGTGGATATGTAGCTACTAAGTACTATTAGCTATCCATTTATCTAACTGCATTAAATATGAATTGAGTTATCTTTGCCGCATGGCTAAATTTTTTCTGAGAAAGAAAATAGGAGATAGAGTAATAAACGGACATCCTTGGATATTTGCTAATGAGTTAGGTGATAGCGAAGGTGAGTGTAATCCAGGTGATATTGTAGAGGTATATTCATATAATGGTTCATTTGTAGGTAAAGGTTATATTAACCCCGCTTCTCAAATAAGAATAAGAATACTTACGAGAAACAAACAAGAACAAGTAGATGCTGCTTTTTTTCATAAAAGAATTAAAGAAGCATGGGAGTATAGAAAAAGCATTGGTTATGTAGAAAACTGCCGACTGATATTTGGTGAGGCAGACATGCTACCAGCTCTTATCATTGATAAGTTCAACGATTACTTTGTAATACAGACATTAGCATTGGGTATAGATATATGGAAAGATGCTATAGTTAATGCTATTAAAGACATATTCAATCCTAAAGGTATCTATGAAAGGAACGATGTTCCTGTTAGGGAATTAGAAGGTCTGCCTCAGCAACAGGGATTTTTAAGTGATCCATTTGATACTAATATAATATTGAACGAAAATGGCTTGAAATTCCATGTGGATATTGAAAATGGCCAAAAGACAGGTTACTTTTTAGATCAACAAGATAATAGGCGTGCTATTGAGCATATAGTAAAGGGTGCCGATGTATTAGAGTCGTTCTGTTATACCGGTACATTTTCTATGCATGCTGCACATTATGGTGCTAAAAGTGTATTGGGGTTAGATATCTCTGAGAATGCAGTAAATGTAGCTCGTAGAAATGCTACTCTTAATGGTTTTGACGACATCTGTAAGTTTGAGGCGGTTAATGCATTTGATGTATTAAAGCAGTGGGTAAAAGATGGTAGAAAGTATGATGTGGTAATACTAGACCCTCCGGCATTTACTAAAAGCAGAGAAAATATTCAGAAAGCTATTACTGGCTATAAAGAGATTAATTTACGTGGTATGAAGCTGGTTAAGCCCGGCGGATTTTTGGTAACAGCATCTTGTACCAACCTTGTGCCACCTGATTTGTTCTTGAAAACCATTGAGATGGCAGCAAAAGATGCGCATAGAACACTAAGACAGGTAACATGGCAAACTCAAGCAAGTGACCACCCCATATTGTGGAACGTACCATCTACTCAATATCTCAAATTCTTAATTGTGCAGGTATTATAAGATTTTAATAATTAGTTATAACGGAATGGGCAGAGAAATCTGCCCATTTTTTATGTGCTAAACTAACCTTTTAGGTATACTTTACTTTAATAAAAGTAAAGTATACTTGTATTTTATAAAAATAAACTTTACTTTTGACACGTAAAATATAATACGCATGAAAGGCACAAAACTTTTAATGAGTTATACTAGTAAGTTAATAGGGATTGGTATGGCCTTAGTTGGGGTGGGTTTATCAATTGCAGAATATGCTACCTCATTTGTGGTTTTTAAAAAGTTTTCCCCCGCTATTCATCTAAACTTTTTTTTATGGTTTATGTTGTTTGGTTTGTTCATGATTGCTTTTAGCAAAGAGAAACATGAAGATGAGCGCGTTAAGTTAATTAGGTCTAAAGCTATGATGCAGGCATTTTTAATATCTTCTGCAGCTATGATGGGCTTCGGATTTAATGTTTCATTATTTCCGATGTTTTCACCTAAAGATTTTATAGGTGCTACATATAGCATGGATGACTATGCTGCTATGGGTAGAATTTTAATGTTTTTTCCTGGCTTTTCTATAGTATCCTATCTAGCTACATTCAATTTTGGACTCCATTTCGATCAGCATTGGGAATATGAAGATGATATATCCATAAAAGATAACTTTAAGAAAAACAAGAAGTACATCATTATAAGAATACTATTAACCCTAGTAATATTCGCCATTATTAATTACATCATTAATAAGTTATAGTCATTTACATGAAGAATACTATAAAAGTGGAAAGGGCTAAAAAGAATATTACTCAAACAGACTTAGCTGAGGCTGTAGGGGTGTCTAAGCAAACAATACACTCCATAGAGTCTGCAAGGTTTGTACCTTCTACAGTATTGGCATTGAAGATTGCACAATATTTTAATACTACCGTAGAGGCCATTTTTGAATTAGAAGAATCTGATAATAAAAACTAATAAAATCAAATACACAATGAAAAGAATCATTACAGTAGCATTGCTACTAGCAGCATCTAGCAGCCAGGCCCAAACAATTACTAAAGTAGAGTGCGGGGCAGAATTTACAATAGCTCGAAAAAGTGATAGTACGCTTTGGGGCTTTGGTATGAACTATAATAGGCAGTTGGGTACAACTGATTTTGTATCTATTGACACAGCTACACCTGTTATGACAACTAAGAAATGGATAGATGTTGCTTCCGGTGCTTTTCATACACTGGCTATAGATGCTGATGGTAAGTTATGGGGATGGGGATATAATGGTATGGGTAATCTTGGTGTTGGTACATATGATACTCCGGGATTGGCACCAACATTGTTAGATCCTACTTCTACTTGGCTGGTAGTATCAGGTGGATTTGCACACTCTATGGCCATAAAAACTGACGGTACACTTTGGGCAGCAGGATGGAATATGTATGGTCAATTGGGCTCAGGAGATACTGCAAATGCAGTTACTTGGAGGCAAGTAGGTACAGATAATAACTGGGTGAAAGTATCAACCGGCAGTGCTTATACTATGGCTATTAAAAGTGATGGTAGCTTATGGGCATGGGGACTTAATCTTAATGGCGAACTAGGACTAAACTACACCTCTAATAGTGTATTAGTACCTACCAGAGTAGGCACTGATAATAACTGGAAAGATGTTAGCTGTGGATTTGAATTTGCCGTAGGTATTAAGTCAGATGGAACCATATGGTCTACTGGCTTTAATGGAAATGGTAATTTGGGTAGAACGATTACAGGTACATACGATTCTGTTTTTGCTCAAATAGGAACTGCTACAGACTGGGCTAGGGTAGCGGCTGGTTCATCTTTTGCTATGGCCATAAAAACTAATGGTACTCTTTGGGGCTGGGGTTACAACCAGTATGGCGAATTAGGTATGGGTACCACGCTTGCCACACAGCCTGTAGCTCAATCAGGTACTGAAACCACTTGGCAATATATAGTTTGTGCAGATGGTGCCTCATCGGGGGCTACTGTATTTGGCCTTCATACAGCCGGTATTAAAGGCGATGCTAAGTCATTGTGCACTGCAGGTGCCAATTACGTAGGTCAGTTAGGTAATGGTACTACATTGTCATTCAGTGTCGGTCAGCCTGATTTTGGTTGCGATGTAGCCATACCAGCCTCTATTGAAGATATAAATAGCTGGGCTAGCAATGTTGAGGTGTATCCTAATCCGGCTACATCCATGATATTTATAAAGGGCTTGACACTTAAAACACAATACCAAATAGTAGATGTGGCAGGTAAGGTTATAACTGTAGGTGAGGCTGATGGTAATAATCCTGTAGATATTAGCTCACTTACCACTGGTCAGTATTTACTTAAGATAACAGCTAACAATACTGTTAAAACTGTTTTGTTTACTAAAGACTAGTTA
>CAYWUY010000101.1:0-8187 GCA_964461535.1 uncultured Flavipsychrobacter sp.
TATTACCATTAGATGATTGATACAACCAAGAAATAGGACCTACAATACCAGCTAATGTAGACCAATCAGTACCTGTAGCAGTAGTATCTGCAAAAGTAGTCGTAGGTGTTAAATTACGTGCACCATCTTTTACAAAAACAATATCCTTAGGGTTAGGTGTAGAATATGTTGCTGTACCGGCAATAATGTTATTACGGAACTGAGTAATACCTAGACCTATATTAGCTACAGTAGAACCATAAGATGCTGAAGACTCATCAACTAATACACCACAAGGCCATCCACCTATAACACTGTTTAAAATGCTGATACCAGAACCACGACGGATATGAGCACCAGATACATACTGAGGATCTATTGAGTTAGTACCAGGATTAACCAATGGACCTATAGCAGTAATGTTAGAGAAAATACATTTAGTAGCCTTTGTAGTATCGCCACTTAAACCAGATACTGTACCAGATAAATAGCTATCGCTTTCCCAACCTTTAGAACCACTTTGGTCAGCAGCGTACGCATCTCTTATTATAGCACCAAACTGTACTTTACCCGCAAATCCGCAATCAGTATCAAAATCATCATCCCAGCTAGCATAAGAAACTAAATATTTTGCATTTACAGTACCACCAAACCACTCATAACCATCATCTCCAGTATATGCTACCATGATGTGATCTAATTGTGTAGCATCACCTACTCCGCATAGAGTTAAACCATTCACCTCATTGTTTGGAGTAAAGGCCACACCACCAAACTCGATTCTGCAGTAATGAATTTCACCACTGTTATCATGAGGATCTACACCACCATAGAATGAACGCGGACCACCTTCAACCTGAGCCTGACCAGCAGCCCAGTTTACAGGAGCCTGACCACATAATATAATACCACCCCAGTCTCCGTAAGAACGAGAACCTGCAGGTTGATTTGATGTAAATATTACAGGATTAGATGCAGTACCCATGATACGTACTTTAGCACCACGCTCTACTATCAAAGCTCCTTTTGAATCTTTATCGCCTCTTACTATAACACCAGCATCTATAGTCAGTGTATGACCGGCTGTTACATAAACGTAACCTTTCAATAAATACTGTTGATCACATGTCCAATGAGTATCAGTTGCGATACTATCTTGAATAGTGTTTACAGTGTAAGCTTGCGATGCATAACCAGCAAAAAGCAAACAAGCAGCGAGGAAATGTTTTTTCATATTTTCTTATCGTATTTGAGGCAAAAGTATCAGTAGCACATTAAGGAATAGTTAAGGGAACGTTACCTAAATCGTACTTTATTTAAAAATTAATCTTAACACCAATAGTAAAGTAGCGACCTGGTTTGTAAGAACGATATGGTAAATCTCCATCTTTCTCAGAGAATTTATTATCACGATTAATATCTTTTACAAACCTGATTTTAGAATCTAACAAGTTCTGCACACCCACGTTTAATGAGTAGTGCTTAAAGAAAATTTTAGATAAAGTAACATCTAAAGAGTTGAACGGTAACTCGCCAATACTTTCACCACCACGGCCTATATTACCTGCTGCATACAAACGAGGACCATATACATTATACAACACAGAACCTTTCATACCCCACTCGTCTTTTTGATAATACAATCCCATATTAATAACATAAGGCGATTGACCTTGTAGGTTAGTTTTATTCATTTGACCGGTATAAACAGTAGTATCTACTTTCAATTCACTTTTTGATAAAGCTAAGTTTCCAACAAACGTAAAGTTTTGAAACTCTTTAGTGCCAAACACTTTATCTAGCTTAGCAAGATTTTTACGAATATCAAGTTCAAAACCTGCAACGTAAGCCATATTACCATTTAGATAAGTAAGCGTTTTATTTTCACCCGTTTTACCAAAATCAATTACACGCTGTATAGAATTATAAATAGATTTATAAAACACACCGGCATGTATTATCTCTCCAGACGAAGGATATAATTCATATCTGATATCTAAATTTTGTATTTCAGCAGTGTTTAGAGTACGACCTTTGGGGTTAGTAATTGTAGGGTTTCTTGCACCAACCACAAATGCTATTTCATCAAAGTCATAATAGCCCGTAGGTGCAGACTCTCTAAATTCAGGACGGTTTAATGTTTTACCATATGCAAAACGAACTAACGATTTAGGGTTGAAGTTGTACGTTGCGTTTATAGAAGGTAAAAAGTAACTTGTTTTTATATCAGACTTAATAGTATCTGTACTATAGTAGCTTTTCAATGAAAAAGTATTCTCTTCATTTCTCAAGCCAGCTACTACATTAACTTTATCACCTATTGGTATATTAAATGATACAAAGCTGGCTAACATCATATTAGTACCAGAATATTTATCGCTTGTGTTAGTTCCTTCATCCAACAAATATCTATTTTTTACACCTACGTTGCTATCAGCAAAAATTTGATCTATCGGAAGCGCTTTTATCCATGCAGCATTAGGATTCTTAATAGTACTAAGCGTGTAAGAGAACCATCTTAAATTAAACGCTCTGCTTTTATATTCTACATAGTTACCTGCATTTACTGTAAATGTAAATTTGTCACTTACATGTATTTTCTTAGAAAACTGGTGAGAGAATGAATACATGTGCTCATAAAGCTGTGAATAGGTACGCCCACCACCAGATACCGGATCAACACCACTAGCAACAGCTGCCACCATATTAGAATCTATTGGATTATAGACGTATCTTAACCTTCTTAGATCAGGTGTATTTTTAAACACATCGCTATAGCCTAAAGTCCAGTTATATTTAGTATCATCATTTTTGCTTTTATGAGAACCAGAAAGCTGAGAAGCATAAGTAGCTTTGCTTTCATATCCCATTACATACGTTTGTTCAGGAGGATTAACAGAATCAGCTACAGCATTTCTATATAAGAATGAAGATTTACCAACTTGGCTGTATAGATTTTTAAACTCTATTTTATTAGTACCAAATGATATACCACCATTGGCTAACAATCCAATACTGTTACTTCTCGTAGAGATAGTATCTTTATAATAGTAAAAACGAGTTACGTTTGAATCCCAGTCTTGCCTATCTGCATAAGTATTCATGCGGATATTACTGTAAGAAAGACCGAAAGTACCACCAATAGTTACTTTATTAAATTTCTTAACACCTGACATACCAAGTGCAAAACGAGCATCAGGAGAAGCTTTTTGTGTATTATAGCCCCAATCGTTATTAAAATCTTTAGAGGCTTCCATGTTTGTAGCTTTATTTAAGCGAGCAGGAACAGAACCAGGAAGACTTCTATCACCATTGTCATAACCTAACCAATCAGTTGAAGAAGGTGTATTAAAATTAAAATCCTGACCTGTAGTGTACTGTCTGCTAGATGTCTGAAGATTTACACTTATTGAATTTTTATCTTGTAGCGATGTAGTATATACCTTAACCATACCACCTGCAAAATCGCCAGGAAGCTCGGCAGAAGGTGTTTTAAACACCATAATACGATCTATCAAACCGCTTGGGATAATATCAAAAGAAAAAGATCTTTTATCTGTTTCACTACTAGGTGCACCAGCATCGTTCAACCATACGGTATTATAACGATCTGCTAAACCTCTCACCACTATAAATCTGTCGTCTTGTATAGCTACACCTGGTATACGCTTTACTACATCTGCAGCATTACGATCCATAGTTTTAGATATTTGAGACGCACTAGTACCACTTACCACAGCATTACTGGCTTTTATTTCATTAATAACAGCCATCTCGGTATGCGTAATTTTTTTAGCAACTATCTCAGTAGCCTTCAACTCTTTGATGTCTTCCTTCATTTTCACATCAAAGGTTTGCGTCTCATTTCCTTTAACTACTACCTTTCTGGTTTCAGTAACAAAGTTGATGTAGCGAAATTCTAAATCGTAGCTTCCCGCCTTAACACCGGTTATCTCATACTTTCCATCTATATCAGTAACACCTCCTTTATCTGTACCTTTCAATGTAACAATAACACCTACTAGCGGAGAGCTATTCTTCTCTTCGCTAACAGTTCCATTAAAATTTCCGGCAAAAGATAGTGTGGTTAATAATAGAGAAACCGATAAAAGTAAAAATCTGTACATGCGTTTTTGATTTGCATGCAAAATTACTTTTACGTTAAGCCTTATACATTAACTGACGGTTACGAAATTGTTTACTGAAGTTTACTAAAATATGAACGCAATATTACCGCAATGTTAAGTGCTCTACATTCCGCAAGAATATCCTCTTACTACCTTGCAATATAATTGCTCATACATGGGTATAATATGTTGCTTTTCAAACTTTTTAGCATGTGCAAATGCAGCACTTTTAAAAGTCTCTAGTGTGGTATCATCCTTCAATATAGACAATGCATACTCCGACATTTTAGAAACATCACCTACGTCTGCCATGTAGCCCGTAAGACCATGTACATTAATTTCCGGCAATCCACCTGCATTAGAAGATATTACAGGAACTTTACATGCCATAGCCTCTAATGCCGACAATCCAAAACTTTCTGTTTCTGATGGCAATAAGAACAAGTCAGCTATACTTAATATTTCACTTATTTGTTCTTGTTTACCCAAAAAGCGTACATCATTATATATTCCTAACTCTCTAGTCATATCTTCGGCATCCATCCTATCAGGGCCATCCCCTATCATTAATAGTTTTGCCGACATATGTTTTCTTACATTATGGAATATACTTATTACATCTTTAACACGTTTTACTTTTCTAAAATTTGATACGTGCAATAGAATACGCTCATTATCTGGTGCCAACATTTGCTTAAAGTGGTTTTTATCAGATTGATAAAAACGCTTATCATCTACAAAGTTGGGTATTACCAGTATATCCTTTTCTATTTTAAAGTGCTTAAGTGTTTCATCTTTAAGATTCTCAGAAACGGCAGTTATAGCATCACTTTCATTTATTGAAAATGTAACTACCGGTTCATAGGTAGGATCTTTACCTACTAGTGTAATATCAGTTCCGTGTAGTGTTGTTATAAAAGGGATATCGCAGCCCGACTTCCTTAATATTTGTCTGGCGAAGAACGCTGCAGAGGCATGCGGTATAGCATAATGCAGATGTAGCAAATCTAGCTTTTGATTTACTATAACATTCACCATGGTACTGGCTAATGCTGTTTCATATGGAGGAAAGGCAAAAAGTGGATAAGTGGGTACCTTTACCTCGTGAAAATAAATATTGGGGTGAAAACTTTGACTCAACCTTACCGGCTGCTCATAGGTAATAAAATGCACCTCATAGCCCTTTTCAGATAATGCCAACCCTAGCTCGGTTGCTAAAACACCACTACCACCAAATGTAGGATAACATACTATGCCAATTTTAAGAGGTTGAGTTTCGTTTTTCAATGATGTCAAGTAATTTGTTTTGGCAAATATCTATTTATCCTGTTAAACTAATATCAATTCCTATATTGTTTTATCATATTGCTGTATCAATCAAATACTATAATGACGAGAATCACCATACCTATTGATACTTTCCAAATTAATAGCCTACTAAAACACCACAAACATCAACAATACTATATCGCAGTTTTTTCTATCACATACTTGTTATTCTCATCTTTACCGTGAAACTCTACAGATGTTATGTTAGGCTTCATTTTTGTGCCTCCATTAATATTTAAAAATATCCGCTCAAGCTTTATCAGCTTACCGTTTATATATACTAAGGCCTTATATAAGTTTATCCCTGCATCAGTATTGGGCTTCAAAAAAATATCAATCCCTTTATTGGATACTAAATTTATTTTAAAATGTCCTTTAACGCTATCTAACACCATACTTTTTACACCGTAAGCAAACTTCTGTTCTATACCTAGTAACTCTTGCTTCAGCCCTCCATTTGCATATTTAAACCAGTATACTTTTACAGGGTCATCTATATCTACTTTACCATTAGCATCTACATTTATGTCATACACAACAGTATTAGCATTAGGTGTTCTTTGAAGATAGAATAAGCGTTCTTTGGTATTTGCAGGTGTTGGAAACTTAGTTTGGGCATATGTAAATACGCTTAAAAAGCATATAAAAAATATACCCAAAACAAAATGTAGACTGAATGATTTAAAAGTCATAAACATACATTAACTGTAAGTATAGCTTTTAGTTGCTACCCGAAACAATATCTACAGCAATAGATTCCGGCTTGCCATCTATTAAAGGAAATGCATCCATTATAAGAGGTAGCGCATCAGGATGCTGTAATCCCTTATCGTGATCTTCAACAGTATCCCAAACTTCGGTTACCCATATACAATCTTCTTCCATTTTACTTTTACCTAAAGTATACGATACACACCCTTTTGCATCCTTCATTAAGGCGGCTGCTTTTAGTAAAATTTGCATCAAATCATCTACTTTCCCAGGTTTTGTTTTAAACTTTACTAATAGGCCATATTTACTCATAACATTTATTTTTACATCACAATATAAAATTTATAGTCTTAACCACAAGCACTCTGAAAAAATATCTTCAGTATTAATTTTTATGAAGCGCAGTATATTAACTACAAGTGATGGTTCGCCTACCATACAGCTAGATAATACAAATATAACTTACCATAGCAAACACGGGGCTATACAAGAAAGTGTGCATGTTTTTATAAGTGCAGGACTAGAATACTATGTGCAATTACATCATCCTAAAAATATAAATATATTAGAGATTGGATTTGGAACGGGTTTAAACACAGCTCTGTCTTATAACTACAGCCTTAAAAACAGCTTATATATTAACTACACAACCATAGAGCCTCATCCCTTAGAGCATGAAATAGTTCAGCAGCTTCATTATAACGAGGTAATAGCTGATGCAACCTTATACAAACTACACGCATGCAAATGGGATGAAAACAACGCAATATCAGATCGCTTCAATTTATATAAGGCTGAAACCACACTACAAAATATTAAACTTGAAGAGCCTTTTGATGTAATATTCTTTGACGCATTTGCTCCAGACGATCAACCCGAGTTATGGACAGTAGCTATTTTCAAAAAGTTGTACGATAAGCTTAACAACAATGGTATACTAGTAACATATTGTAGCAAAGGCAGTGTAAGAAGAACATTGCAAGGAGTGGGCTTTACAGTTGAAAAACTACTAGGCCCACCCGGCAAAAGAGAAATGATTAGAGCAACTAAGAAGTAAAGAATATTTAATTATCTATGGTGAAAGATGCTGTTAGCCCTACAGAAAAATTACGTGGCAAACTAGCTACTCCTATTAAACTGCGAGAATGCATACCCTTATCGCCCAATATATTTACAAATAAGTCCGAGGCTCCATCAACTACTTTTGGTGCCTCATCCCAATGCTCATAAGCTACATAACTAGCCTCGATATGATTTAAACCCACTACCCTTTCAAAACCAATCTTTTTATTGATATGTGCCAGTACATTCAATGCACATATCTGCATGGCTTTATACCCGTTTTCGGTATCTATATCTAGCCCAAGCTTACCCCTGTATAGCATTTCTCCATTAACTATAGGAAACTGTATAGCAACAAAAGCAATATCTTTCCTGATATTCACAGACTGATAATTTCCACCCGGGCTTGACACTTCAGGTAAGTATAACCCTAATGACATTAATTTATCTTGCATAAATACAATATTTGAAAGATGAAATTAGCACAGGTATACTGAACATAGCGTTAAAAATAGATGACCTATGTCGCATACAGCTAGTCATTTTGTCTCAACCACCAATATCTATTTTTTACAATAAATACTACTTTGCAGTAAAAGTTGTTATCATGGAAAAATTCAACACTGTTGAAGACTATTTTAAGGCTAGTTTACCCGAAGCAAAGGAAAGACTGCTTGAAATGCGCAATTTCTTAAAAAGTATTTTACCCAATGCTGAAGAAGTTATTAGTTATAATATGCCCGCATTTAAGCAAAATGGTATAGTAGTATGGTATGCAGGATATAAAAATCATACCGGATTTTACCCCAGTGGAAGTGGTATAGCGCATTTTGAAAATCAGTTGCAATCATATAAATACTCCAAAGGAGCTATACAATTTATGCATAATCAGCCCCTTCCTACTGAATTAATAAAAGCTATTACCCTCTTTAGACTTAATGAAAATGAAATTAAAGCAATAAATAAAAAGAGAAAATAA
>CAYWUY010000102.1:0-8160 GCA_964461535.1 uncultured Flavipsychrobacter sp.
TAGTGTAGCTTATATACTTATTTTCTATCCGCTAGTGTTGCTAGCGGATTTTTTTGCTTCTATTTTTACATATTTTATTATGTTTTATCTGTCTAACAAAACATATCCACATATTGGGTTATTCTATGCCGGTAAAAATGCCAACATTGTCTTTTGGTTTAACTTGCACTTGAGATGAAAACACAGACCAGCAGTTCAGACCATATAGAGGTAATGGGCGCACGCGTGCACAATCTGAAAAATGTAGATATACAAATACCTAAAAATAAATTGGTGGTTATCACGGGCATTAGCGGTAGTGGTAAGTCGTCATTGGCTTTCGATACTATTTTTGCCGAAGGTCAGCGCCGCTACATGGAGAGCTTTGCTGCCTATGCGCGCCAGTTTATGGGCGATTTAGAGCGTCCTGATGTTGATAAAATATCAGGCCTTTCGCCGGTAATATCTATTGAGCAAAAAACCACCAATCGAAATCCTAGAAGTACTGTAGGTACAGTAACTGAAGTGTATGATTTTATGCGCCTACTATATGCGCGCATTGGTGAGGCCTACTCTTATAATACAGGCAAGAAAATGACTCGCTTCAGCGAGGAAGAGATACTTAGCCATATAATGGAGCATTTTGCAGGAAGACGAATTATGCTGTTGGCTCCGGTGGTGCGGGGACGTAAAGGGCATTATCGCGAGCTGTTTGAACAGTTAAGAAAGCAAGGGTATGTAAAAGTGCGTGTAGATGGCGAGGTGACAGAGTTAAAAGAACGCATGCAGCTAGATCGTTACAAGATTCATGATATAGAGTTGGTAATAGATAGGCTAGCTGTAAATAAAGATGCACATACCAGAATAAGCCAAAGCGTGCAAAAATGTATGCAAATGGGTAAAGGGCTAATGTTTGTAGCTGATGCTGATAATGATTATATAGCGCAGTATAGCAAAACCCTTATGTGTGCCGATACGGGAATATCCTATGAAGAGCCATCGCCCAATACGTTTTCTTTCAACTCTCCTTACGGGGCATGTCCACGCTGTAAAGGCTTGGGGAATATTCACCAGATAAATATGCAGGAGATTATACCCGATCCTGAAAAAACTATCAATGCAGGTGGTATAGCACCCTTGGGCGAGGAGCGTGAAGCATGGTCTTTTAGACTAGCTACAGTACTGGCTAAAAAGAATAAAATACCTCTGGACAAGCCTATAAAAACTATTCCTCAGCACTTGCTGAATATATTGCTGTATGGTAATCAAGAGGGGATAATAACCTACGATGAGGATGTAAAATCAGGAGAGCCTGATGGGCAAACTTATGAGGGTATCATCAATATGGTGCTGCGTTGGTTTAACGAAACTACGTCTGAGCACATACGCACTTGGGCAGAAGGTTTTATGCAGTTAAGTGCTTGCCCCGAGTGTAATGGAGCTCGATTGAAAAAAGAGAGCCTATACTTTAAAATAGATGAAAAAAATATAGCTGATTTGAGCAATATGTCTTTAAGCCAAATGATGAACTGGTTTGTAGACATTGAGCAAAGGCTAAGTAATAAGCAAAATACCATAGCTAAAGATATTCTTAAAGAAATACGCGACAGGCTGAGCTTTTTGTTAGATGTGGGCTTACACTATCTTACCATGGATAGGCCTACACGTACCCTTAGTGGTGGAGAGAGCCAGCGTATTAGGTTGGCTACACAAATAGGGTCTCAGCTTACAGGTATAACATATATATTAGATGAGCCCAGTATAGGACTACACCAGCGCGATAACCACAGGCTTATAAAAGCCTTGCAAAATTTGCGTGATACAGGTAACTCTGTATTGGTGGTAGAGCATGATAAGGATATAATGCTAGCTGCCGATCATCTTATAGACATTGGTCCGGCAGCGGGTATACATGGGGGCAGGGTAGTAAGCGCAGGCACACCGCAGCAAATATTAAAACAAAAAACTACTACAGCAGGCTACCTTAATAACACTTTAAAAATAGAAGTGCCTACTGAACGCCGTAAAGGCAATGGTAAAGAAATAGTATTAGAGGGTGCAAATGGTAATAACTTAAAGAATGTTTCCATTAAGCTGCCGTTGGGCACATTTATAGCTATAAGTGGTGTGTCTGGTAGTGGTAAAAGCACACTGATAAATGAGACACTGTATCCGTTACTAGCTAAGCACTGTTATCCTAACTTTAAGCAGCAGCCTATGCCTTTTAAGCGGATATCGGGCTTAGAGCATATAGATAAAGTAATAGAAATAGACCAAAGCCCCATAGGGCGTACGCCCCGCAGTAATCCGGCTACCTACTGTGGCTTTTTTAATGATATTCGCCAACTGTTTGCTCAGGTGCCTGAGGCAAAAATAAGAGGCTATAACGCAGGTCGTTTTTCGTTTAATGTTAAGGGTGGTCGTTGCGAGGAGTGCCAGGGCGGCGGTATGCGCACAATAGAAATGAATTTCTTACCCGATGTTTATGTGCCATGCGAGAAGTGCAATGGCCGCCGCTATAACCGCGAAACACTTGAGATACGCTACAAAGGCAAGTCTATAAGCGATGTGCTGAACATGACCGTAGATGAAGCGGTAGAGTTTTTTATGAATGTACCATTCCTGCATCGTAGGGTAAAAACACTGCAAGATGTAGGGCTAGGCTATGTAACACTAGGGCAAAGTGCAGTAACCCTTAGTGGTGGTGAGGCACAACGTGTAAAGCTTGCTACAGAACTATCTAAGCGTGATACCGGGCAAACCATATACATACTAGACGAGCCTACAACGGGTTTGCATTTTCAGGATATTAAGCACCTATTGTTGGTATTGAACAGATTGGTAGACCGTGGCAATACGGTGTTGGTTATAGAGCATAACCTAGATGTAGTAAAAGTGGCCGATTATGTTATAGATATGGGGCCGGAAGGGGGTAGTGGTGGTGGCACACTCGTAGCCGCCGGTACTCCTGAATTGATAGCCAAAACCAAACAAAGCCACACCGGTCTATTCTTAAAAGAAGAATTGAAATAGAGTAGTACTGTTCAGTAATAAATGTTCAAGGCTTATGTGCCCTCAGTATTTAGCCATTTGGTTACTTGCGGAGCCACATAAGCCTTCATTTTTACTATAAGGCTGCTTACATCGTCAGCTACTAGCATCATTTGGCGTATATGCTGCGGCAGAAAACCTTCGTTCACCATATGGTCGCATAAGGCTATCAGGCTGTTATAGTAGCCATTAGTATTTAGTATACCTATAGGTTTGGTGTGCAAGCCCAGCTGTGCCCATGTAAGCATTTCAAATAGTTCCTCCATAGTGCCCCAGCCACCGGGTAGTGTTATTATGCCGTCGCTTAGTTCATGCATTTTCATTTTTCGCTCGTGCATATTTTCGGTAACTATCAGTTCTTGCAGGCTATTGTGTGCTACTTCTTTAGTGCGTAAAAATCCAGGAATAACGCCCGTTACTTCTCCGCCATGTTGTAGTACTGCATCAGCTATGGCACCCATTATTCCCACCTTAGCACCACCGTATATCAGCTTTATATGTTGTGTGGCCAGCTCTTGTCCTAAAGCTTGTGCTTGTGCAGCATATACTGGATTGTTGCCTGCTGATGAGCCGCAGAATACTACTATACTGTTCATGTGCCGATTCTTATTTTTTTGCTTAAAGGTAGTAGGCTTGTGTTGATTGTGTATTAAAAAAATATCCCGCCTAGAACTATGCCATGGCGGGATACTTGTAAATGTTGTTAATCGATAGTTTTAATATTCATCTTCATTAAAGAAGAAGTCATCTTGAGTAGGATAATCAGGCCATATGTCTTCAATACCTTCATATATCTCTCCCTCGTCGTCCAGCTCTTGTAAGTTTTCTACAACTTCCAACGGAGCGCCCGATCTGATAGCATAATCAATCAGTTCGTCTTTAGTTGCTGGCCATGGTGCATCTTCTAGATGCGACGCTAATTCAAGTGTCCAAAACATATTGTGATTATTTAATAGCTTTTACGATTTTTCGCAAATGTAGTTTAATTTAAAAAAATGAATGTTAAAAATTTGTGTCCCTGTTTAACAGTATTAAGATAGGCAACATTAAGCACTATTTCAGCATTTCTTGGGCATTTTAAATGTTTATTAAGATATTTACGCTATCAAAAAATCCTTTCTTTGCAAGGCATGATATTACAGGCAGACGGCTTATATAAAAAATACGGTAACCTTCAGGTAGTTAACAATGTATCGCTACAGGTGCAGCCCGGCGAGCTGTTAGCTATAGTAGGACCTTCCGGTGCCGGTAAAAGTACTTTATTGCACTTGTTAGGTGCATTAGATAAGCCCGATGCAGGTAGTGTTAGCATTAATAGTACTAACATTTTCCAGTTGCCGGCTAAAAAGCAAGCGGCCTTTAGAAACGCAAATATTGGATTTGTATTTCAGTTTCACCATTTGCTGCCAGAGTTTACGGCTACCGAAAATGTATGTATGCCTTTATGGATAAGTGGTATGGCTAAAGCCGAGGCTACGAAAAAAGCCCATGAGATGCTAGACCTTGTAGGCCTTTCTGCACGCCTGGGTAATAAGCCTGCAGAGCTATCAGGTGGCGAGCAGCAGCGTGTAGCCATAGCGCGAGCACTAGTAGCAAGGCCGGCAGTAGTATTTGCCGATGAGCCTACTGGCAACCTTGATAGTGCTAATGCTACAGCGGTACACAATCTATTTATACAGCTGCGCAAAGACCTTGGCCAAACCTTTGTAATGATAACCCATAACGATGAGTTAGCGCAGCTAACCGACCGTATATTAACCATGCGCGATGGTAGTATAGTTTCCGATCGGGGCATAACTAGTGCCGCACTTTAAAATCTTGGTATTCGCCAATATTTAGCCCTTCAAGTAGTTACAACTTTGCTGTATCAATTATACCAAAACAAAAAGTATATGAAACAGCAAAAAATTATAACAATTCTAGCCCGCTTGTTTATGGGCATGTCGGCACTTAGCCTTTTATCTGTAAGCCTAATGGCATTTGGCAATCCTCAGTCTGTAATGGATTTAGTAGGTGTTAAGCTACCCAATACCGATGCCTTTAGCTCTATACGCGGTGTGTATGGGGGAGTAGGGCTTACCCTTAGTATTAGCATTGTATACTTATTAATTAAGCAGTTACGTCATGGATTGGTGTTTTTAACTATGTTGTGGGGCTTTTATGCTATTTCTAGACTTATTACCATAGCCAAGGAAGGCAGTTTAGGGGCATTTGGCACACAGTGGCTAACCATAGAAACTATATTTTGTCTAATGGCTTTGCTGCTACTAGCGCTGTACAAACCCCAATTAAGCACAACCACAAAAAAATAACAGCAAAAAATAAGAAATTAGGCTATCAATTTTTTGGAAATTCAAAAAATGCACTACATTTGCAGTCCATTTGGCACACGCCAATAGGTCCTATAGCTCAGTTGGTTAGAGCACCTGACTCATAATCAGGGGGTCCTAGGTTCAAGTCCTAGTGGGACCACCACCACAAAAGCAGTTACAATTTGTAACTGCTTTTTAGCTTTAGGCGTAAACCCTTTCAAGGAGTCCCCTTATTATTTTTGGAACATATATTGTTTTAGAAGCACCCTCACCTCAATAACTTAGCTAAAACTCAATAAGCCTACCCATTTATGGAGGTTGATTTTTATAATTTAAAACTCTACTTTTGATCTTCATTAAAATGGGTTACAAGAATGAAGTCTAATCTAAAAAGAGATGCTATTTCCATTTACTACTCATTTGTAATATTGCTTCATTATATCAGGAGAAATTACGCAACATGCCTTACCCACATTGCAAGAATTGAAATGTTGGAATCTAACATAAGCGGACCGCTTAGTAGGCTTCTGTTTAACATACTTAATACAAAATATCATGCAAGTGATATTATAAACAGTAAAGATCCTTTTGTAGAGGCTGTTAGGCGAAGGTTTACAGATGAACAGCAAAAAGATTTTTTAAGGTTCAACATAATAGTTTTGAAACCTTATGTTTCTCCAATGCAGAAAGGAGTTATTCGCCTTAAGTATACCGAAATTATTAATGCATTTCCTTTTTTATTCGACATAGATAAAATTCAAGATAGGTATCATATTGTGTTAGAGCCTAGTTGGGAGTCACCTTATCAGATGTATTATAAACTCTACAGTAACCGTTCAAATATATATGTTCAGTCATTAAGCGAGAGGGAGGTGTTAATAGATAGAAATCACGGCTTTATAGATGTTCCTTTATGTGCCGGTGATTGGATTCATGAAGATAAATTTTCATTAAAAGGAGAGGCGCAAGTGATATACGATTTTTGTTGTATATCCAACTTTATACCGTTTAAAAGACACGAATTTCTATTCTCTGCATTATCTAAACATTGGAAGGGGAAGTTAAAATTCGCTCTAGTAGCCTCAAGTAAAATAGGAAATGATAAAAATTGGATTGAAGGATTAATAGCAAAGTATAAATTAAATGCTGAGGTAGATTATTATATAGACGTAAGTGCACAAAAGATAGCTCAGGTTTTAAGGCAGTCTAAATGTCATGTTTTATGTTCTTTAAGAGAAGGTGCAAACAAAGCTAACTTTGAAAGTATGTTTGTTGGCACACCTGTGGTAGTGCACAAAAATCATATTGGTTTTCCGGGTTTTAGGTTCAATAATAATATGGTTGTTACTTATACTAACGAGCAAAATCTAATTGAAGCTATACACAAGGCATCTACTCTTGATAGGGAGCAGATATACTATGCATCACATAGCCTGATTGGAAGTTATAATGCTACAAAAATTCTTAACGATATAATTAAGCAGAAAGAATTAGAAAGTGGAAATCAGTGGTCTACTGATATCATTAGAACTGTAAATATTGTGCATGCTTTCTACTATGATGGTAAAGATGTTGAATTGTGTACCAATGACTACGATTATATTAACTCTTGTGCATTAGTTAAGTCTACTTATGAAAGAGATCTTGCCTATGCTAGATTTCTTCAATCTTATACCCTGAATTAAATATTGCTCTAGTTTAGCCTATTTTCATTTGATGTTATTATTTATAGCTATAACGGTTAAAGATATATGGCTATTAACATGTGAGTGATATAAGCTTAGTTAGATTAATTTATATGTAGTCTTATTGTTTGCACATCATAAATTATCGGCCTTTCATTAGCCAACAATCATGGCTTTTTAATATCTGCTAAACCCGGCTTTTACAAATATGAAATAGATAACCCTGATGAATATTGGACTTTTAAGTTGTACTAGTACTTGCAAACATATATGTTGCATAGCAAACTATGTGATTATGAATAGAAATGGTTATATTCACTTTTGAATTCTATTGTTATGAAACTAAGATTACTATACTACTTTTTTTTTGTACTTATTAGTTCTACTTCTTGTTATGCCCAAGATGATAAATTGAGTGACGAGTATTATGGTGACAGTTTGTTACACTCAAAGTATCTGTTCATAGGTAAATGTATATATTCTGGATATAGTGGTATGAATTGGCCTCCTGATGCATCTCTTCAACATTTTGAGGAGGTAATATGGTTGTCTATGAAGAATGGTGAGACAGAAAAGATATGTGAGTTTGCAGAGAAATATGCTCAAAGTATTAAGCCAGATATTTACTACGAACATAAGCTAGTGCTTACAAAGTGCTTTGAGATGGCTGATTCAATTTATGGTTTGCACTATGGAGATAAAATTCTGGGGCAATCAGGGGTTGGCAATAATGTAACCGAATTTTATGTTATGCCAATAAGTTACCTGAATATAAAATTAGAGTATGATTTTGTCAATCAACCAGGAGAAATTACTCTATATAATCAATACGGTAAAGTACTGTTTAAATCAGCATTTCATAAAACCTCTAAGATGATGGGTGTCTTATTACAACTGCAACATATTACAAAGCTGAAAGTGAAAATTAAGACACAGACTCCATCGTCAATGTGGCGATACTCTATAACCAAAGATAAAAATCCGTATGTTATTGATTGATAAAGAGTTTAGTTATATGGAAGAAACTTGATATTGACAATAGATAGTATTAAGAATTGTGTTCGCGTATTGCTTCTATAACTTTCATTATTAATCATTTAATACTTCTAACTTTCTAAAGGCTTGTATACTCT
>CAYWUY010000103.1:0-7659 GCA_964461535.1 uncultured Flavipsychrobacter sp.
TAATACTTCATAAACTAACAGGGCTTGCGAATGCAAGCCCTGTTAGTTTATATGTTTATGAAAGTCTATTAATCCATTTTCAATGGGTAGATGTGGCCGTCGGCGTTTAGCTGGGCTACATTGTCGCACTCGCCTGTAGCTGAAGTATTGCTAGGGGCATAGTCTAACACTCTGTAGGTTTTGCCATAACCAAATACGTTTACTTTACCTGAGCTTATGTAATCGCACTCGTTAGATACTGTAAGTGGTGTAGCAATATCGAATGAGAACTGATGGCCATTTGGACGGATAAGAGTGGCTGCACCTGATATAGAATACACATTATCTTCTCTTTCGCCAGTGTTGTAGCCAGCTATCCATTTACGCACTAAACTACCTCTCCACACTATTCTTGACAGGTTAGGAGTTAGGATAGTATCGTCCATTTTAACATTGTAATACCAGTTGCCCGTTACTGTAGTGTCTATACGTGAGTATTTAATGTTACCTGCTACTTTATAATCGTTTACGTAGTAGTCTTGGTAGGTAAGGGTGTGTATATTGTATTGGTCGTTGTACTTACCATCGTAGCTGATGATAATGGTACCACGGCGGTATCTTCCATCTAAGCATTTGCAATTGGTATTGCCAAAGCGAATGATAAGCGTGTGCGGATTATTAACGGTATCGGTGGCTACAGAAGCACAGTTACCAAAGGTGCTGGTAGTGCGCATATAGCTACCGTTGTAATAATTACCTGCTACATCTGCTAAAGAAAGCACGTCATTATTAATCCATTCAGCTCTGGAAGCTTCGCCGGCATAGTAACCGTTATCGTCAGTGTCCTGAATGGGGTTAGATGTGCCTTTTTTACAAGCACCAAAAAGTGCAATGGCACATACCGAGAACAACAGACCTTTCTTCAGCATAGGTATAAACTGCATAGACAAAAGCATTTATTGAGGCATCTGGCAACAGACGCATTTAAAAAATATCCGCTAATATACTCATTGTGAAATAAAACACAAAATATAGCGCAAAAGATAGCATCAGGAAGCGCCTTTAGGGTATAAAATGCTAGTTGGTAGCCCTAACCCATATTTTTTGGGCATCTTCTTTTCTAAGACTTAAGTAATAGCCTGCTATTTGTATGGCTAGTGGGTCGCCCAGAGGGGCTATCATTTCTACCCATACAGGTTCGCCGGGTATACACCCCATCTCCATAAGGGTAAGCTGCAGGTCGCTCTCGTCGTGACGCTCAATAACTGCCTTTTTACCGGCGGGTAAATCGGATAGGCGCATCACATTTAATTCTTCAGCTAACATTGGTACAAAAGTAGCATGTATTAGTGCTATAAAATGCAGACGTGTATCATAGCAGTGTAATATATAACATGCTTTTTTTTGATAATTGGTGTAAGGCTAAGTAATTTCGCGCTCTTATGTCTCACCTAAAGTATATGCATCGCTGCCTGGCACTAGCCCAAAAAGGGGCAGGCTATGTGGCGCCCAACCCTATGGTGGGTGCTGTGCTGGTGCATAACGATAGTATAATAGGTGAGGGTTGGCATAAACAATATGGCAGCCATCATGCCGAGGTGAACTGTATAGAAAGTGTAGCCGCAGAGGATAAGCACCTGATAAAAGATGCTACCATGTACGTAAACTTAGAGCCCTGTGCACACTGGGGGAAAACACCACCCTGTGCCAACAGACTAGTGAGCGATGGCATAAAACATGTGGTAATAGCTAATGTAGACCCCTTTGCCCAAGTAGCCGGAAGAGGAATAGCGATACTGGAGGAAGCGGGCGTAAGCGTGACTACCGGCATAGCTGCTGATATAGGCACCTGGGTAAACAGGCGTTTCTTTTGCACACATACACACAAACGGCCTTACATAATACTTAAGTGGGCACAAACTGCAGACGGCTATATGGCACCTGCCAATAAGGAGCGTATAGCTATAACCAATCATCAGACTAACTTACTGGTGCATAAATGGCGCAGTGAGGAGGGGGCAATACTGGTGGGTACGCAAACGGCGCTGATAGATAATCCGCAACTGAATGCCAGAAACTGGGGAGGCCATAATCCGCTAAGAATAGCCATAGATAAGCAATTACAAATACCGCAGCACTATAATTTGCTAGACAATAGCCAGCCTACATGGATAATAAATAACCATAAGGATGAGCAGACGGGTACTACCAAATATATACAACTGCAAGAGGGGGAAGATATTATACCGGCTATCTTAAATCGGCTACATGAGGCAAACATACTGTCGCTAATAGTAGAGGGTGGGCCTAAGCTGCTACAGTCGTTTATAGATAATAACCTTTGGGATGAAGCAAGGGTATTAAGAGGAACCACCCACATAGGCGGTGGCATAGCAGGTCCGCAATTGAAAGATGCGCGCTATTGCGGGGAAACAAGAGCCACAGGCGATACTATAACACTGTATACCCACAGCAGTAGCATATACCAACCCCCGAGCAAGGATTATCTTTTTTAGCATACATTATTATATTACTTAAACTATATTTTACAAATGTTCTATTTAGTAGCTACTATTTTATTAAACGTATTATTATCCATTATATTCAAAACCTTTCCGAAGTATAATATAGATGCTTTGCAGGCTATAGTAACCAACTATTTTGTATGTATTATTACCGGTAGCCTATACATAGGCCATATGCCCTATGCTGCTGAGCATACGGCTACTACTTGGTTTCCGTGGGCGTGGTTGATGGGGGCATCGTTTATATCTATATTCAACCTGATAGCCTACTGCACTAAAGTAGATGGTATAACTACAGCCACCATAGCTAACAAGCTATCGCTGGTAATACCTGTGGCCTTCTCTATCATATTTATGCACGAGGCTGCGGGCATGGCTAAAATAGCGGGTGTGTTTATGGCGCTTCCGGCTGTGTTTTTAACCACCAGAGTAAAAGAAGCTAATGGCAAGGAGCAAAAGCTATTTTGGCCGGCACTACTCTTTATAGGCAGTGGGCTGCTAGACACACTGGTAAACTATGTGCAGCATAACCACTTACAAGACCCTGAATCGCAAGCGGTGTATACCATCTATTGCTTTTCTGTAGCGGCTATACTGGGAACTATACTACTAACGGTAATGTTCATTACTAAGAAAGCTACTTTTCATATTAAAAATGTTATAGCCGGTATTTGCGTGGGCATACCCAACTATTTCTGCATCTACTTTCTTATACGATCGCTTAACTGCGGTGTACTACAAAGCTCGGCTACCATACCTGTAATAAACATAGGTATAGTGGTGGCATCGTCTATAGTAGCTATACTGTTTTATAAAGAAAAGACTAACACCAGCAGATTATTAGGATTGGCAATGTCTATAATTGCTATACTACTCATAGCTTTGGGCGACTAATGGACGAACAATATAAATACAAGACTATAACAGCACCCCATACCGGAGATTTCAGAGATAGGGGAAGTAAGTTTTTGTCCTACGCCTACCCTATTAGGCAGGCAGCAGATGTGAAGGAACATCTACAAGCCTTAAAGAAAGAACACCCCAAAGCGGTGCATCATTGCTTAGCATGGCGCATAGGCCTGAATGGCACACAATATAGAGCCAGCGATGATGGTGAACCATCGGGCAGTGCGGGCAAACCCATACTTGGGCAAATAGACAGCATGGGGCTCACCAATGTACTGGTGGTGGTGGTGCGCTATTTTGGCGGCACACTGCTAGGGGTGCCGGGCCTTATAAATGCTTATAAGACAGCTACCCAACTAGCCCTAGAGCCTGCCCCAACAATAGAGCGTTGGCTAGAACATACTTATGAAATAGCTTTTGACTATCCGGTGATGGGTGAAGTGCTGTATCATTTAAAAAATAGTGAGTCGAGTATATTACACCAAGAGTTACAATTGTTTTGTACTATAAAAGCGGGCATACCCATTAAGTATGAAAAAGAGTGCCTGCATAAATTATCGGAGATAAGAGGCGTGACCATAAAACCAACACCTGCATAATGCCTAACAAGGAGCGCAACGGACAACTGATACGACAAGAGGCCTACCGCTTAGGGTTTGACTCTTGCGGATTTGCCGTTGCTACTAGCCTTGATGATGATGCCCGCAGACTGGAGCAATGGTTAAAAAAAGGCCATCAGGCAGGAATGGGCTATATGGAGCGCAACTTTGACCTACGTATAGACCCAAGAAAACTGGTGCCCGGTGCTAAATCTGTTATTACGCTAACGTTTAACTACTACCCTGAGCTACAGCAGGACGCGAATGCACCACTGATAGCCAAATATGCCTGGGGCACCGACTACCACTATGTAATAAAAGACAAACTGAACCAACTGCTAGACTATATAAATGTAAACATAGGCCAAGTAGATGGTAGAGGATTTGTAGATAGTGCACCAGTGCTAGAGCGTAGCTGGGCAGTAAGAACAGGACAAGGATGGATAGGCAAAAACGGCAACCTGATTAATAAAAAAAGAGGGTCGTTTTTCTTTATAGCCACACTGATATGCGACCTAGAGCTAGAAGCAGACGCACCTATGACTACAGACCACTGTGGCACCTGCACCAAATGTCTAGATGCCTGCCCTACCGGCGCTATAGTAGCACCCAAAGAGATAGACGCCAATAAGTGTATCTCTTACCTGACCATAGAACTGAAAGATGCGCTGATACCCGAGCAGCTGAGCAATAACTTTAATAACTGGATGTTTGGCTGTGACATATGCCAAGACGTGTGCCCATGGAACAGATTTTCGAAACCACACCAAGAGCCGTTATTTACGCCCATTGCTGAAATACTGAACCTATCTCAAAAAGACTGGGAAGAGATGAGCGAAGAACAGTTTAATAAAACATTCAAAAACTCGCCCTTAAAACGCTCTAAATGGAAAGGCATACAGCGTAACCTTAAAGCCATACACAAGCCAGAGTAGCAGCTACTTATTTCTACCTTGCAGCATAGGCACAAAAGAGAAATCGCCTGTTTCGGTTTCGGTAATATTGCCTTGCTTATCCTTTGTAATTTTCAGCATACGTTGGGTATCTCCCTCGCCTACCGGTACAACGAATATGCCGCCCGGCTTCAGTTGTTCTACCAACTTTGGAGGCACAAAAGGAGCTGCTGCTGTAACAATAATTTTATCGAATGGGCCATAGGTAGGTAAGCCTTCATAGCCATCGCCATAAAAGCGTTTCATATTGGGGTAGCGAGAAATAAAGAAGAAATCGCCAACATAATCATACAGTGCTTTTTGGCGCTCGATGGTATAAAGCATTACGCCCATTTCGGCTAACACACATGCCTGATAAGCACTACCCGTGCCTATTTCCAGTACTTTGTCAAACTTTTTTATTTCTAGCAACTCTGTTTGGTGAGCTACCGTATAGGGCATAGATATGGTTTGGTCTGCAAGAATAGGAAAGGCCCTATCTTCGTATGCCTGACGCTGAAAAGCAGGATCTAGAAAGAAGTGACGAGGCACAGCCTGTATAGCAGCCAATACTCTTTCATCTTTAATTCCCTTTTCCCTTATAGATTGTACTAATTGAGCTCTTAAGCCTTTTTGCAAATATGAATCTTCTTGTGGCTTTTTATGCAGCATATAGCAAAGATAAAAAACTAGCCCTATTACAATAGGCTGTGTGAATAACTATCCTTTTAGCATATGAGACTAAAGGATGTTCATCAGTTCATCTAAGCTGGTGATTTCATAAGTTGGTTTTCTTTCGTGCGGCTTATTGGCGGGATTAAAATAAACGCTATCCCAGCCTGCATTAATGGCACCTAAAATATCTATATCTATAGCATCGCCTATCATTATGCTGCTCTCCACATCGGTATTAGCCAATGTAAGCGCATAGTCGAAAATATCTTTATTGGGTTTTATACTATTACTTTTCTCGGAAGTAATAAGATGATTGAAATACTTGGCAATGCCCGAATACTGCAACTTAAGCCTTTGGGTAGTTTCAAATCCATTGGTTATGAGGTGCATCTCGTATTTGCCTTTACAGTAGTCTAGCACCTCTTTAGTGTGGGGCAATAGAATAGTTTGTGTGGGCAAAATCTCAAGGTAAGCAGAGCTTAACTCATGCGCTAGAGCGGTGTCTCCTATTTTAAAATCCAGCAGCATTAACCACATGCGCTTCCAACGAAGTTCTTCGCGCTTTATGAAGCCTTTTCTATACCTATCCCACAGCTTATCGTTATGCACATTATAGGCAGCAAACATTTCATTGAAATCAGTAATACCCCTAGACGCTAAGTTGTACTCGTTATACAACTGTAGCATGGTAGCTTCGGAGTTTCTATCGAAATCCCAGAGTGTATGATCTAAATCGAAGAAAAGATGCTTGTATGTTTTGCCCATTATGGTAGATGTAGTATGCTTATAAAAAAAGCTATTCCGTTAATAAAACGGAACAGCTTTTAATAATACACGATAAGAAATTATTTTTTACGATAGTAAATTCTGTCGTCGTTGAATTCTGTAAGAGCTTGCAAAGGCGCATTAGCCATACGCTCATAAATACGAGATATTTCTATTTGCTCTTTGTTTTCGTGTACTTCCTCAAGGTTATCGGCATGTACAGAGAACTCATCCAATTTACGGTGAAGCTCTTCCTTCATGTTCACAGCGATCTGATTTGCTCTTCTACCAACTACAGCTATAGACTCATATAGGTTGCCGGTTTTATCTTTTAGAGCTATCACATCACGGGTTTCAACCAGGGGATTAACTGATGCGAAAGATTTTTTACTTGTGCTCATTGCGTAATTTTTTAACGTTATTGGATGCTTCTAAACTTAATTGTTCAGCCTCGGTCAAATATTTAGACTTCGGATAATTATCTTTTAATTCTCTGTAGGCAGTAATAGCACTTGCGTAGCGCTCTTCTTGCTTTTCAGGTATGCTAGCTTTTGCATATTTAAAGAATGCCTTCATAATCATGTACTGATACAAATCGCAGTTTGTAGACTCAGGATAGTTACGAATAACACTTTTATATGCTACAGTTGCTGCCTTATATTGTGCTATGTTGTAGTACAATTTTGCAGCATCAGCTTGCTTTACTTCTAATTTAGAGTTAGCAGTATTGATGTATGTATTAGCTTCTGATACTCTTTTAGAATCAGGATAGCGAGATACAAATGACTGCATAGCCTCCAGCGATTTTAATGTATTGGTTTGGTCTAGAGAAAACTTAGGCGTAAACTTAAACAAACAAACCGCATACATAAACTCACACTCCTCTAATTCTTTACTGGTAGGGAAATACTCAGTAAAATTTTTAAAGAAGTAAGACGCCTCAATATAGTTCTTCATGTAGTAGTAACTATAAGAGTAACGATAATACAAGGCCTCGAAATTTCGAGTACTCTTCATTACCGGCAATAAATCTTTATACAACTCAGCCGCATGCACATAGTCTTTCTTATCGAAATACTCGTTGGCCTTAGTGAGTTTGTAGTTTACATCACTACTTTTTCTCACTTTTTCGAACCGACCGCATGATGATAAGATAATTACGGGCAGCAACAAATAAAATATTTTATTTAAGCGAAGTTGCATAGAGGGATGCAAATATATTGAAAAAAATAGTTGACCGCATATCTTGGCAGCAAAAGAGTGTTAAAAGTGAGCAAT
>CAYWUY010000104.1:0-2218 GCA_964461535.1 uncultured Flavipsychrobacter sp.
AAAAAAATATTTTTCCGCTTTTGTAATATTCTAGGCTCTTGTTGCAACATATGTAATACTAAACAGCTTAGTTATGGAAAAGCAAACCAACACAGTACCCAAAGTATTACCGCAGTCGGTATACGTTATAGCTTATTTGGCTTTTGTTATCACAGGTGCTTACACCTGGTTCTTCACTAGCAATCAGTCTATGGCAGTATCCTATTTAGGGCTGGCACTCATATTCGATCCCTTTAAGCAAGATGTCCCTTGGGGAAAACGCCCCTTGTATCAGCGTGCTATACTAGTAGTACATTTGATACTAGCTTTATCGGCATTCATAGTAATGATAACCAACAAATAGTAGTTGAGCCAACAAGAATTTATACAAATCGTAAAACAGTATAATGGGCTTATGTACAAGCTCATTCATATGTATGCTGCCTCCAGGCAGGATGCCGACGACTTGTATCAAGAAATCATGTATCAGGCTTGGAAGAGCTGGCACACCTACAGAGGAGATGCTAAAATAAGTACTTGGTTATATAGGCTTTGCCTCAACACTATACTGTCTCAGCAAAGAAAAGTAAATAAGGTGTCTTACACTGATGACTGGGAACAACTGGCTACAGATACCGCTTTTATGCAACATCCTAACGATAATGTAGCTAGTCTATATGCTGCCATTCGTACGCTAAAAGAAACAGACAGGGCTATTATATCGCTGCACTTAGATGGCTATGATAATGGCGAGATAGCAGAGATAATAGGTATCAAATACAATTATGTAGGCGTAAAGCTATCTAGAATTAAAGAGGAATTATTTAATCTATTAAAGCCCGCAAAATGAACCTCAACGAAATTTGGCAAGAACTAAACACACAGCCCCCCAATAACGATTGGGCTAGTAAAGATATAGTGTACCAAAACCTGAAGTCTAACGACCCTGTAGGTAAGATTATTAAGAATGTAAAAATCAATACGATTTATGCAGTTCTTATATCATTGCTCTATGTAGTTGTTATTTTCAAGTTCAATCTGTGGCAGGTAAGGGCATGCTTAGTAGTGGTATTATGCTATTCTGCTGCTGCTATAGTGGCCAACAATAAATTATTAAAGTACTTAACTACCCAAAACCCTTTCGAGTCAAATGTATTGTCAAACTTACAGTTTCACCACTCCGCAGTTAAAAAATGGATAAGGTTTCAAGAGCGTGCAGGCTTTCTTATTTATCCCATTGCTGCTTTTGGCGGCTACATGCTAGGGGGGCATATAGGCTCAGGTAAAAGCATAGAATCCTTCATGTCCAAGCCCTTTGTTATAGGTGCATTAGTGGTAGTATTGGCTATAGTTTGGCCGCTTACATTTTATATGGCACGCTGGATGCTCAATTATAGCTTTGGAAAATACCTGAAACAAATAGAAGACTATATCAATCAACTCAATTCGTAGCGCACACATTATCTTTGCACTTTCCAATAGAGTTATACTACAATGAAAGTCGCAATTATAGGTGCCGGTGCAGCCGGTTGTTTTGCCGCTGCCAATCTTGCCGCTCCTCACGGCTTACAGCTAGTTGTTTATGAAAAATCTGCCAAGCCCTTACAAAAGGTAAAAGTATCGGGTGGTGGGCGTTGCAATGTTACACACCATTGTTTCGATGTGTCCCAGCTACTTACTCGTTATCCTAGGGGCAGTCGCTTACTTAAGCGTACACTGCATACATTTTCTCCCCAGCATACTATCGACTGGTTTGCACAAAGAGGGGTAAAGTTAAAGGCAGAGCCCGATGGCAGAATGTTTCCTATTACAGACGATTCTCAAACTATTATAGACTGTTTGTGGACGCAAATGATGAATAATCATACAGAGGTGTTGTTTCATAAAGGTGTGGTAGCTATATCAAAAGAAGGCAACCTGTTTACTATCACCTTTGCAGATAAAACTACTACCACCGCCCATAAAGTCATCATCACATCGGGTGGTTTCCCTAAGCTAGAGCAGTATCAGTGGCTCTCTGGCACTGGGCATACCATTATACCGCCTGTGCCATCCTTATTTACCTTCAATCTAAATAAGCACCCTATTACCGAATTGATGGGGGTAGCAGTACCTATGGTGTCGGTAAAAATTGTAGGAACTAAGGTGCAGCAAGAAGGGCCGCTATTAATTACCCATTGGGGCTTAAGTGGTCCTGCTATTTTAAAAACATCGGCTATTGCTGCTAGAGAACTAGCCC
>CAYWUY010000104.1:2318-7573 GCA_964461535.1 uncultured Flavipsychrobacter sp.
ATAGAGCACCTGCTAAGAGATAAATATGCTGTAAAAGGCAAAACTACTTTTAAAGAAGAATTTGTTACCTGTGGCGGCATAGACTTATCAGAGATAGACCCTAATACATTAGAGAGTAAAAAGCTAAGTGGCCTATATTTTGCCGGCGAAATTCTTGATGTAGATGGTGTTACAGGCGGCTTTAATTTTCAACATGCGTGGAGCAGTGCTTACGTAGCAGCTCAGCATATTTTATCAGGTCTTCAACAATAAGTATGCAGGTCGATTTTATAGTAGTAGGACAGGGGCTTTGTGGCACATTACTTACACGCCAATTAGTAGCATTGGGTAAGTCTGTTGTGGTTATAGATAACCCTATGCCTAATACATCAGGTAAGGTAGCTAGTGGGCTTATCAATCCGGTTACGGGTATGCGTGTGGTGCAGTCATGGATGATAGACACTCTACTGCCTTTTGCGCGCACAGTATATCAAGAGGCCTCACAAGAATTGGGCATTACCATCGCTCAAGATATAGCCATAGCCGATTTTCATACCACCGCTGATGCCCGTGCCAACTACGATGCCAAGCTACAGGAATCTCCCTACATTCAGCCACAAGATACTACCGACTACAGCGCATACATCAACTATCACTATGGCTGGCATTATATCAGTCCGGCAGTATTGGTTAATACTAAGCAGTTACAGTTGGGCTATCAAGCTCGCTTGCAAAAGCTTGGAATTTATCGCCAAGAACAATTCTCGCCATCGGATGTAGTATTAACCCCTAATGGTGTTACCTACAAAGATATTCAAGCCACTAAAATTATCTTTTGCGAAGGGGCTACAGCTATAAATAACCCTTGGTTTTCTCTCTTGCCCTATGCCCTTAACAAAGGCGAGGCGCTCATAGTAGATATACCTCATTTACCTAGAAATATCATATTCAAAACCGCTCAAAAAATAGCCCCCTGGGACGATAACCTCTTTTGGGTAGGCACTTCCTTCGAGTGGAAGTTTGACGATGATAAACCCACCGAAAAATTCAGAGCACACCAAGAGTGGCTGCTCCGCAATACATTAAAACTACCATTTACGGTAACAGACCACATAGCATCTGTGCGCCCCAGCAGTGTAGATCATAAGCCCTTTGTAGGCACACATCCACACCATCCTCAGTTAGCTATATGCAACGGCATGGGGCCCAAGGGGTGTTCATTAGCACCTTATTTTACGGCACAGTTAGCACAGCACTTAGTAGCCGGCACTCCCATACTCCCCGATGTAGATGTTGCCCGCTATAAGCGTGTATTAGCTCGTGCTGTATAATTATCTTTTTTGGCTGTAGTAGGCTAGTGCCATTCTTATTTCGCCATAGGTAAAGCTATCGTCCAGTAAGTCTTTTATAGGTTTTAGCGCATGTATCTGTCCGCTGCCTTTTATAGCTTTGGCTATAGCTTGGTATCTGTTTTGGCTCATTACTTTACTCAGGCTTATGCGCCCCTTACCCACAAAGTAGGCTATGTGTCCCTCTATGGTGGCTATATTCAGTTGTCGGTATTGGGCTATATCTTCCATGCTCATACCTTCTAAAAATAGCTCTAAAGTAGTCTCCTGCGTATTGCTCGACTGGCTGCGCTCCTTAGTGCTTTTCTCTACCTTTTTAGGTGCTTTTAGATACACCCTGGATACTAGCTTATTAGCCCGGGCATAGTTAATTATAGGCCGTAAAAACAGGCTGCCATACTTTCCTATCTTATAGTCACCAAATCCGGCTATTTTCTTCAGCTCCTTAGCATCCTGCGGCAGATACATAGCCATTTCAAGTAGAGTATTATCCGGCACTATATTATAGGCAGGTACATTCTCTCTGTCTGCTATATCATACCTAATGCGTTTCAGGTCGGCTAGTAGTTGGTCGTCATAGTCAGGTTGCTCTACGGCAGGTGTAGGTATTTTTTCTTTCTCACTTACCAGCACTATGCTGCTGGCACCCTTCAATATTTGCCAGCTTTTTTCGTTCAGTGTTAGTATGCTGGTATTGGCTTCCAGCTTTACAAATCCGTGTTGCAGCATCTGTTGCACTATCCATTCCCACTGCTCTTGCTCTAGGTGTTTGCCTACGCCAAATGTTTTTAATGCCTTTTGTTCAGCACTTAGCTTAGGGTTGTTTATCCCCCTTACAAAATCTATTATAGTATACGCATCATACTGCTCCTCTGTACGCACCACTGCCGATAGTAGCTTTTGCGCATCCACCGTTATGTCTTTATGGTCTACATGTTCTAGGCAGTAGTCGCAGTTACCGCAGTAGGCCGATGTCTTTTCACCAAAGTACTCCAGCAGCATTTGTCGTCTACACTGTTCAGCCTCACAAAAGGCCTCCATCTTGCGCAGCTTTTGCAGCGTTATTTTTAGCTGCTCTGGATTGTCGTCTTGCCCTACAAAATTCTTTAGCTTAATGATGTCGCCCTTAGAGTAGTAGAGTATAGCATCGCTCTTTAGCCCGTCCCTGCCTGCGCGGCCGGTCTCTTGGTAGTAGCCCTCCATGTTTTTAGGTACGTCATAGTGCATCACATACCGCACGTTCGATTTGTCTATACCCATACCAAAGGCAATGGTAGCCACTATCACTTTTATAGTATCGCGCTGAAAAGCCTCCTGCACCTGTGCGCGCTTATCAGCGCTAAGCCCTGCATGGTAGTGTGCCGCCGATATGCCCACCTTCTTCAGCTCATACGCTATATCCTCTGTCGAGTTGCGCGATAAAGCATAGATAATGCCGCAATCATTTTTGCGCTGCATAATGTAGTGTATGATCTGCGACAGTGTATCTTTCTTAGGCTTTATATAGTACGATATATTAGGTCTGTTAAAGCTAGATATAAACACCGCCGCATGCGGTATCATCAGCCGGGCTAGTATATCGCTTTGGGTGTGCTTATCTGCACTGGCAGTTAAGGCTATTACAGGCACCTGCGGAAAGTGTTCTTTCAGCACAGCCAGCTTTAAATACTCCGGCCTAAAGTCGTGCCCCCATGCCGATATACAGTGCGCCTCATCTATGGCAAACAGCGTTACCCCTATCTCTTGCACAAACTTTACAAAGGCAGTATTGTTCGATGGTATACGCTCTGGCGCTATATACAGTAGTTTTATCTTTTGCTCACGCGCCTGTCTTATCACATGGCGTTGCTCGTCCAGGTCTTGAGACGAGTTCAGGTAGGCAGCCGCTATACCATTGGCCAGTAAGCCATCTACTTGGTCTTTCATTAGCGCTATCAAGGGCGATACTACTATCGTCAGTCCCGGCAATAGCATAGCCGGCAGTTGGTAGCATATGCTTTTACCGCCGCCCGTGGGCATTATGGCCATCACGTCCTTGCCCGCCAGCACATGCTCTATTATAGCCTGCTGATGAAATCTAAACGTATCGTAACCAAAAAAATGTTGTAGTGCTTTTTCTAGCTTAGTTTTATTTGTGGGCTGCATTAGGGTTGTCTAGCTTATATAAATTCCATACCTGTTACTATCAGGTTGCTATTGCCTCTGGCCAGTATTCTGCCATCCATGTTATACACATGGCACTCTACGTTGATTATCTTTTTGCCTACGCGCAGCACTTTAGCTGTGGCTCGTAAAGATTCGCCCTCTTTTATGGCATATAAAAAATCTATGTTCAGCGTCAGCGATGTGTAGTGGTTTTCCGTTTCCATACTAGCCACTGCCCAGCCTATGCTCTCATCTATCACCAGGCTCATCATGCCGCCATGTATATTACCATACGGATTCGCCATTTCCGGCCTCACCTGCACCACTAGCGTAGCCTCGCCTTTGTCTATATGCTCTAGCATAAAGTTCAGCCAGTTGCCCGCCGGCGATCTCGAGTCGGTTACGGTTTTGCCTAGATAGTGTTCTTTTATATAGGCCAGCATTTGTCCTTTGGGTATTTGTGTATAGTTCACGGCACTGCGTTTTGTGGCGCAAAGGTAAGTGCTACAGCCTGCATATAGGTCAGTCGCTGCCGTCATCATTACTCTCCAGGTGCAGTTTATGCAGCAGTCGGTGGGCTACGGGGGCTAAAAACAAACCTATGTTAGTTATAAACACCACTCCGCTAAATAAAGCATAGGCCGATGAAAATAATTTTCCCGCCACATTATCTATACTTACCACAGGTCCCATGCCGCTAAGTATCATGCTGGCATTGTGTATAGCGTCTATCCATGCTATATTGGCTATATAATGATAACCTGCAATTCCTATAGATAAACACAATAATAATATGACAAATGCATACCCGGTGTTGGTTGCTAATCTTTTATAATATACTTTTATAGGCGCAAGCGGTTCCGACCTGTGTTCGTACATGTGTTAAAGTTAAGCCTATTTAGGTCAGTAATGCTACACTTCGTACTGCATTTGCAGGTTTTAACCTTTGTAGCAGTCGCTTTGGCACGCTGTTTGACTTACCTATCAGTGAGCATCAAAGTTTAATTTAAAAATGAGAACGAAATTCTTACATATTGTTTTATTGGTCATGGGGTTAACCGCCCTTACGTTCTCCTCATGTATCAAAGCTACCGTTTACGAGGTTTCTCCTTCTAATACCGATCTTACTTGGCAATACACATTTACCGAGCAATATAACAATGGCGATATGTTTGGCTGGAACTACTCTAGCACCTACGACTCTTGTTATGGCACCGTAATGAATGGCTATTACCAACTGGTAAACTACAGCCAAACCCACCATTACTACAACCTTATATCTACCGGGCAAAATCTATCGTCTAGCTACGATGTTAAGGCCAGCATGCAGTTCGACAATGCTATGGGCTTAATGTTTGCCGCTTCCGATGTCAATAATGGCTATTTCTTTTATGTAGATGCCGCCGGCTACTATGCCGTATATCGCATAGGTGGTCCTGCGTCTTTAACCAATACCATTATTCCGGCTACCTATGTAGGCTCATTGATATCTAGGTCTTCTTACAACAGCCTGGAAGTACTACAGTCCGGCGGATTCTGGAAAGGCTACATCAATGGTACTCTGGTATTTACCACCACAGCATTAGCTCCTTATGGCAATCAGTTTGGCTTTGGTATACTACCTGCCACAGTAGGCTATGTAGACTATCTACAAATCAACTACTATTAATAGCCCGCTTCGTAAGCCGAGAAGCTCCCAAAACCATCTGCACAAACCAATCTCCCCAATCAACTACCACGGTGGAAGAAGAAGCCTAGCCGCCTCAAAAACGGCAGCTAGCC
>CAYWUY010000105.1:0-7414 GCA_964461535.1 uncultured Flavipsychrobacter sp.
GGTTTAAATGAAGTGGGCAACTATTGGGATGCGGGTACGAATATTCTGATAGATGGACACAACTCTAAACTAACACTACAATATAGTAATAGACCACTGTATGATAGCAAGACAAAAACTGTATTTACTAATAAGGGCGAAATACTAGCTCAATTCCAAATAATGCTTTAACACTAAAAACAACAACTTGTATGAAAGCAAATGAGACCTCATTGACAAACAACATCTGGAAGGTGATATCAGCATCATCTGTTGGTACACTAATTGAGTGGTATGACTTCTACATCTTCGGTAGTTTATCTACAATCATAGCCAGCAAATTTTTCCCCGCTGCTAATCCTACAGCAGCACTACTATCTACACTTGCTACGTTTGCTGCGGGCTTTATAGTTCGTCCATTCGGCGCACTGGTATTTGGTCGTTTAGGCGACTTAATAGGTCGTAAATATACCTTCTTACTAACATTGGTACTTATGGGAGGTTCTACTTTCCTAATAGGCTGCGTACCCTCATATGCTACCATTGGTGCATGGGCTCCATTCATTGTTTTATTATTACGTTTGCTACAAGGCCTAGCTCTAGGTGGAGAATATGGTGGGGCTGCAACTTATGTGGCAGAACATGCGCCTGCAAATAGAAGAGGCTACTACACCAGCTGGATACAAACAACCGCAACGCTAGGGCTATTTGTTTCTCTAATAGTTATACTAACTATTAGACGTATGGTAGGCGTAGAAGAATTTACTAATGGCAATGGCTGGAGGTACCCTTTTCTACTTTCTATACTGTTGGTTATTGTTTCCATTTTCATACGTATGAAAATGCATGAATCACCGGTATTCAGTAAACTAAAAAGTAGTGGTAAAGTATCTAAGAATCCTTTAAAAGAAAGCTTTGGTAATAAAGCCAATTTTAAGATGGTAGTACTAGCTCTGTTTGGAGTAACAATGGGACAAGGTGTGATATGGTACACAGGACAGTTTTATGCCCAAAGCTTTTTACTTACTAAATGTAATCTAGACTATGAGCAAGCTAATACTATGATTTTATTGGCGCTAGTATTTGCTACACCCTTCTTTGTAATATTCGGTTCTCTTTCCGATAAGCTAGGTCGTAAAAACATTATGATGATTGGTATGGCATTGGGAGTTTTACTCTATCGTCCTATGTTTAATAAAATGTACGAACTAACTTCAGTAAAAGGCAAAACAGAAATAGTTGCCAAACAAGAAACACATGTAAAACAAAAGCTAGTAGAGGGCACACAAGATAGCCTAACTGTAATAGACACAATGCGCTATTATGAGGATGGGTCGACCTACAAAATAACTCATAAAATAACTAAGCTAGCTGATGCAACTAAAGATCAACCAAAGCCAGAAGTAAAGAAAGAAGTAAAAATAAATGCTGATACGTATTGGACAATAATAGCTATAGTATTTGTGATGGTACTTTTTGTAACAATGGTGTACGGCCCTATAGCTGCCTTCTTAGTAGAATTATTCCCTACAAAAATCAGATATACTTCTATGTCTTTACCGTATCATATAGGTAATGGCATATTTGGTGGTCTTGTTCCATTTGTAGCTACATTAATCACCACTATAAAGGGAACAGATCATTTATCTGGCTTATGGTACCCAATAGGTGTTGCCGCCTTAAGTTTAATAATAGGTGTGCTATATGTTTCTAATCCTAAAGAAGAGGAAGAGGATTTTGAAATGTAGTATTAAACATTATTTATAAAAACTAAAACAACATTCATATGAACGCATTAAGAAGAGGATTAGGTATATTTTGGTTACTTCTTGGACCTATTATTATATACCTGCTAATTAGCACAGCATTAGCAAATATAGATGCTAAAGGCAGCTCGGATATAAACAAACCAATACCTTGGATAATTATCATATCAGTCTTCACTCCAATAGCCGTAGGTCTAATGATTTTTGGGCTATACGCATTGAAGGGAGAGTATGATAGAAAGTAAATAACTATAAAATATCTCAGTAACATAGTTTGTATATCTTTAGTAGAGATATACAAACTATGTTGTTTTTAGGGGAATAATATTATGATTGAAAGAGGCAAGAAAAATACTAAACTAATACTTACGGGTATACTATTACTACTTGTATTTACGTATCCGTTTCTATCAATAGGGAACCAATATAGCTATAGCGATAAAATTCCAAGACTATATAAGTATATTTTCATCTGTTGGTCTGTTGGGGTAGTACTACTATTCATCATTACTGAAACTAAACCTGGCCGAACAAATGACCTTTATAAAAATAGCGATGAATCATGAACTATACTTTCATTATACTAGTTGCGCTACTATATCTAGGGGTAATATTTGGTATAGCATACTATGCTGAAAGACAGCTAAAAAAAGGCATAAACATCATTAATAATGGATGGGTGTATGCCCTATCAATGGCAGTATATTGCACAGCATGGACTTATTATGGCAGCGTAGGCAGAGCCTCTCTTAAAGGAATGGACTTCCTTGCAGTATACATAGGACCAACAATTGCCTGCTGCTTTTTTTGGCCTGTACTTCGAAAGATGTTGCGCATATGTAAAGTAATGCGTATTAATAGTATTGCAGACTTTATAGCTACACGGTATGGAAAAAATGTGTCGCTAGGTGTTATAGTTACACTCTTTTGTATTATAGGACTGGTACCGTACATAGCACTACAGCTAAAGGCAATAAGCAATAGTATTCATCTTTTATTTTTAAATAGTGGCCACGAAAGCTCAGTACATTATGCTGGGGATATCACCTATCTATTAGTATTCGTTCTTTCTATTTTCATTATTTTATTTGGCACGCGCTCAGTAGATGCATCTGAGCGACATGTAGGACTTGTTGCATCTGTTGCTTTTGAAAGTGTATTAAAACTAGCTGCATTTATTACTGCCGGTATATACATAACCTATTCATTATTCAACGGTCTTGATGATATATTTAGTCAGGCTACTCACCTTCCACAAGCAAAAGATATTTTTACTTTTAGCAATACAGAATCTATCAGTAGTTGGCTTACTATCTTAGTTATATCTGGCTTTGCTACCATACTACTACCCCGCCAATTCCAAATTAGCATGGTAGAAAATGTACAAGAACAGCATCTAAAAAAAGCTATTTGGGTATTCCCTTTATACCTCATTATCATTAATATTTTTGTATTACCTATTGCTGTAGCAGGCTTGCTTACACCTGAAATAAATGCATCTCCCGATACGTATATCCTATCTTTACCCCTCCTTCACGGTAAACATTGGCTGAGTCTATTTATATTTTTAGGTGGCTTTTCGGCTGCAATTAGTATGGTTATAGTAGAAACTATTGCCCTTTCCACAATGGTAAGCAATCACCTAATACTACCACTACTTTTCTCATCAAATATTAAATCTATACCTGAGGGCTACTTAAGAACTGCCATTATAAATTCAAGGAGACTAAGTATTTTCTTATTGTTATTAATAGCCTACTATTACGACAAACTACTAGCACAAGAATCATCCCTAGTATCAATAGGACTAATGTCTTTTGCCGCAGTAGCTCAATTTGCGCCTGCTGTTCTTGGAGGGCTGTTCTGGAAACAGGGTAATAGAAAAGGGGCTGTAGCAGGTATTATTATAGGATTCTTAGTGTGGAGCTACACCCTTATTCTACCCTCTTCAATTTCCTCGCTTCACCAAAGCAATAACATTATCACTGAGGGTCCTTGGGGTATTACTTGGCTACGCCCAAATATGCTATTTGGTATAGAAATAGCAGATCCTTTATCTCATTCTTTCTTTTGGAGCATTCTTTTAAATATTAGCGCCTACTGTCTTGTATCTATTTATACAGGCAGAAATGCACAAGAAGCCTATCAAGCTGAATTGTTTGTAGATATTTTTAACCATACAACAGTTACCACACAAAACTCTTTCTGGAAAGGTACTGCCTACATGGACGATATTAGAACCTTACTAGAAAAATTCATTGGTAAAGACCGTTCAGAAAAACTACTTACATCTTATGCCAATAGGCATAAATTATCACTACAAACAGCACAGGCAGATACACTTATAGTTGCATTTACAGAACGTGTTTTATCTGGTGTCATTGGGTCTGCATCTGCACGTACCATGATAAAAAGTGTAACTAAAGAAGAAGCAGTGTCAATGAGCGAAGTACTAAACATAGCTAAAGAATCGCAACAGGTACTAGAGCTCAATAAAGAATTAAGAAAAAAATCTACCGAACTTACCAAAGCTAGCGAACTATTAAAAAAGAGCAATGAGCAACTTAAAAGTATGGATGTAATGAAAGATGAATTTTTATCTACAGTTACCCATGAGCTGCGCACCCCATTAACATCTATCAGGGCTATGTCGGAAATACTTTATGACAATCCGGATATGCCTGAGGAAATGAGAAATAAATATTTATCTAGTATAGTAAAAGAAACAGAACGGCTAAGCCAACTGATAGGGCAAGTATTAAACTTAGAACGTTACGAATCTGGAAGACAAAAGCTGAATATTAGTGCTGTAAACATTGCTGAATTAATTCAAGATGTAATAACATCACTTAATACACTAATTGAGGAAAAGCATATTAGCATGTCATTTTATACACCTGACACTATGCATATTCAGCAATGCGATAAAGATTTACTAAGACAGGTAGTTTATAATCTAATATCAAATGCCATAAAATTTGTGCCTGAACAAAATGGAAAAATTGATGTTAGAATGATATTGGAAAATGATGATTTAATTATTAGGGTTATTGATAACGGTAAGGGAATAGAGCCCGAACTACATCAATTAATATTCGATAAATTTTTTCAAGCAAAAAATCAAACACTTAGAAAACCGCAAGGCACAGGGCTTGGACTAGCTATTAGTAAAAAGATAGTAGAACTACACGGAGGAAAAATATGGGTAGAAAGTCAACCATCGGAAGGTGCAACTTTTATAATAGTTTTACCAATTTACCAAAGCTAGTCATCAGTAAAATATAATAGTACATTTCTTAACTTCGCTACATGAAAAAAATACTGGTTGTTGATGACGATCCATACATTTTAATGTCATTAGAGTTTTTGATGATAAAAAGTGGATATTCCGTTTCTGTGGCTAGAAATGGTACTGAAGCTTTAGATATTATCAACAAAGACAAACCAAATTTAATCTTACTAGATATTATGATGCCTGATGTAGATGGATATTCTATTTGCAAAAAAATCAAAGCATCTGCAAAACTTAAAGATATTATAGTAGTATTTGTTAGTGCTAAATCTAAGGATGTAGACATACAAAAAGGATATGATTTAGGTGCTTCATTATATATTAGTAAGCCCTTTTCTACCAGAGACTTAATGAAAGATGTAAACAGACTTTTGGGGGAAGAATAGCTAAATTGAGATAGCTAAATTCCGGTTATTTAGTATACATTTATATATATCAACCATATAAGGTGGTAATTTTAAGTAGTTATTCTTCAACACTTATTCTACCATCTTATGGACTACAATTCCTTTTACAAGTCTAGTATTGCTAATAGAGAAGACTTTTGGAAACAACAAGCAAATGAACTGTATTGGGATGTAGTACCAACATCCACAGTTTCGAAAAATGAGCATGGCGGGCACGATTGGTTCAAAGATGGCATGCTAAATATGAGCTATCTCTGCTTAGATAGACATGTACTAAGTGGGAACGGAGCTAAAACTGCTATCATTTACGATTCACCCTATACAGGCACTTGTGAATACATATCTTATGCTACTCTACTAGATCAGGTATCACGTTTCGCAGCCGGCCTTCGTAATATAGGTGTAGGCTTGGGCGATACTGTAATAATATATATGCCTATGATACCACAAGCTATTATTGCTATGTTAGCATGTGCGCGCATAGGTGCTATTCACTCAGTTGTATTCGGCGGTTTTGCCCCACATGAATTGGCAATGCGTATTGATGATGCCAAGCCTAAAGTCATCATTTCAGCCAGCTACGGTATAGAGTTTGACAAGAAAATACCTTATAAAATACTAGTTGATGCAGCTTTAAAAGAATCCGTACATAAGACCGAATATCAGATTTACTTTAGAAGAGAAGAAGGCTATGACCATCTAGGAAGTAGACGTGAGCTTGACTTTGAATCGCTATTGCAATGCGGTACAGTTGGAAGCAAATCAGTTCCGGCAAATCATCCATTATATATACTATATACATCTGGAACTACAGGAAAACCCAAAGGTATAGTAAGAGATACAGGTGGCTATGCTACTGCGCTCAACTTTAGTATGAAATATGTTTATGACACAAAAAAAGATGATGTCTTTTGGGCAGCTAGCGATATAGGTTGGGTAGTTGGCCATTCTTACATAGTATATGCTCCCCTACTCTATGGCTGCACTACACTTATGTATGAAGGTAAACCAATAAGAACCCCAGACCCCGGTGCATTTTGGCGTATTATTGAGCAGCATAAAGTCAACACATTATTTACCGCGCCAACAGCCATACGAGCTATAAAGAAAGAAGACCATGAAGGTGAATGGCTAAAAAAATATGATCTTTCAAGTCTCAGGCAATTATTCCTGGCAGGTGAACGATGCGACCCACCAACATATGAGTGGATTAAATCTCAAATAGATAAGCCTGTAATAGACCACTGGTGGCAAACCGAAACCGGATGGCCAATGGTAAGTATTATGACAGGTGTTGAGAAAAAAACTACTAAGGCTGGCTCTGCAGGCTTACCAGTATGTGGATACGAAATTGAAATAGTAGACGAAAACGGCTCACCTGTAGACACTGGGCAAGAAGGCTATATAGTTGTGAAACAGCCGCTACCTCCTGGATGTCTGCCCTGTCTTTGGAAAAACAACATTAGATTTTACAAAAGCTATTTAGAAAAATATCCGGGTTACTACCTTACAGGCGATAGCGGTTATACTGATGAAGATGGCTATGTATATGTAATGGGCCGTGTAGATGATGTAATAAATGTTAGCGGGCACCGGCTCAGCACTGGTGAAATGGAAGAGTTAGTAGCCTCTCATCCTGCTGTTGCAGAGTGCGCAGTTACAGGTATTGCCGATGAATTAAGAGGTCAAAGACCCATAGCATTAGTTGTATTAAAAGATGGAATTAGCCAAAAAGAGGATGATATTGAAACGGCTTTAATACAACTAATAAGAGATAAAATAGGTGCTGTTGCCTACTTTCGTAATGCAGCTATTGTAAAACGACTGCCTAAAACAAGAAGCGGAAAAATATTAAGAAAAACTATACGATGCATAGCTGACGGAGAAAAATATACTATACCCTCTACCATTGACGATCCTTCTATTTTAGAAGAAATTACTCAGGTGATGCAACATAGAAAATTAGGTAA
>CAYWUY010000106.1:0-7361 GCA_964461535.1 uncultured Flavipsychrobacter sp.
AAATAGGAATCCTATTCGACAATAGAATATATTATTTCCAAATCATCTTCATTTCCAGCGGCACACTTCTTATTCCGTCTTTATGGGGCTCATCGGTATAGCCTAGATATAATACCCCCATCACATGATCATGCTCTCCCAACCCTAAGTACTCTTTCATAGCTGGCTTCAATATCATTCCGCCTGTGCTCCATAATGCGGCTATGCCAGATGCTGCAGCCCCTAACAGTAGATTTTGTATAGCGGCAGATGCTGCTGCTATTTCTTCTATAACGGGTATCTTGTCATTTTGGCCACGCTTCATCACAGCCACCACAGCATGCGATACTTTATCTACATTAGTCCTCAACTTTTCAGCAGTAGCTTCTAGTCTTTTATCTTCTGCAGTATTATCCCAGTATAACTTAGCATGGTCTGCACCAAATTGTTTTAAAGCATCACCTGTGTATATGTAAAAACGCCAAGGTTCCGTACGTGCATGCGTCGGTGCCCAATCGGCCAGTGCTATCAATTCTTCAATGGTTGCATTAGGTATTTGTTTACCATTCATCTTACCAGGCCCCACCGATCTTCTATTCACTACTACATCCTTCAGTATTTCAAATTTATTAACTATCATAAAGGCAAAGATAGGGTTAGGAACTCCTAACTTTATGTTATGAAATCTATTGGACTATTTTATAGCTTATTGGCATTAATCATAACTAGTGCTGGTAGCGTCCTTGCTCAATCATATGTACCAATAAAAGAAGAATCCAAAATAGATTTCTCTATATATGCTGATAAATCAAAAGAACCAATACTAGAGGGATGTTACAATAATGTTACCGGTCACATTACATTTATACCCTCACAGCCCAATAAGTCTAAGTTCGACATCACCATCAACCCCTCTGTAAATAGTGCTAACTATAAAAAACAAGATGCTATCCTAAAAGACCTTAATAGCATAAAAAGTATGACTAACTATCCCGAAGTTCGTTTTACTTCAACACATATAGCTAAAGGCAAGAAAAGCAATGAATATATCATGCAAGGCAAATTGAGCACAAAAGGCAGAATCAGAAATGTATCTATAACTTTTACTGCTGTGCCCAATAGAGTTCATGGATATACCTTCAACGGGCAAACACAGATAGACCATATTAATTACAAAACGGGAAAAACCGCTAACACAATGGCACAATACGCTAATATAAAACTACTAGTTATTTGTAAAGCAGAGTAAAAACTATTTCTTCGGTTGAACTACAGATAACATAAGCATCAGTAGTAAGTACATTACATATACACCTGCAATAAACATAATATACATCGAAAAAAACGGCTTAGAGCCTATAACTATATGGCGTGTATAACAATGCCTAAGTGCAAAAATTAATCCTAGTACTAAAGAAAAAAACACAGCAGTGCGCTGTATTTCCTTCGTAAAAAGTGCTTTAATGTTTTTCATAAACAAAAAAGGCAAAATTTTCATTTTGCCTTCAAGATATTTTTTATTGTCTGGTACAATCTAGCGATAATGTATCTACCTGCCAGTTATTACTTTTATTTAGTTTCCTGATAATCATCGTAGCCCTTACCTTTTTATTATCTGCACTAAGCGTACCTCCACTACCATATCTTAACTTCACATGGTCAAACCACATATTCACATCTGCTGTAGTATCCATAATAAAATGGCGAGAATCGGCAGAATCTAACACAGCCAATATATTATTATATTTTTCATTTCCTAAGAAATTATCAAAAAATATAGTTGTAGGCGTAGCCGTTTTCTTTATTGTAAAATAGTACGTAGAATCTTTACCTATATATCTTGAAGAATCACTACCCACTACTTTTTGGTATATGCGCCACAATCCAAAGAAACGCTCAGCCGATTTTGTACTACAGTCGGTACCCTCATACCCTGCCGGGCATATACACTTACCTTTGTTACAATATCCGCCATTCATGCATGTTACACCATTACACAATGGTTCACTCCCGGGTTTGGTGCAAGACACATACGCAACTGTAAAAAAACACATAATTGTGCTCAGCGCCGCCAGTAATAATCTGCCTTTTTTGGTTAGCATGGGATAAATTTAGATAAACTTTTTTATTTTTTAATAGTCCTATACCTTTTTTTGACCTTAAGGCAAAGTCACAGGTCATATATTATAAACATCCAATTAAAATCGCCTGATATAGCTTCGCATTAAATACTATACATTCTTCAACTCTGCTATAAGACTTTGCAACACTTTTTTTGCATCGCCAAACAGCATTGAACTCTTGGGTCTAAAAAATAGTTCATTTTCTATACCTGCATATCCGGGCTTCATACTTCTTTTATTTATTATTACGTGTTCAGCTTTTTCTACTTCAAGTATAGGCATACCATATATTGGGCTAGCCGGGTCGTCTTTTGCTGCCGGATTCACTACATCGTTGGCTCCCAATATCAGCACCACGCTAGTAGTACCCATTTGGTCATTAGCATCTTCTAGCTCCAGTAACTTATCATAAGGCACATCTGCTTCTGCTAGCAATACATTCATGTGCCCCGGCATGCGGCCCGCTACCGGATGTATACCATATATTACCTCTACGCCCTTATCATTGAGTATTTTTTCCAGCTCATGGCAAGTATGTTGTGCCTGAGCCACAGCCAATCCGTAGCCCGGAACTATCATTACCTTTTGCGCATACGCCATCAATACCGCAGTATCACTTAAAGATATTTCCTTATAAGAACCCTGCTCTTTGGCACCACCTGACGATCCCGCTTTGGCTCCGCCAAACGAACCTATCAATACATTTTTCAAAGATCTGTTCATGGCTTTACACATCAATATGGTAAGTATAGTACCCGCCGAACCAACAAGTATACCACCGGTAAGCATTACAGGATTGTCATACAAAAAACCTCCAAAAGCAGCAGCAACACCGGTAAAGGAGTTTAATAGAGAGATAACTACAGGCATATCAGCCCCACCTATTGGCATTACAAACAACACGCCGTATAAAACTGATAGTCCTAATATGCCATAAAACACGCTAGGAGCAGTAGTATAACCTCCTATTATCATTACTGACAAGGCTATTAACCCGGCAAATAGTATAAAATTAATAGCTTGCCCCGCCGGTATAGTTCTGTCTTTAATAGACCCATTTAGTTTACCCCAAGCTATTACACTACCCGAAAAAGACACAGTACCAATTATCATCCCCAATACTATTATCAATAGTTTACCTATACTAGGTGCAGTATCATTATGATATTCTATTAATGATATCAGCATAGCGCATGCCCCACCCATACCATTAAATAGACTCACCATCTCTGGCATAGCCGTCATTTGTACTTTTTTAGCAGCTAGTGTGCCCACTACTGTGCCTATAGCTAATCCGCCAAATATCCACGGGTAGTTGTGTAACGACTCTCCATTATGTTTATACAGAAATATAGTAGCCAGTATAGCTATGGTCATACCTGCGGCTGCTATCATATTCCCTTTTCTAGCCGATTCAGGGTGCGAAAGCATTTTTAAACCTATAATAAAGGTTACCGACCCTATTAGATAAGCCAGTAGCAATATTGTTTGCGATAAATGTACTTCTTGAACTTGTTCCATACACTAGGTATTAAATCAGTTAATGGGTGTGAATAATCATTTTTTCTTTTTGTTGAACATCTCCAACATCCTATCTGTTACCACAAAACCACCCACCACATTTAATGTACCCAGTATCACGGCCAAAAAGCCAAGTATTAGCGATACATAATCTCCTGCAGGTGCCTCCCCCATCACTATTATAGCGCCTATTATTACCACACCATGTATGGCATTTGCCCCACTCATTAGTGGCGTATGCAATACGGCCGGCACTCTAGATATAACCTCTATCCCCAAAAAAACTGATAGTATTACTATGGTTATTAGATGGTAGTACGTACTAAAAAACTGGGCTATTTGCTCCATATATATACATTTATAAGTTAGAAAGTCATATGAAAAAATTATAGTAGTGCCGCTACTCTTTCGTTGGTCACCTCACCACCATGTGCTATACAAGTACCTTTTATAATATCGTCCTCAAAGTTTAGCGCTATAGCTGCATCCTTGTCTATAAACAACTTTGCAAAATTCAGCACATTCTTAGCATATAGCTTACTAGCGTCTGATGCTGCTGTTGCTGCCAAGGCCGAGTTACCTATAATGTTTACTCCATTATGTAGTACGGTAGCATCATTTTGTGTTAGTTCCGTATTTCCTCCCGTCACCGATGCTATATCTACTATAACCGAACCAGGTCGCATATCCTCTATCATGGCTTTAGTTATTAGTATAGGTGCTTTTTTACCCGGTATCTGTGCGGTGGTTATTATAATATCAGACTTTTTAGCATGCTCATGTATTTTCTCTCTCTGCCTATTCTGAAAATCAGCCGATTGCTCTACAGCATACCCCCCGGCCTTTGAGGCGTCGGCAGCTCCCTCCACTTCTACAAATTTTGCACCCAAGCTCATTACTTCCTCTTTTACTGCAGGTCTGGTATCAAACACCTCTACCACAGCCCCTAGCCTTCTTGCGGTAGCTATAGCTTGTAGCCCTGCTACACCGGCTCCCAAAATCAATACTTTCGCCGGAGGTATGCTACCTGCGGCAGTCATAAACATGGGAAAATATCTGGTGTAACTGTATGCGGCTAATAATACGGCTTTATAACCGGCTATATTGGCTTGCGAACTCAAAACATCCATAGATTGAGCACGGGTGGTTCTAGGTATAGAATCCATGCTAAAGACAGTATACCCTGCTGCTGCCCACTGCTGCATAAGCGTGGCATTAAACAATGGCTGGTATATACCTATTACTATGGCACCTTTTTTTACGCTACCTAACTGGTTAGGATTCATGCACAGCACCACATCAGCGCCATTTCTTATAGTTTCAGCCGTCTGTATTTTTGCTCCTGCAGCAATATACAAGTCATCATTAAAATAGGCAGAGACCCCTGCCCCGGGCTCTACCCACACCTCTACATTCAACTTTACAAAGGCTGATACAACCTCAGGTACCAGCGAAACACGGGTTTCCGGTAGCTGTTCTTTCAATACACCTATTACCATAATAGTGCGTCTGTTTTAGATTATCCTAAAATAAGTATATATTTTAATAAATCAAAACAATACTTGACTCATCCAGCCCTATTGGCGTATTTTTGAGAGTATATTCACTATATGTCACACAGCATACCCATAGTACATAGCTGGAGCTCAGGTAAAGATGCAGCATTAGCACTACACTATTTACTACAACCCAATTCCGGCTACAGGGTCAAAGAACTTTTAACCACAGTAAGCAGTCAACATAACAGAATAGTAATGCACGGCACGCCTGTCAGTATTTTAGATAAACAGGCTGCAGCTATGGGCTTACCTATTCATAAAATAGAGCTTCAGCCTTCGGCTACAGATGAAGTGTATAAAAACACTATGCACTCAGCTATGAAAGCTTACAAGGCTCAAGGAATTAACCATATTAGTTTTGGCGACTTATTTCTTGAAGACCTGAAAGCATACCGCGAAAACCAACTGGCTTCCGTAGAAATGAAAGCTATTTTTCCACTTTGGAAAACTAATACAACAACTTTAGTCCAACAGTTAGACCATCTTGGCTTTGAGGCTATAATCGTTTGTATAGATGCTCAAAAACTTGATAAATGCTTTCTAGGCAGAAAGGTAGACTCTAACTTTCTTAATGACTTACCCAAAGGAGTAGACCCGGCAGGAGAAAATGGAGAATTCCACACATTGGTTATCAATGCGCCTTATTTCAAGCATAAAATTGAAGTTAGCCCTGGTGAAATTGTTTACAAAACATACCCACTTATTGCAGCCGGCCAGCCTGAATCGGGCTTTTACTACATGGATGTTTGGTAGTATATAATGGCAATTACTTACTACTTATGGAAATATTCGTTTTATTGCATCTACATTATACACACCACACTCATTGCAAAGGCAACAAACATATAACCATTTGTCTGACCAAGAACTGTTAGCAAAATTCAGCTACAGTAAAGATAACTATTGGTTAGGGATACTCTTACAGAGGTATACCGCTTTGCTCTTAGGTGTTGCTATGAAGTATCTTAAAAACAAAGAAGAGGCTGAAGATGCAGTGCAGTATGTATTCATGAAGTGCCTAACACATTTACCCAACGAGCCTATTAATAACTTCAAGGGGTGGTTATACATACTTATGCGAAACCATTGCTTACAGCACCTTAGAGATAAAGGATTAAGTACTACAGAATTTACAGAAGCAATAGATGCAGCAGACGATGAAGATTATAACAGCAAAGAGCTTACATTACAAGAAATGGAAGCAGCTTTAGAAGAACTGAATGAACCTCAAAAAACAAGCATAGAATTATTTTACCTAAAAAAGATGAGTTACGAACAAATAATAGCTCAAACCGGTTATACTTTTATGCAAGTAAAAAGCTACATACAAAATGGTAAACGAAATCTTAAATTGCTATTACTAAAAAAACTAAACAAGTAATGTTATGAGTTCGCCTAACAACAATAATAACCTTTGGCAGCATTCCGAAAGCAATAGTGGCTTATCGGACGAGCTGTTATTGGCATACCTGGAAGGCAAACTTGATGAAGAAAATAAACGCAAAGTAGAGGCCATTCTCTCTAATGAGGGTATGGAAAGCGATGCAATTGACGGGCTATTACAAATGCCCCCACAGCAAACCAAACGTTCTGTAGATAAACTCAACAGACAATTGGCTATGGCTATGAGCAAAAAAAGACGCAAAAAAGCTACCCTATCTCAGCTACATATTATTACATACATTATTTTGATACTAGTATTGGTAATTGTTGCTTTCTTTGTATACAAGCATATTGCTCAATCCCACTAATCAAATGAAACACAAAATCCTTTTCTTTTTACTTTTTATAGCTATCAACTGCACTGCCTATGCACAGCTAGATACTTTCAAGGTATGGAACAAATGGTGCAGCAATATAGACTCTCCCGTATTATTCAATGGTGCATACAACGAGATTAAAGTAGTAGTAAAAAACATACCTGTTCAGTCAGTTAGCGTTAAAAGCCTAGACTATGCACTTAAAATTGCCACACCAGAAATAAAAGGCGATACTATAAGTTTTTTAGCTATGCCGTATCCTAAAGGTGGCAAACGTATGCGCTTGGCTATTATTAGCAACAGCACTAAAAAACCATTAAAAACTATTGCTTTCACCAATACTGAGGTGCCTGCACCGCTAGCAAAAGTGGGTAATTTAACTGCCGACCACGTTACTAAAAAAGAACTTTTTGCACAAA
>CAYWUY010000107.1:0-7352 GCA_964461535.1 uncultured Flavipsychrobacter sp.
GTAAGATGGATAAAAACCTGTTTGATTTAATGCTGCTAGCCCGCATAAAGCAGAATAAAAGAAAGGATGAGTGGATACAGGTAAAACCATTAGTAGATGAAATAGTATATAATTACTTAAAAACAGAACCCCAAACTAACTATACCGTTAGTGTTAATATAGATGATACTTCTAAGGTATATGCCGATTTACTTTTATTAAAAGCATCCTTAATAAGCCCTATAGAAAATGCAATTATTTATCGTAAAATGCAGGCTATACACCATGTGGTAGCCATAGATTGCACTATAGATAACAGCGGTTACCATTTTACTATTACAGATAATGGTATTGGTATAGCCGCCACTGAGTTGCCCCAAATATTTGATCTTTTTTATCGTGGTAAAAACAGTAACAATGGTAAGGGCTTAGGCTTATACGTATCTAAGGTGAGTATAAAGCTACTAAATGGTAGCGTAGAGGTAGAGAGTACACAAGGTGTAGGTACTGTTATTAAAATCTTCATTCCGGTACACTAGCAGTCAAGGATTCCTTAGCCTGCTCTTTTTTAGGCGCTATGTAATGCATCTTTATTTATACATTTGCTCCGTCTAAAATTACAGCATGAAAAATTACAATAATGCAATCATAGAGTGTGTGCCCAATTTTAGCGAGGGCATTAATATGGATGTGATTAAACAAATCACTGATCAAATTGAATCTGTAAAAGGAGTGCAATTGCTAGATGTAGACCCAGGTAAGGCTACTAACAGAACGGTAGTTACTTTCGTGGGCAATCCGCATGTGGTAATAGAAGCTGCTTTTTTAGCTATTAAAAAGGCTGGCGAATTAATAGATATGCGCAACCATAAGGGTGAGCATCCGCGTATGGGGGCTACAGATGTGTGTCCGCTTATTCCTGTTTCCGGCATTACTATGGAGGAAACTGTTGTATTTGCAGAGATGTTGGCTAAAAGAGTAGGCGAGGAGCTAGGCATTCCTACCTATTTATATGAGTATGCTGCAAAGGCAGATTATAGAAGAAACTTAGCAGATATCCGCTCAGGAGAATACGAAGGACTTTCTGCTAAAATAGTTAAGACAGAGTGGAAGCCAGATTTTGGAGAGGCTAAGTTTAACGAAAGAAGCGGCGCAACGGTTATAGGTGCGCGCGATTTCTTAATTGCATATAACGTAAATCTGAACTCAACCTCTACACGCCGTGCCAATGCCATAGCATTTGACATTCGCGAGAAAGGCCGCCAAAAGAAAGATGAGAATGGTAAAGCAGTAAAAGATGCTAATGGCGAAGCCGTATGGACTCCGGGATTATTAAAGTGTGTAAAAGCAATAGGCTGGTACATAGAGGAATACGGTATAGCTCAAATATCTATTAACCTTACTAATGCCGAAGTTACTCCGCTGCATGTGGTGTTCGATACGGCTTGCGAGCGTGCTCAGGCTAGAGGCCTACGCGTAACGGGTAGCGAGTTGGTAGGTCTTGTACCTTTAAATGCATTACTGGAAGCCGGCAAATATTTTTTACGTAAGCAACAGCGCAGTGTAGGTGTTAGCGAGGCTGAGTTGATAAAAATAGCAGTGCGTTCTCTTGGTCTTGATGAGTTAGCTCCTTTCGACCCTGAGAAGAAAATAATAGAATATCGCTTGCGCGATGCCGCTAAGAGTAAGCTAGTAAGCATGACCGTTAAAGGCTTTGCCGAAGAAACAGCTAGCGAATCTCCGGCTCCGGGTGGTGGTTCTATAGCTGCCTATTGCGGTGCTTTGGGAGCGGCTTTAGCCACTATGGTGGCCAATCTATCTTCTCACAAGGCAGGCTGGGATGCCCGTTGGGAAGAGTTTAGCAACTATGCCGAAGCCGGACAAAAAATGATGGCAGAAATGCTAGCCTTAGTAGATGAAGATACGGCTGCATTCAACATGATAATGGATGCTTTTGGCTTACCTAAAGCTACCGATGCTGAAAAAGCTGCACGCAAAGCGGCTATACAAGCAGCCACCATTAATGCTATAAAAGTACCATTCCGTACCATGGAGCTGGCATACCAATCATTTGACGTTATAAAAGCTATGGCAGAGATAGGTAATCCTAATAGTGTAAGCGATGCGGGCGTTGGTGCATTATGTGCACGTGCCGGAGTTAAGGGCGCATACTTGAATGTGAAAATAAACGCACAAGACCTTGCCGACCATCCGGAAGTGCAACCACTACTAGCCAAAGCAGAGCATATGAACCAAGATGCTGATGCCAAAGAACAAGAAATTTGGCAGATAGTAATGGGGAAGATAAAACCGTAAGAATGTATATTAGTTAGTAATAAGTAAAGCGGAGAAAACCTCATGATTTTCTCCGCTTTTTTATGCTTCTTTTTTAGTTTTTGATACTACAATTTTTACTATCCTATCCAGCTTTTTGGCTTCAGTGTATACTTTTTTTAGTAGTGTCTTATTCTCTTGTAATTCTTCAGTGCTCATCTCGCTTAATAGTTTAGATAAGCCCAGTATATTGGCCAAAGGCTTTCGCACCAGATGAGATTGATCGAATGCTACATTTTTTAGTTTATTTAAGTAATCCTGTATTTCATTAATAAAACTGGTTATTTCCGAGCCTACACATATAATGTAGTCAGGGGCTACGGCCTCATTAGCTATTGCTATAAAGTCCCATCTCGAATAGGTATAAACGCCGGGTGTAGCGGTTGGTTTTCTTATTATTACTTCATGTGCCAAGCCCATATTAGCGCAGCACTTATTTACAGTATCTATAACTAGTGCATGATCTTCATGATGAACGTCTTCTAGTACGTATTTCCCCAGTATGGCTTCGTTATCTTTTTTAAATTTATTCTTATATGCCTCGTTTACATAACTATACTTGCCTTCCATATCTATGCATATCAAAAATTTATGCGTAGTTTCTGCCAGCTTTAGGAGCGCGTTTTCAAGGTTAAACATCAATACTTTCTGTGTGTTATGAATAATAGTTAATAAAGGGTAAAAGTATACTTAGTAATTAGAAGGCTGTTTTAGTAATAATATGGTTAATCACGCTATCTAATGCGTTTGCCTCCATCTGTATTTTTTGTAAAATGTCGTTACGCTCTTTTTTTGTACGTACGTTTAGCTCAGTAAGCACATGCGATAATCCTAGTATGTTTGCCAATGGCCTCCTTACCAAGTGCGACTGGTCATGAGCTATTTCTTGAAGCTTTTTTGTGTAAGAAATATCTTTGAAATAGGCCGAAGCATAGGTTGTTCCATTTATTTCTATCAAGTTGGCGCTAGATATGAGTACCAACTTTTTACAGCCGCCTTTAGTTATTACGTTGGCGGTGGTTTCTTTATAGCACGCCGATTTAGTAAAGTCTTTAAACTTTTGCACTATCTCGTCCTTTTCTTCAGCCGGGTGCAATTCTGTTTGGTGTTTTCCTATTAATTCCTCTTTAGTGCATTCAAAAAGCCGGCATGCTGCCGGATTAGCGTAAACGATTAAACCCGAATGTGCTTCTGCAACAAAAATTGCATCCGATGAACCTTCAACTAGCGAATTTAATAACTCCATTAACATATATAACAAAAATATAGAATCGTAACCCCTTGTATACTACCAATGTTAGTAGGTGCTATTGCGTTTATGGCTATAAATACAAAAAGCGACAACTATACAGTCGTCGCTTTTTTATAATATGCTAGTTGAGCTAGTTTATCCCATATTGTGGAACACTTGCTGAACGTCATCGTCTTGCTCTAGGCGCTCTATAAGCTTAAATATTTCTTCACTTTGCTCATCAGTTACAGGCACAGTAGTAGATGGTAGCCACTCAAGTTCAGACGATATAGGAGTAATGCCTTTATCCTCTAGTGCTTTTTGCATATTACCAAAGTCGTTAAATGCACATCTTACTATTACGTTGCCCTCACTGTCCTCACCTAGTTCCTCTAGTCCGTAGTCTATTAGTTCTAGCTCCATATCTTCTATGTTTATGTTTTCATTCTTTAGTTTAAAAACACCTAAATGCTTAAACATAAACGCTACTGAGCCACTGTTACCTAAAGAACCACCACCTTTGTTGAAGTGAGATCTTACGTTAGCCACCGTACGGGTAGTATTATCAGTAGCTGTTACCACTAGTACTGCCACACCATGTGGTGCATAGCCTTCATACAATACCTCGTCATAGTTGCTGGTATCTTTACCCATGGCGTTTTTAATAGCGCCCTCTATGCGGTCTTTAGGCATGTTGAACGACTTAGCGTTCTGTATAATACGGCGCAGCATAGGGTTATTGTCCGGATCAGGGCCACCCTTTTTTACGGCAATAGCTATCTCTTTACCTACACGGCTGAACTGTTTAGCCATACGATCGTAACGGGCAAACATGGCCGACTTACGAACTTCAAATATCCTACCCATATATAGTTATTCTATTCTGTTTGTTTTCAGCCCGCAAAAGTAATTCAAATTAAAAAATCTAGGAAGTAAAATATTATATACTCCATAAGTTGTATGTGTTTTTGCACATATAGCACACGGCTTATAGAATTTATGCCATTATTAGGCTTATTTATAGGCTTACAGCCATGTATATAAATAGTTTTTGCACTATTCGCATTACTTTTGCGCCATGCAAGCAACACTTAGCGAACACGAAATTGTAAGAAGAGAAAAACTGGCAGAATTAAAAGCTTTGGGTATAGACCCATTTCCTGCCCCTTTGTATGAAATAACACATACCGCCGAGCAAATAAAGAAGGAGTTCAATGAGACTACTGCTGAACAATTTAAGTCTGTTTCAATAGCGGGTCGCATCATGAGCGTTCGCGACATGGGTAAGGCAAATTTTGCCGTACTACAAGACGGAACCGGAAGAATCCAGGTATATGTTCGTCGCGATGATATTTGCCCTGACGAGGATAAAACCCTTTACAATACGGTTTGGAAGAAGTTGTTAGATATTGGTGATATTATAGGTGTTAAAGGTTATGTATTTACTACCAAAACCGGTGAAACCTCTATACACGTAGAGCAGTTTACATTGCTTACAAAAGCATTGCGCCCCCTACCTATAGTTAAAGAAAAAGATGGAGAAGTATTTGATGCTGTTTCCGATTTAGAATTTAAGTATCGTCAGCGTTATGCTGATTTAATAGTTAACCCTGGTGTGCGCGATACTTTTGTGAAAATTACTAAGCTTAAAAACGCTATTCGTAATTTCTTAAATCGCAACGGTGCACTAGAGGTAGATACCCCTGTGCTACAAAGCATACCCGGTGGTGCTACGGCTCGTCCGTTTGTTACCCACCACAATGCCTTAGATATTCCTTTGTATTTGCGTATAGCCAACGAGTTGTATTTAAAACGCCTTATAGTAGGTGGCTTTGAATGGGTATATGAGTTCAGCCGCAACTTCCGCAATGAGGGTATGGACCGTACGCACAACCCTGAGTTTACCATCCTGGAGTTTTACGTGGCTTACAAAGATTATTTGTGGATGATGAACACCACAGAACAACTATTGGAAGAAACCGCTATAGCCGCTAATGGTACTACCACTACTACAGTAAATGGTGTAGAGATAGATTTTAAAGCTCCTTATCGCCGCGTAAGCATATACGATGCTATTAAAGAGCATACAGGCTTTGATATTAGTAATATGGATGAAGCAGGACTACGTGATGTGTGCCGTCAGTTGCACATTCAGGTAGATGAGAGTATGGGTAAAGGCAAGTTGATAGATGAGATATTCGGCGGCAAGTGCGAAAAGCATTATGTACAGCCTACATTCATTATAGACTACCCTGTAGAAATGAGTCCGCTAACTAAAAAGCACCGCGAGAAAGAAGGATTAGTTGAGCGTTTCGAGCTGATTATTAATGGTAAAGAAATAGCTAATGCCTATAGCGAGTTGAACGACCCTATAGACCAGCGCGAGCGTTTTGAAGAGCAAGTAAGACTTATGGAGCGTGGTGATGATGAAGCCATGTTTATAGATTACGATTTCTTACGCGCACTAGAGTATGGTATGCCGCCAACAGCCGGCATAGGCATAGGCATAGAGCGTTTGTGTATGTTGCTAACAGGCAATGTATCTATACAAGATGTACTGTTCTTCCCGCAAATGCGCCCTGAGGCTACAGCACCGGCTCATTCTTAATTTTAAAGCATTAATAATTATTTAAGTATGCATATACTTACCCCATACCACATACCCGCCAGATGTATAAACAGTCTGGCGGGTATTGTGTTTTTTGTAGCTGTTATGCTTAGCAGTACTACCTATGCACAAACCTATGCCGATACTATTCAGGCATTTAGGAAAGAATACATCAACGAACACCTTAACGACAAGCGCAGCCCTATAAAGAAGGACGATGTCCGTTATTTGGATTTTTTTCCTGCTGATAAAAATTATAGGGTAGAGGCAGTATTTGCGCTTACCCCTGGCAGTAAGCCTTTTACCATACCCACCCACAGTGGTAAAAACAAACCCTTTAGGGAGTATGGCTTCATTAGCTTTTCTATACACGATACGGCACTTACCCTGCATATATACCAAAGTGTAGATGTGGTAAATGGCAGTGCAAGCAATACCTATCTCTTCCTTCCCTTCAACGACCTTAGCAATTACGAAACCACCTACGGTGGTGGCCGCTATATAGACCTTAAGACTACAGATATTGTAAATGGAAAACTGTTGCTAGACTTTAATAAATGCTACAATCCCTATTGTGCTTATGCAGAAGGTTTCTCATGCCCTATACCTCCCGACGAGAATAGACTGCCCGTTCTTATACCAGTAGGCGAAAAGGAATATTTGAGATACAAGGAAAGATAGGCTATAGTAAATGCATCAGTGAGTTTTTAGCTACTCTAAAAGAACTAGACGAGCTCTAATTTTAGCAAACATAACTCCCACAATCACTAAACGGAATTATAATGATACCAACATTTTTTGAAACTAAAGCACAGTTAAATATCTCCCAGATAGAAGAGGTAGAAGAATTTGTAGGGTTGAAATTTCCCAATGAGTATAGACAGCATTTAATTAAACATAATTGTGGGAAATGTACGCCTAACGTTGCTAGTTTTATTGAAAATGGAGAATGGACAGAGTCCGCTATTCGTGAATTTTATGCTATATATGACGATGTGAATGGCGGAATGCTCGATGATTTAAAGGAATGTATTGAAGTTTATAAAATACGTGAAAAGCGTATGCCAACACATATGTTACCAATAGCTTGTGATTCTTTTGATAATCAATTTTGTATATCATGTGGTAAAGATGATGAAGGCTATATTTATTTTTGGGATCATGAGAAAGAAGTAGATTACACCATATCTGATGATACCG
>CAYWUY010000108.1:0-3266 GCA_964461535.1 uncultured Flavipsychrobacter sp.
GCCGTTTTTTTGTTACTTTTTTGCGGCAGCACAAAAAAGTAAATGCACGCACCAGTCCGGGAAAAGTCATAAAAACATCCTTATCAGTTTTTACATCTTGTCATTCCTCGTACCACCAACAGCAAATAAAAGGGAACAAACTAGCTACTAGGTATGTCTATAGCCCTATTAGTTGATACTGAGCAGAAAAACAAAAAGCGAAGAAACCGCTCTACGCTCTGTTTCTCCGCTCTCGTTATAGTCGGGAAGACAAGATTCGAACTTGCGACCCCTAGCACCCCATACTAGTACGCTACCGGACTGCGCCACTTCCCGAACATTATTTTATAATCATCCTACACTGGTATCCCGCCGTGGCGGAACCACTTTCCAAACTCTCTACAGAAATCCTATATCCTGTAAATATCTTCTTATACCTCTGCTCTTTATTTTCTTTTCTAGCTTAAGAGCTTCAGTTCTATCAATACATGTTATAACTTTTACAAGCTCCCAAGGTATTCCTCTTGATGTAAAGTTACTTTTCCCTTCATTATGTTCCGCAAGCCGCCTATCAATGTCTTCTGTTTGACCAACATAATACTTTTCTAGCGTTTTACTATACAGTATATATACAACACATCTCATTTTCGAACTTGCGACCCCTAGCACCCCATACTAGTATCCCGCCGTGGCGGGACCACTTCCCGAACATTATTTTATAATCACCCCACACTAGTATCCCGCCGTGGCGGGACCACTTCCAGAAATTTTTTGAGGGTGCAAATATAAGAGGATTTTGCAGGTTTTTTCCAATTTTTTCAAGGCACAATAGCACTAGCCATTAGCCATATTCAGTTCAGCCTCAGTCTCACCCAGGTGCTCCTGTAGGTCCTCCTTCATACTCAGCAGTTCTATGCGCAGCTTCTCTAGCGATACCATCTGAGCCTCATTCAGCCCCATAGAGGGCACCACCCGCTGACCTTGTTTTATGGTCTGTACAGCCACATCAGGGTCTAGCCCGCGCAGCAGCGGCAGTATCTCATGAAACAAGTCCAGGCACACATCTATCCTCGCTTGCTGTGCAGCACTAGCATTAGTTTGTGTTATTTTATGCTCGTCATGCTCCATGTTTATACTATTCATATCGCGGGTTATGCGCACATTACAGGTTATCAGGTCATAGTATTCGGTATGCTTTTCGCTACCTGGCTCCTCCATATATCGGTTAAACGACTCAAACACATTACTATTCTTAGACTCCGCCAAGCGTTTATTTTTAGTCCATGCACGTAGTCCCGTACCCGGGTAAAAAGTATTTATAAAATAGTAGTAGTTAGTAGCTATAGCATCTGCCAGGTGGGCAGGCAGCCACTTTTTATCCCATGCCGGAAACAGCACAAAGCCCGAAACCACCGCCAGCAAGCAGCCCCCAACGGTACACAGCAGCCGCACCAGCATCAGGTGATTATTATACGTTTGGTCTATGTTAAAAAGCAGTACCAGGTTCAGTGTTACCACAAAGGTAGCCAAGGCATATTTTTTACGCACAAAGTATACCATCATTACAAACGTGGCAAATAGCATTACCTCTTTAATGTGCAGCCCTGTAGGCAGTAACGATAGCAAGCCACCCACTATACCCCCCAGTAGCGTACCCACAACCCTGTCACGCGCTTTTTGCAGCGTAGCGCCAAAGTAAGGTTGTATCACTATCATCAAGCTAAAGGGCAACCAATAACCATGATTTATTTGGAAATACTTAGCAATAAATATAGCCACCGCCGCCGCCGTTGCCGACCGTAAGGCATAGCGTATAGACAGTGCATTAAAGTTGAACAAAGACTTTAAGTTTCTGGCCACCTTTTTGGGGCGCAGTACTATCATGGTTTTTATCCACGAATAAGTTCTATACACTGGCGCATCCTCGCCCATCTGCTCTATGCGCTGTATGGCGCTTTCCATCAGCTTTACGGTGCGCCCGGCCAGTTGCAGTATGCGGTTAATAGCTTTGGTTTGTTGTGCACCTTCCGGCAGCGGATATTGCGCTATAAGAGCCGTCAGCTTTTTTACCCTGTTTATTTGTGTTTGTGCCAGCAGTTTCTCTTCCACCTTTAGCGTCAGCACATATACCGACATCCTGTTAATAGCCTCTTTAAGTGCGCTAAACAAGGTAGCCGCCTTAATGCGCAGTGGCTCCTCTAGGCTACCCACGGCTATATGCTCCATCTCTTCCGCCATAGATATCACGTTCACAGCTACCAGAGCCGCATTTTTGCGCACCTGTAGCAGTTGATACTGGTGTTTATCCTTAGCATTAGCCTGATGCACCATTTTACCATAAAACTCAAAAGAGTGGTCTATAGCAGCCCTTACCTCTCTTTCCTTATCATACATAGCCTGGTGCGCTTTAGCATCCAGTCCACTTACCGATAATGTTTCCACCAGCGATGCTATAGAGCGCCATATCAGCGCTATCTGCCGTCTAAATGGCTGCTGCACAGGCATCAGTAGCGAAGCCGATAAACCCACCAGTATGGGCCATGCCGCACCTATACCTATCATACGTATGCGGTGTGCCACATCAGCTATGTTAGAGTCGGGGTAGGCATTGCAGATAATAAACATCAGGTACACACATATAGCCAGGCCGCTGGCGCGGTCGCCCATGTTTTTTAGTAGTGTAGCTGCAAAGGCCGCTACAAACATCAGCAGTACGCTTAGCCACAGTGTGCTACCACTTATAGTGCCAATTGCTCCCCAAAACAAGGCCAGCAGGGCTCCTATAAACAAGGTGCGTATCCTCCAGTTAAACGATCCCTTCATTTCCACCCACGATATACCCTCAGCCGTCAGGGCTATCCATACCGCATCATTCAGCCTGTCCGTAGCCAGGCCCCACAGTATAGGCACCGTGCCCGATACACCCATACGAATGCCCCAGCTTACCATAGGCTCAAAGCTTTCGTTTTGTATAAAGGCACTTATCCTTTTCTTATATGGCTGTATAAAGGTCAAAAAGAGTGTGGTTTTTTTAGTGTATCAATCTGGTTTGCAAATATAGGTGCAACCCCCTTCTATAGCTAGTCAAAAAAATGCTAATCTCTGATGGCCATATATTGTTTTAACTTTTGCTCAATGTCTTTTGCATTTATTGCCCCCTCTATAAATGCTATTCTGTCCTTGGCCGATAGTACATAGGTCAGTGGTATAGTGCCTTGCCAGCCTTTATATATGTTTCTAATCGCCTTGTCGGGCTTGGGCTCGTTTAGCCATACCACTTCAGGCAC
>CAYWUY010000108.1:3366-7256 GCA_964461535.1 uncultured Flavipsychrobacter sp.
AGCTTCATATTTTGAAGATAAGCAAAAAACACCCCTTATCAAAGCCACTCATACACAACTACATATAAATGAAATAGTTGTACCTTCGCGCAAAATTTCGTCTCGCATGCACAAGCTAGCATACCTGTTAATACTAGTATCTATAGCATTCTTGCCCTCTTGTAAATTTGCACAAATGCATGAGGCTCAGGAGTTTTATACGCTAGCCGCCGGCACTTGCGACACCATAGACCTTTACACATCGCAGTGGCATACCCTCCGCGATTCTGGTCTGGTTAAGAAAAATTTAAGTAAGCTACAGCCGCAGCGCCTAAAGCTGGGTGCCTACATCAGCAAGCGCCGCTCTGCCATTGCCAATTTCCCCGATAACGAAAACCTCTCAGCTTTAAAGGCCGAGCTAGATTCTTTCTTCACCCTTAGGCAAGCTAAGATTACCGAGATTTACCCTAAGTTCGAAACCATTAACGATCTTACCCCTCAAACGGAGATAGACCAAATGCTACACCAGCTAGGCGACGACCTTATAGCAGAAAAAACGATGTATACTACCATAAAAAAACATCTCAATCGCTTTGCTAAAAAGCACAATGTAAGCAGTTTAGTAGCCAAGTAGCGCCGGGTAATTTTGCTATCCACCCCGCGCCACGCTATTATAGGTAGTATATTCGCGCCACATTCAATTTCGGGGTATGAATCGCAATATAAAATCGGCACTGATATCAGTGTTTTACAAAGACGGGCTAGAGCCCATTGTTCGTAAGCTTAACGAACTAGGTGTTACCATTTACTCTACCGGAGGCACACAAACATTTATAGAAAATCTAGGGCTGCCTTGCACTGCTGTAGAAGCTGTTACCGGATATCCCTCTATACTGGGCGGACGTGTTAAAACCCTTCACCCTAAGGTGTTTGGTGGCATACTGGCTCGCAGAGACTTACCGCAAGACCAGCAGCACCTGGCCGAGTACGACATACCTCACATAGATTTGGTTATTGTAGACCTTTATCCGTTTGAAGAAACCGTAAAAAGCACCACCGACGAAGCCGCTATTATTGAGAAAATAGACATTGGTGGCGTATCGCTAATACGTGCAGCCGCTAAAAATCATGCCGATGTTTGCATCATTGCTTCTCGCACCGACTATAGTTACCTGCTAGACCTACTAAACGCACAAAATGGCACTACCACTCTTGCCGATCGCCGTCATATGGCAGCCATAGCATTGGCAGAATGTGCCCATTACGATGTAGCTATATCTTCTTACTTCAGCGGTGCCGCTACCGATAGATATTATCAACTATCCATTGCCCATAAGCAAAGCCTGCGCTACGGAGAAAATCCCCACCAGCAAGCCGCTTATTATGGCCATTTAGAGGGCTTGTTTACTAAGCTCAATGGTAAAGAACTGTCTTATAACAATTTGGTTGATGTAGATGCAGCCGTGCAGATAATAGCCGAATTTTCCGCACCGGTATTTGCCATTATTAAGCATACCAATGTATGTGGTATAGCGCAGCGCGCTACCGTAGCCGAAGCCTGGAAAGCCGCCCTGGCCGGCGACCCTGAAAGTGCCTTCGGTGGCATACTTATTACTAACGGTATAGTAACCGCCGAGGTAGCACAGCACATCAGCGAAATATTCTTTGAAATACTTATTGCCGATGGCTTTGAAGAAGAAGCCCTAACTATACTAAAAGCTAAGAAAAATAGAATACTACTACAGCAAAAGCACGCCTTTACACATAAGGCCGAGTATAAGCGCGTACTTGATGGTATTCTTACCCAAGATGCCGATAACACCAACTATGCCGACTGGAACGAGGTAGGCGGTAGAAATTGTACCGAGGCAGAAAAACAAGATTTAATATTTGCCAATATAGTTTGCAAGCACCTGAAGTCTAACGCTATAGCTCTGGTAAAAGACCAACAGCTTATAGGTAAGGGCTGCGGACAAACCAGCCGTGTAGATGCCCTGCGTCAGTCTATAGAAAAGGCCAATCAGTTCAACTTTAGCCTTACAGGAGCAGTTATGGCGTCAGATGCCTTCTTCCCCTTCGACGACTGTGTGGCTATGGCACACGCAGCCGGCATTACGGCCATCATACAGCCGGGTGGCAGCATGCGCGACAACGATAGCATTACCTACTGCAAAAACAACAATATAGCTATGGTAATGACCGGTAACCGACACTTTAAACATTAATAATCAAGCACTTAGGACGGCAAAGAAAAATTCTGAAAAATAAATTTGTGAATATCAAAACTTATTCATTAACTTTGCCGTCCCAATCGCGGGTGTGGCGAAATTGGCAGACGCGCTAGACTTAGGATCTAGTGCCGTGAGGCATGGGGGTTCGAGTCCCTCCACCCGCACCAAAGTCCCAAAAGCGACTAACTCCACAGTTAGTCGCTTTTTTTTTGTGTTTATCTTTTGTTTCCGTTCCTACGGTATCATTAATTTAGACGGCAAATCATGTTTATCAAAATAATCAATAAAGCCTTTTCTATTTAAAGGGCCAATTAGCTGATTACTCTTTTTTACAATAACCCAATAATTGGTATCATACTTCGATAAACTATTAAACGGAGGAGTCGTAAACATAGAATCTATAATATTATATATCCGATCTTCAGTTCTCGCATTTAGCACCACAGAGTTTGAGATATTACAATTATAAAACCAAATTTCACTTCCCCAATTACTTACTCCAAATGAAATATAGCTATACATTGCTCTCCTCAAGGTCGCTGAGTCGTACTTCTGCTGTGCCACACAGTATTTTCTATTCTCTTTAAAAGATATAACCTCAGAAGAAATAAGTATTTGTTCTATCTTGTAATTAGCTACAGACCTATATACTATGGAACCGTAAGGGAATCCGGCATCTCTAATAATCTCATTTTTTAGATAATAATATTTATATCTATCATCATCACAAGATGTAAAAGCAGTAAACAAGATAATTATAAATAGAAAGTACTTTTTAGTAGGCATCTAGCATCATAGATTTAGGAAACTTATTATTAATGGAGTAATTATGAAACTCATACTTAGATAAAGGACCAATAATGCTATCGTTTTCTTTCCTTACTACCCAATAATTAAACTCATTCTTGGATAACGATTTTGCATATGGCGTATTATTAAGTGAATTCATAATAAAATCAAATTCTTTGTCAGTTAAAGTAGTAAATAAAATACTATCAGACATATTCATTTTATTGTTAAAATAATCTTCGGGTAAAATACTAAACGAAAAATGAGCTATAGAATAATCTATTATATATTTTTGTAGGATTGAAGAAAATAGCGATGAATCAAATTTCTGTTTTACAACAAACCAATTCTCATCTTCCTTATAAAACATTATATGAGGAGTTATTATAGTTTCATAAAAAAATTGTTTAGGCTTCTTTCTACAGATTATATCACCATGAGGTAACAACGGCTGTTCTTGAAGGGGTAACTCCTTCGAATAATAGTAAATCCAAGGATTATAAAAAAATTGTAAATATAAAATATATGAACCAATATATAATATAGACGCTACTACAATGAATTTAAAAATAATTAAAATTCGCTTTTTCATTCTTTTAGACGGATATAGTTATAAAAATGGATATTATATTTTTTAGGTATTTCTGTAAAGAATTCAAAGGTATGTATAATTGAAAAAACCCTATATGTAGTCATGAATACATTACTAGGATCTCTCATGTATGTTAAGAAATTCCTAATATATTCCTTTTATCATTATCTGTAGGATGCATTCCAAAATCATATTCCTGATCCAAAAACATAATATAATTTGAATTATAAATTCGATAAACTGTTTTCGCCGTTGTTGGTGTTTGCACCAACAACTATCAGGTGTATTTGTTATTAGTA
>CAYWUY010000109.1:0-7228 GCA_964461535.1 uncultured Flavipsychrobacter sp.
CTGATGCTATTGCCTTTATAGTAGGCTACTATAGCATCTGCTATGGCATCTATATTAGGCTCTGCTACTATACCCACTTTGCCATGTGGCACCACCTCGGCTAGGCCACCCACATTTGTTACTATCATAGGTTTTTCAAAATGGTAAGCTATTTGGGTTATACCACTTTGCGTGGCATGCTTATAAGGCTGCACCACTACATCTGCCGCGCTAAAATAGTAGCGCACCTTACTATCTGGTATAAAATCGGTTTTTAAGTGTACCACCTGCTCTAGCCCATGAGCAGCTATAATAGCATTATTGGCAGCCTCAACATTTTTATTATAGTATTCTCCAGCCGCTATCAGCTCTACACCCAGCTCTCGCACTTGAGGCTTAGCCATGGCTTCTAGCAGCCAGTCTAGTCCTTTATATTCTCTTATAAACCCAAAGAAAAGCATATAACGCTTAGCGGGGTCTAGGCCTATTTCTTTACAAGCTTCTTCTTTACTTACAGCCTCTTTATAGATATCATATATGGGATGCGGCGTAAATACAGCTTTCTTTTGGGTAAAGCTCTGCACATCTTTCAGCACATCTTTACTCATAGTTACAAAAGCATCTACAGCACCTATAAAATAGTTGGTCAGTTGTTTATCTCCGGGGCGCTTTTCATGGGGTATAATGTTATCTACTATACACACCACTTTGGTTTTACCATTTTTCTTAGCACGCCTTAGTATAGTGCCAAAGCAAGGCCCCATAAATGGCATCCAGTATTTCACTATTATCAGGTCATACTGTTCTTTATTCATGGCACTACCCACCTGAAGCCAGTTCAGCGGATTTACCGAATTAACCACCGTTTTTATATTCAAACCCACAGGTGCGGGTTCGTCAGTATATTGTGTTTTACCCGGGAATAAAAAATCGGGATACTGTAAACTGAAAGAATAAATATCTACACTATGGCCTTGCCCTTGCAATTCGTAAGATAGCCTTTCATTAAAGGCCGCAAGCCCACCCCTTAGCGGATGTGCAGTACCCAAATAGGCTATTTTCATATCAGTTCGCTTTTAAAATCTTCTTGTGCTTTGGCATAGTCTTCTGGTATGCCTATATCTATAAAGTAGCCCATAGCGGTATAGCCGTAAAACTTACGTTCACCTGTATATTTTTCCAGATAGTCTTTCTCCATAGAAAATTTTTGAGGCAAACCCTTAGCTAGAAATGCCGCTCTATTTACTACATATACGCCTCCGTTTATCATACCCTTTGGCCTATATTGTTTTTCCTCAAACGAGGTCACCACACCTGCCGCATCAGTGTTTACTACGCCGTAGCGCTCAAACTCATACATCTCTTTTAGTGCTAGCGTAGCAGCAGCGCCCTGCTTAGCATGATAAGACAGCATATCGTTTAGGTCTACCCTAAACATAGTATCACCATTTAGTATTACTACATCATTAGCCTTAGCAGCCTGTATGGCCAGTTGTATGCCGCCACCGGTGCCCATAGGTTCATGCTCTATTACCCAAGTTATTTCCATATTGGTGGTGTATTGGGCTAGCCACTCGGTAATCACTTCATGCTTAAAGCCTAAAGACAATACGACTCTTTTACAGCCTTGCGCCTCCAGATAAATAAGTAAATAGGCTAAAAACGGTTTGTTGTTTACAGCGGCCATACACTTAGGATACTGACCTATAACGCCTTGTAACCTTGTGCCTAAGCCCCCTGCCAATATTATCGCTTCCATTATTTTGCTCTCCAGGTAAACAAGCCTTTTTCTGTAAACTGATAGGCACTAAAACTACCGCCCAACTTCTCTAATGCCTCCTTAACTGCATACCTGCTATTTCCCGGACAATAGAACATCATAAAGCCACCGCCACCAGCACCCGATATTTTACCTCCGCTAGCACCTGCGGCTAATGCCATTTCATAAATATTATCCATGCTATCGTTGCTAATACCTTTGGCCATTTGTTTTTTATACCTAAAGCCGTAGTCTAGTATAGCACCTATTTCATCTACATTACCTTTTAGCAAAGCCTCCTTCATCATGGTAGCCTGCATTTTCAGGTTGTGCATGGCATCTATACTTTGTTGGTTGTTCTGCTTCACATTATTACTCTGCGCCTCTATTATGGTAGACGATAGTCGGCTGGTAGCAGTAAAGTAAAGCAATAAATTATGCTCTAACTCATACAGATACTCAGGCTTTATGCGTAGCGGGTTCACTATTACTTTATCGTCCTTACTAAACTCCATAAAGTTTACGCCACCAAATGTTGCTGCATATTGGTCTTGCTTACCACCCGCCATAGCCAAGTCTATACGCTCTATGTCATAAGCCATATGAGCTACATCATATTCACCTAAAGGCAGGCTCAACCATTCTGCAAATGCGCCTATTATAGCCACCATTAGAGTAGATGAGCTACCTAAACCCGAGCCTGCAGGGGCATCTACCACTGTTGACAGTTTAAAGCCTGACGGCACAGCACCATATTTTTTCACTATGTGGTTATATGCACCTTTAGCTAGGTCTAGCATACCATCAATAGGCAGCTTGTCACTCAGTTCATATTTCACCTGCTCATTTCTATCCAGCGCCTCTATAATTACCTCATTGGTTTTCAGTGGCTCTATGGTAGCATAAGCATATAACGATATGGTGGCATTAAGTATAGCACCACCATACATATCACAATATGGGCTCACGTCTGTACCTCCGCCGGCAAGTCCTATCCTTAGCGGGGCTTTACTTCTGTATATCATAATCAGGTAGTAAAAGTAATAAATTATTGCTTGGGGGCTTTACCTCAGGTTTATCCATATACTTACATTGTAATGTATGATATATATCAGCGCTGTATAGCCCATTTTATATACGTTTATAGGCGTTTATTATTGCCCTACTTCTTGCATTTTTGCTTACTTTGTGACTCCAATTTCCGCAAACAAAACAAACTATAATATATGTCACGCCAGGTATCTATTTTAGGAGCCGGTTTAGTAGGTTCTTTATTATCCATCATCCTTCGCAAGAAGGGCTACGACGTTACTGTTTATGAGCGCCGCCCCGATATGCGTAAAGCCACCATAGGCGCAGGCAGGTCTATTAACCTTGCCATGAGTGCACGTGGCTGGAAGGCGCTAGACCTTGCAGGGCTTCGCGCCGATTTAGAGGCAATAGCTATTCCTATGTATGGCCGCTTTCTGCATCAAGCTGATGGCTCTACTGCATTTCAGCCTTACAGCAAAAACAACGACGCTATCTATTCAGTAAGCCGTGGCGAATTGAATAAAAGCCTAATGACACTAGCTGAGAAAAATGGTGTTACCATTCATTTCGACCAACGTTGCACCAAAGTAGATGTACTTAATAATACCATAAACCTAACTGACAGTGGTAATAACACACAATCCGTTACTAGCGACTTATTGTTTGGTGCTGATGGTGCATTCTCTGCACTACGTACCAGCTATACGCATATGGATAGAGTGAATAGCAGCCAGCAATATTTAGAATATGGCTATAAAGAACTGTGCATACCACCAGACGCTGCAGGCAAGATGCAAATGGAGCGCGAAGCCTTGCACATATGGCCTAGGGGCAACTTTATGATGATAGCGCTACCTAATACCGATGGCACTTTTACTTGCACACTGTTTATGCCATTTGAGGGTGAAGTATCATTTGCCAACATAAAAACTGAGGCTGACGTAAATAATTTCTTCGATAAATATTTTGCTGATGCTAAAGCCATGATGCCTACACTTATTGAAGATTTTTTCTCTAATCCTACTGCATCACTTATTACCACTCACGTATTTCCTTGGCACTACCAAGATAAAAATGCGCTAATAGGCGATGCTGCACACGCTATAGTACCATTTTATGGCCAGGGCATGAACGCAGGATTTGAAGATTGTAGCGTATTAGCAGGCTTAATAGACAAGCACAACCATAACTGGAGTGCTATTATGCCCGAATATCAGCTAAAACGCAAGAAAAATGGCGATGCAGTGGCGCAACTGGCACTGAATAACTTTATTGAAATGCGCGATAAAGTAGCAGCTCCTGCATTCTTGGAAAGAAAGAAAATAGAAAAAGAACTTGGCCTTCGCTATCCTGAGCATTTTGTATCGGTATACGAAATGGTATCTTTTACGCACATACCTTACAGCACTGCAATAGCTTGCATAGCTGCACAAGACCAACTGCTGGAAACCATAATGAGTAAAGGCAATTTCTTTGAAAATATTAATAATAGTAATTTTGCAGCCGATCTTACAAAATGGGTGCATGATTATCATGCGTCTATAAAAACACTGGATATGGGAAATGAAGCCAACTAAAAGATGGACACTCAAACCCGTAGATGATGCTGCTGTTCACGAACTGTATAACTCACTGCAAATACACCCTGCTTTATGCAGGCTGCTAGCAGTGCGTGGCATAAAAAATTTTGAAGAAGCTCGCCTGTTTTTCAGGCCTGAACTATCGCACCTGCACGATCCTTTCTTAATGAAAGACATGCAAAAAGCGGTACACAGAATTACCGAAGCCATAGAATGGCACGAACGCATTATGGTTTATGGAGACTATGATGTGGATGGAACTACCTCGGTAGCTTTGGTATATTCTTTTTTGAAAAAACACTACGACGGAGAGATTACGTATTACCTACCCCATCGCTATCGCGAGGGTTATGGTGTTTCTAAGCAAGGTATAGACTATGCACATGCCAATGGCTATACGCTTATTATTACGCTAGATTGCGGCATAAAATCGGCCGAACTTATAGCCTATGCCCAGTCTTTGGGTATAGATGTTGTGGTTTGCGACCACCACTTGCCGGATGCACATTTGCCACCAGCCGTTGCAATTCTTAATCCTAAGCAAGCCAACTGCAAGTATCCATATAAAGAGCTAAGCGGCTGCGGCATAGGGTTTAAGCTAGTAAGTGCATTGGCTATCAGTTGGAAGATTGATTTAGAGACTATATATCCTTATTTAGATTTAGTAGCTACCAGTATAGCTGCCGATATAGTGCCTATAGACGGAGAAAACCGCATTTTGGCATTCTATGGCATTAAGCGCATCAATGAGGCTCCGTGCCCTGCTATTGCTACACTTAAAGAGCTGGCAGGTGTTAATAAACAACTATCTGTTTCAGATTTGGTTTTTGTTATAGGTCCGCGCGTTAATGCTGCCGGCCGTATGGACGATGCGCGTAAAGCTGTAGAATTATTCCTTGAAACTGACCCCGAAAAGGTTAAAGAGCTAGCCGATTCTTTGCATTCCGACAATGACGAACGTAAAGAAATAGACAAAAACACAACTGAAGAAGCATTGGCTATGCTTACTGAGGAGATACAGATTAGTAGAAAATCTACGGTTCTATATCGCGAAAACTGGCACAAGGGTGTGGTAGGCATAGTAGCATCTCGCCTTATTGACCATTACTATAGGCCAACTATAGTGCTTACCGCTGCCAATGGTAAGGCTACTGGCTCTGCACGTTCGGTTTCCGGCTTCAATATATACGAGGCCATTCATAGCTGCCGCGACCTGCTAGAAAACTATGGCGGTCACTTTTATGCAGCAGGGGTTACCTTGTCTATAGATAAGGTGAATGATTTTATTGATAGATTTGAAAATATTGTAAGCACTACCATTACGCCAGAACAACAACAACCCGAAATAGAGATAGATGCCGAAATACCGGTAGCCCTAATAAAACCAGCCTTTTTCAATATTATCAAGCAATTTGAGCCATTTGGCCCAATAAATATGAAACCGGTATTCATCAGTCGCCGACTAGTAGACTACCAAGGCAATAGTGTTAAGGTGAAAGACACGCATCTACGAGTAGTAGCCCGCCAAGAGTATGGTGCTATTATTGAAGGTATAGGCTTTGGACTGGCAGATAAAGAGGATATAGTAAAAAATGGCCCTTTCGACATGGTGTATACTATAGAGGAGAACGAATATAATGGCAATACCCGCCTGCAAATTCGTGCATTAGATATAAAGCCGAGTAATTAAGCATATTTAGCACAACTACTTACATACGCTATAAAAGCAAAGGGGCAAATCTCGCGATTTGCCCCTTTTAATATGTTACGTATACTAAATACTATAACTTCTGGAATACACGAGTAACAGTAGAGTTAAAGCTACTATTGCCTTGTACTTTATAAGCTATTGTAGTATCTGCTACTATCATTTCTATTTTACCATCAGTACCATATAGTGTACCTAAAGTAGTAGGCTGCAATGGCATAACTAATGTTGTATCATCTATTTGTGCAAACAAAGCGCTAGTTACAAAACCAGACTGAGTTGTAGGATTTACACCCGCAACATTGTTTGTTTCATAAAGACCACGAGCTCTTCTAACTATAGTAGCTGGTTGTCCGTTAGACAAACGCTCATAGCTGCCCTCTAGATGTACTGCATCAGGAATATTTGTTACTGCTACATATACGCCCTTAGAACCTACCATACCGTATTTGTTTTTTGCTGTAATATTTACAACATACAAACCAGGGGTAGTATTATCTAGGGTAGACTTATCTACTACAGGAGTATAAGACTCATTATAGAAAGAATCGTAAGCAGTTGCGCTAATATCAGGCAAAGAGCCGCCTACATTAATGCTATAGTATTGATCACCACTGATAGTTATTGTAGGTGTAGAGTAAGTAGCAAGAAAAGACTTTGCTTTATCTTCTTTCTTACAAGCTGTAAAACCGGCAATAGCTACAAGAGATAAATATATTAATTTTTTCATTTTCTAATTTTTTAATTACCAGATTGTATTTACTATTACAGATTCCACCAAACTTTTTGTGTTGTCAATTTCAAACCAGGGAAATTAGTATTTCTTGTGCTCTCAGAAGTAGGATATTTGAATCTTCTTGGGATTTCAGTACCTATTTGAGAGTTTACAGAACGTTGTAAAAAGTCAGGATAACCTGTTCTGCGCAATTCTGTCCAAGCCTCATAACCTTGTGTACCACACATTGAGAACCATTTTTGAGTAATGATGTGACGCAATTTGTCAGTGGTAGTACCAGTTACAGGGTAAGTAGCCCAATATACAGCCGGTATGCTAGCACCATCGCCCATGTAATACTTTATAGAAGTATCTACAGGATTTCCGGTAGCATCTGCTATTTCAGTAGCATAGCTATTAAAGTTTTGTAAGATACCAGTAGCAAACATTACTGA
>CAYWUY010000110.1:0-7223 GCA_964461535.1 uncultured Flavipsychrobacter sp.
GAAACTCGTAAATTATATTTTAGAGCATTTCATAAACCCATAATTAGGTAATATTTATTTGTAAGGATATATAAATGTTAAAGCAATAGCTCTCAATTAAGTAATAGTCAGTTTTCATTTTACTGTTTTATATAAGTAGGTATTTCTATGCCTCATAAATGCATAAAGCCCGGTTTAAATTTCCGGGCTTTATGCAAAAGGTTACTATAATATTATTTCCAGGTTTTTCTACTGTTGGCTATCATTTTCAAAGCTGTTATTGCAGCTTCTTCTCCTTTATGTCCGTGTATGCCTCCCAATCTCTCCCAAGCTTGCGCTTCAGTGTCTAATGTTAGTACTCCAAATATTATTGGAATATCCATAGTTAAGTTTAGCTGTAATATGCCATTAGTTACTGCTTGAGATACATATTCAAAATGTGGTGTTCCTCCTCGTATTACTGCGCCAAATGCTATTATCGCTTCTGGTTTTTCATAGCTGTTTTCAAAGCAGTTCCATAGCTGCCTACAGCCAAATGGAATTTCAAAGCTGCCGGGTACTCTTAGTGTTTTTAGGTTAGTAGCTCCATATTGTTTCAGTATCTGTTCACAACCCTTTATTTGTTCAGCTACTATCGCCTCATTCCATTCGGTGCACACTAGGGCTATTTTAGCATCTTTTAGCTCTTTAAGTAGGTTAGTATCTAGTAGGCTACCATTAGTAACACTTGCCATGATTGTCTTTTTTTATTATTTATTACTGCTTACGCTATTACTCATTTTACTTTCATTCCAGGTTCTATCTAGGGCTGTTACTACATAAGTATAGTTTTTGCCTGCTCTAGCTTCACGGTCGGTATATTCAGTTGCTTGGGTTAATTCTATTATATGGCTATTGTTTTGTGTATTTATAGGCTCTCCTAAAGCAAATCTATAAACTGCATATTTTATAGGTTCTTTACTTGGGTTAAAGTGTTGCCAATGTAAAGTAGTTGATGAATGCTCTGCAGTTAGCTGAAGTTGAGGAGCAGCAGGTGGTAAGCTATCTATCCATTTCATTGTAGGTGGAAAAGCTATTGGCTTGTTTAGTTGTTTTACACTGTCTATTATAGGTATGCGTGTTTTGTTAAAACAAGAAGCACTGTAAAAGCAAAAGCCTGTTTCTGTATATTTTCTTATTTCTTTTATTTGGCTGGTTAGTTCCTCTGTAGTTCTCCAACACCCTGTTGGGTTTTCGCTCATTCGGTAAACGCCAAGCCCGTAATACATATGTCTGTTATGGCTATGAGCGTTCCACCAAGGCAGCAATTTGTTAAATGCTCCAGCCTTATGATTGCGCTCCCAATAAAGTTGTGGCATTAAATAATCTACCCATCCCTTCTGTATCCATAATATAACATCAGAGTATAAGTCATAATAACAAGTTTGACCTGCTCTACTATCAGAGCCCTCCGGATCTTGTGACTCATTTTTCCATACCCCAAAAGGACTAATACCAAACTTTATGTATGGCTTAATGTTTTTTATACTGGTGTTAAGTAATGTTACAAACCTATTTACATTGTCTCTACGCCAGTCATCTCTACTCATTCCATCATTGTAGGTACTGAAGCTTTTATTATCTCCAAAATTAACACCGGCTATTCTGTAGGGGTAAAAGTAATCGTCCAGATGAACCCCATCTATATCATATCGTTTTACTACATCAGTAATAACGCTTATAACATATTCTCTTGCTGCGGGTATACCGGGGTCAATATATGATTTCCCCCCATAGCTAATTATCCACTCTGGGTGAGTTTTAGTAACATGGTTGTTGGGGTTAGGGTTGTTTTTACTATCTACCAATGCTCTAAACGGATTAAACCAAGCATGGAATTCCATATTGCGTTTATGGGTTTCTTCAACCATAAATATGAGTGGGTCGTAATAAGGGAAGGGGGCTACTCCCTGCCTGCCTGTTAAATAATGACTCCAGGGTTCAAGTTTACTCGCATATAAAGCATCACTAGCAGGTCTTATTTGTACCATCACAGCATTACATCCCAATGCTTTCAGTTCTTCTAGCCTTTGTATAAATTGCTGCTGCTGTTCTATTGCGGGCAGGCCTTGTTTGGTAGGCCAGTCAATGTTTGCTACTGTAGCTATCCAAGCAGCCCTAAGTTCTCTTTTGGGTGCTGTTTGTTGTGCCATAGCACTTGTTAATAGTATAGTAGCAAGTATAGTTGTGAAAATGTAACGCATAGTTATTATGGCTGCAAATTAGTGGAATTGCAGCAATTTGTACTCTAGATACTTAATTTCAATAAAAATGAGAATAGCTTTTTAACTGCCTTTAGCAAGGTCTGCAAGCATCATTTTAGCTTGTTCATTTTTAGGATGTTTTTTTAGCAAATGTTCTAAACATTTCGCAGCATCATTATTTCTATTACTATTATGATACCATACAGCTAAGTTTATTAGATTTTGCTCATAGTCAGGGTCTAGCATTTGTGCGTAAAGTAGTCGGTCGTATGCCATCGTAGCATTACCTTGTTGCATATATAAATAGCCCAAGTTAGTATTAGCGCTAATGTGGTTAGGGTTTTCTTGTATTATCTTCTGAAATACCTGAAATGCTTTTTGTTCTTGACCTAGCATTAATAGGCATATACCATATTTATTTTCAAAGTCTAGTGAATTAGGTAGTATTGATACGCATTTTTCATACCACGGTAAGGCTTTTTCAGGCATGTTTTGTTCCACATAAGATTCTCCGACTCTATAGCAAGCCCATGCATCTTTCATTTTTGATGGATCTAGTTGAGATGCGTATCCAATAACTTTTGGGTAGTCTTTCTTTAAAAAGTAGGCTCTGATAAAGTCTTTATTTTGTTTTTCTTCTTGCTCGCGTTTAGATTCTTTATTTAAATGGTAAATAGCAGAATCTAATAGGGCATCAGAGGGGGTGTATCGTTCATAAAACTCCATGAAGCTTCTTGCATAAGTTATAGCGTCTGGGTTGTCATTATTATAAGATTTCATCCCCAAAAAGGCTGTAATCTTTTTTACCTCTTCTTTATTGGCAGGGTTCTTACGTATATAATGGTCTGTAACTGCTACGTGTGGTATATCTATACTTCCATTATGTGGCATGTGGCAAGTAATGCAGTCATTATTTTTAGCTAACCTTACGTTTTCACTAGCACTGCATTTCTGTTGATTTTTTTGTCCATGACAGCTATTGCATGCAGTTATATATTGTTCTCTTGGTGTGAATTTTACACTTACATGTGGATTGTGGCAAGTAATGCAGCTCATTTTTCCTGATTGCACAAAACAGTCACTTTTTTTCATGCGCTCAACATGTGAGGCCATTATCATTTTATCTTGTGCCCCGTCATACTGCGGCATAAATACATTCATTACCTCTGATAACTTCATGCCGGGATGAAAATCATAAAAGGATTTTCCGTCATTTAATACTGCTATGCCTTGTAAATGACAACGCTGGCATACATTATTTTGCAATTCTGTGCTTAGTCTCCTAGGGTTAACTATACTATAGTCAGGTTCTTTTGATGTATCAATTATTTTTCCGGCCATTTTTTCATTCACATGAAGACTTCCCGGTCCATGACAGCGCTCGCAATCTATACCATGTGCAACTCTAGTGTACTTATTTTCGCTATTGGCATCAAATTCAGGATACCCATTATGACAACTCATACACTCTAGTTGTATCATCCGGTTAAACCTACTATTGGCACCTTTTTCAAAACCGGGTGCTAGATCCCACTGATGTTTTTGAGTATAGAATGTAATAGGTGCTTGATATAAATATCCATTTATATTAAATATGTGAGAGTTTGTATGTTGACCAGAACCTACAATATAATCTATTTTTTGCTCGCGTTTGTGTATAGTATCTTTTCCAGATAGTCTAAATTCTTTAATATATAAGTCGTCTCCCTTCCAGAACGGTTTATAGTAAAAGTCATTAGCAGTATCATATACCAATGCATGTGCTGCACTAAAATCTGCTGCTGATTTACTTTTGCTAGCCACATCAAATGACTGACCCATGCCGGTTTTTATAAATGTGTTGTATACCTCAGCATGGCAGCCTCTACAGGTCTCCATGCCTACGTAGTGTGCACTGGTATCGTATACGTTTCTCCAGGGTGAACTTGGGTGCTCTGTGTCGGATGTGTCATCTACAGATTTAGGACTGGTACAAAATAAAGAGGGTAGGGTGACTGTAACAATACACGCCAATATTAATAGATATCTTATGTGTTTAGTGCGCATCAAATCAAAATTAAACCAAATCGGCTATCAAGAATCAGAGATACTATAATTATGTTTAATGGGGTAATTTATAGATGTATATACATGGCGTTTGTTTATCAACACTATGTTACCAAAATAATGATGTTTATTAGTGCATTATATTCTTAAAGTATTATTTTTGTGCTCTGTTTTATACTCTTAAAAAAGAAAAATTTATGCAGGAATTAGGTAAAAAGAACGCATCATTTAGCCTTTCTCAAGTAGGTTTGAATGTTGGCGTTGCACACTGGAATCTCTCTCCCGAAGAGTTAGTGAAGAAAACCTTGGACCTAGGCCAGGGAGTATTGAATGACACTGGCGCTCTTTGTGTGAGTACAGGTAAATTTACCGGCCGTTCTCCTAAAGACAAGTTTACAGTTAAAGATGCAATTACTCAAGACAGTGTAGACTGGGGTGATGTAAACATTCCTTTTGCTCCTGATGCTTTTGATAAACTTTACGATAAAGTTTGTGCATACTTAGAGGGTAAGGAAGTATGGGTGCGTGATGCATATGCATGTGCTGACCCTGCTTATCGTTTGAATATCAGAGTAGTAAACGAAACCCCTTGGGCTAATTTATTCTGCAACGATTTATTCTTACGTCCTTCTGCATCTGAGATCGAAGCTCAAAATCATGATTGGTTAATTCTCCAAGCTCCTGGTTTCCAAGCTGATCCGGCTGTAGATGGAACTCGTCAAGCTAACTTTACCATAGTTAACTTCACTAGAAAAGTGATTTTAATTGGTGGTTCTGGTTACACAGGTGAAATGAAGAAAGGTATTTTCGGAGTATTAAACTTCGTATTACCTCACAACCATGGTGTGTTAAGCATGCACTGCTCTGCCAACGAAGGTAAAAATGGCGATGTTGCATTATTCTTCGGTTTAAGCGGAACTGGAAAAACTACTTTAAGTGCTGATCCTGAACGCGCATTAATAGGTGATGACGAGCATGGTTGGGCTAATAATTCAGTATTCAACTTTGAAGGTGGTTGTTACGCTAAGTGCATCGATTTGAGCGAAGAAAAAGAGCCTCAAATCTATGGTGCTATTAAAGGTGGTTCTTTGTTAGAAAATATCAAGTTCTTCGAAGGTACTAACAAAGTAAACTATGCTGATGGTAGTGTTACTGAAAATACTCGTGCGGCATATCCAATAGACTTTATTAGCAATGCTAAAGAGCCTTCTTATGGTGGTCAACCACAAAATATTTTCTTCTTAACGTGTGATGCATTTGGTATCCTACCTCCAATATCTAAGTTAACTAAAGCGCAAGCTATGTACCATTTCATTAGTGGATATACAGCTAAAGTTGCTGGTACTGAGGTTGGTGTTACTGAGCCACAAACTACATTCTCTGCATGTTTCGGTCGTGTTTTCTTACCATTACACCCAACAAAGTATGCTGAGTTGTTAGGTAAAAAACTAGACGATGACAAAAATGTAAACGTTTGGTTGATTAACACCGGATGGAGCGGCGGTGCTTATGGTACTGGTAGCCGTATGAAATTAAGCTACACACGTGCTATGATTACAGCAGCAATGAAAGGTGAATTGAATAATGCTGAGTATGTTGCTCATCCTGTATTTGGAGTTTTAATGCCAACAGCCGTACCTAACGTGCCATCTGAGATATTAATACCACGTAATACATGGGCAGATAAAGAAGCGTATGATAAAAAAGCAAATGAATTAGCTGGTTTATTTGTTAAAAACTTTGAAAAGTATGCTTCTGCAGCAAATGAAGAAATTCGTTCTGCAGCTCCAAAAGTTATGCAAAACGCATAGTTATTTGTTGATTTATATTGAGAAAAATAGCAACAATCTAATATTGTTGCTATTTTTGTTTTTAAATTAATAACTATGAAAAAAATCTTAATCACTTTTTGCTTGTTAATTTCAACTTTTCAAGCCACGCACGCACAAGCTGTTTATAATAAAACAATAAGGTGTAATACATCAAATTCATTGGCTACTTATGTTATAAGTACGGGAGAGCCCTGTGGATTAACAAATGCTAGAGATATGATTATTGCAAATTGGACTAGTATGGGGGATAATTATATATGGCGTCAGTATTTAAAGTTTGATCTAACTTCTATTCCGTCTTCTGCAATAATTGATTCTGCATTTATTTCCCTGTTTGCAGATACCCTTTCTACTTCTGGCTATACAGGAAGTCCAACATATGGTAGCGGAAATGAATCTAAAATATACAGATTGACACAATCTTGGGATACAACTTCCTTAGTATGGTCAAATCAGCCTACATATACTACCACTGATTTTGTAACGTTATCACAGAGTATATCTACTCGTCAAGATTACATTAATGTAAATATAACTAATATTGTAAGAGGTATGGCTAGTGCAGATGGGAATTTTGGAATTATGATGAAACATAAAACTGAAGGTGTTTCATATAATTCAATGATATTCTATTCTCCATCTTATTACAATATAGACTCTACTAAAGTTCCGACTATATATATTAAGTACCATTTCCCTACAGTGGTACAGGAGATATCTAATATTGATGTTGAGGTTTATCCGAATCCGGTTAATAGTGATTATATAAGTATAAATATTCTAAAAAAGCTATCTGATGAAGTTACTTTTGTTCTTTCAGATGTTACTGGTAAGCAAGTAGCACTACCATTTTCTTCTAATGAAACTAGTTTAAAAATTCCACGTGGCAATATTTCAAAAGGGATTTATGTTTTGAAAGTTCATTCAGGAAATGAAATAAAAAATATTTTATTAAACTTTGAATAATTAATGTAATACGGTTTCAACTTTTTGAATCGAATACAATAAACTAAGGATGGGATGGAACTTATAAGGGGGAAGCTCAGCCAGTTGGGGTATATGTTTACAATTTGAAGTTTACAAATCAGAGTGGTAAATCGTTCCATAAATCAGGTAATATTAC
>CAYWUY010000111.1:0-7207 GCA_964461535.1 uncultured Flavipsychrobacter sp.
CACTACCTTGCGATAACCAGATTTTGAGTCTAGCGCGTCTACCAGTTCCGCCATCTGGGCAATTATTTTAACGAAGTGATTTTTTTTTATTGTCATTACTGCTTTTCAGGCTGTGTAATAACACCACTTCATCCTTTAGCGGGATGCAAATGTAGATAATCTTTCTTGAATTCTCAATAAATATTTCTTTCTAAAATACATATCTTTAATCTTAATGAGAGCATCCGTATCACTCAGGCTTAGCTGCTCTAGTAGCGGGTCGTAGGCCTGTTGCCACTCATCTAGTGCTGCTTGCAGCATTTGAATAGCTTGTGTTTTTGCAGCCTCATTTTGGGGTTCCATTTCCCAGTCGCTCACTGCCTCATTAAGATCCATCATCTCCATAAGAAATGCAGGTGGCAAGTTATATTTTTCATCCTCTTTCAGCACTCCAGATAGCTGCAGCACATACGCCAGGGTAGCATCGGCATCGGCAAGCACTTTATAGGCCTGGTTATTTAACGCTGCCATAGTCATAGCCTCATCTAGCTGCTCGGCTCCGGCACGGGCATAGCGGTCAGGGTGATACTTGCGGCTCAGCTCATAAAACTTAGCTTTTACTTGCTCGGCATCGGGCTGCAACGTAAGTTGCATATCGTATAATTCAAAGTAGTTAGGCATAATAAACTGATGATATATATTAGTGCGTGCTTTATAAAAGAGGGTGGCACGCCATAATTCTTATCTTTGCGCGCAAAAATACTAAAACAATGCTCCGTATCGGATTGATTAGAGAAAGAAAAAAGCTCCCTGACTATAGGGTGGCTTTTACACCAAAGCAGTGCTCTTACTTAATGGCCAAATACCCTAATATACATATAGTAGTAGAACCCTCTCCCACCCGCTGTTTTACCGATGCTGAATATGCAGCAGAAGGCGTAACCCTTACTGACGACCTTAGCCAGTGCGATATACTAATGGGCATAAAAGAAGTGCCTGTTGAGTATCTAATTCCAAATAAAACATATTTCTTCTTCTCGCACACTAAAAAGAAGCAGCCCTACAACCAAGGCCTAATGCAAAGCCTGATACAAAAAAACATACGCATGATAGACTATGAATGTCTTACTCATGCCGATGACCAACGTATACTTGGATTTGGCTTTTATGCAGGTATAGTAGGCGCCCATAACGGACTTAAAACATATGGCGAGAAACACGGCTTATTTCAACTTCCTGCTGCACATGAGGTAAAAAGCTTTGTAGAGCTAATAGCGGCCTATGAACACATAAAACTACCTAATATGAAGATAGTACTTACAGGATCGGGTAAGGTAGCAGCAGGCGTACTAGAGGTACTTACTCAGCTAGATATAGAGTCTGTAGAACCTATGGACTTCTTAACTCACCAATACGAATATCCTGTATTTACACACCTTAAGGGGGCATCGTTATACTCTCGTAAAGACAATGACTTATTTGCAAGAGACGATTTTCATGCTAACCCAAAAGCCTACAAATGTTTATTCACCTCATACATTCACCAAACTGATTTATTGATGAATGGCATATACTGGGACCAACAGATACCTCGCTTGTTTGAAAAAGAGCAAATAGCCCGCAACGACTGGCGCATAAGTGTTATATCAGATATTACTTGTGATGTAGATGGTAGTGTACCTATAAATATAGGTTCATCTACCATTGCAGACCCAGTATATGGTATAGACCGTCACGACCTAAGCAAAACGGCTCCTTATCTAAACGATAAAAACGTAATAGATGTAATGGCTGTTGACAACTTGCCTAACGAGCTTCCTTGCGATGCTTCTCAATATTTTGGCAACCATTTTGAAAAATACGTATTGCCCGAACTATTTAAAGAAAATAGCGACATACTGCGCCGTGCTACTATATGCGAAGCCGGTAAACTAACTAAGAAATACGAATATTTGGCAGACTATGCTTACGCACAGTAACTATACTTTGTTTTAAAATACAAATGGGCGATGTGCAAGTTACACATCGCCCATTTTGCATACCTACGTATAAGATACTAAAAGGCTCTATTTATACCTATTACATAACGGAAAGTAGCATACTGCGCATTAGAATACGGTGCACGATTGACAAAGAAAGGCATATCGAAACGAAGCGTAAGCGGTTTAGCCTTTTCAAATACGCCCCATTTTTTTATAGTAAATGCCACACCTAAACCCGCATCTACTCTTAAATCACTGCAATATACAGTAGGATTAAGCGTGTATATATCACTAGGATTGTAAGAACTTAGTTCTATAACACCGGCATCGGCAAATAGGTATGGGCTAACATGCAACCAATTACGCGTTAGGCGCGGGCGTAATGTCAAATAATTATCAAAACCCAACTCCATATTTACCGCAGCACCACTACGACCTTTATAAGCGCTGTAGGTAGTTGTGCCTCTTTCATCTACAGCTACATAACCTGCATAGCCGCGAAGATTAAGTCCCCCACCCTGCTGAAAATGATTCACATCGTACAATGAATAACCTTGCCAGTCGTAAGGAATATAGCCTTTACTACGAGTATACTTATTCTCCATTTGTTCTTCAGGACTCGCACCGGCTAAGTATAGCAGACTCTCATTAGCAAAACTGCTACCTACACCAAAACGGGCAAAGAAACGAGTGCGCAAATCAAACTTAGCAATAGCAGTGTTGTTTACAGACTCTAACTGTATAAAGGAGTAATCTACCCCACTGTTCTTACCGGTAAGTAGTGGTGTTCTTATATTTATAGTATATCTACCTGCACCTCTTAAATAATTGTAGCTATGGGTATACCCAAGATTGATAGATGTATTATGCCTTTCCCAAGTGCTGGTCCAGTTGTTAGGATCAGTTAAATAATCTTTAGCAGAATAAGAGCCTCGCCACATGCTTAAGCCATACACCTGTAGCAAATCGTTTTCGCTTACTTGCCAGTTAAGGCCTAGCCTGTGGTACCAGCCACCATCAAGGTAACGACTATTCAGTTGCATTTGCAACTTAGGCATATTACGTGCTACAGGAGTACTGTAATTAATGCTATAGTTTATAGGCTCATAACGGTAGTAGGTAGTTTGGTCTTCATATGGCAGGTAGGCATCTTCTTGCAGTATGTGAGAGTTCCACCAAATAGTAGCGTCAAGTTTGTTTTTGCTAAACATATAATCCCCTTCAAAATGCACACCTAGCTTCATTCCATCAACAGGATTCCACCACAGGTCAGGACGTGCATATAATTTATATTTTCGGCGGTTAGTATTTACCGCTAAGCCACCATCTAGTTTTGTGCAAATATTAGGGGCGTTAAATAGCGGATGCTTAGTTTTTATGTTGTCAGTATAATCAGCATCAGCAAAACGATATGTAGTATCTATTTGCACTTTTTTCACTCCATCAGGCACATGTATAGTAGCCGTATAGGTTGGGTTTAGCTTACCCCAACCTGTCCATTTAGGCAATACCTGCGCAGTGGTACTTTTTGTATACCATGTATTAGGGATATAATAGTGTGTTTTGTTTCCCTTTTTATCGGTAACAGTAAAATCAAGTGGCATTTGCATTTCACGCTTGCGCTTAAATGTCACTTTCCAGTCCCCGTTGCCTGCTCGGCGAATACTACCTATACCATAATCAAGCACTTTAGTAGTTTCAAACCACTGATCAAAGAACCATGATAAATCTACATGCGTAAAATTGATAATTGAGGCTCTAAAGTCTTCAAAATATGGATGTGCAAATTTCCACTGTTCAAAATAGTTATGCATAGCAGCTTTAAACAGGCTATCACCAAGCACATACTCTAAATTATACAACATAGATGCTGTTTTGTGATATACCATACCATATCCACCTCCATGATTTAAGGCACTATTAAAATCGTCACTGTGGGTGTTTAATGGCACTTCATTACCATTAAGTGCCGTCATGGTATAACTATTCAATAGATTTCTATCTATAACTAGCTGTGGGTCTTCAGCAAATGTTTTTCTCCAAAAACCTTTAGGCTTAGCAGCCATTACAGTATCACCATCTATTTTGCGCAGTCCCAATGCCGTTAAGTACTGGGTAAAACCCTCATCCATAGCGGCACGATAGGTTTCGTTGCTACCCACTTGTCCGTAAAACCAGTTATGGCCAATTTCGTGCACTAGTAACCCTCTGTAGCCAGGATCACTACCACCATCAAGAGTTATCATAGGATACTCCATACCATCATTAGCATCTGCAGCTACTATCTTTGGATAGCAATACATACCTATTTCCTCGGAAAAGGTTTTAATAATTTTAGTCATGTAGTCAGCTGCATTTTGCCATCCTGCTGCATGAGGCTCCTGTGCTATTGCCACACACTCTACACCATTCCAATAAGCAGTACCTATACGATAAGACGGATCGGCAGTAAAAGCAAAGTCATGCACATTATTGGCCACAAAATGCCATTTCTTACGCTCTCCTTTTACATAGGGTATTATGGTTGTAGGGGTATCGGTTGCTTTTTTAGTAGCAAAGTTTTTTATATCCAGTTTTGCCCTTAAATCAACAGGCAATACTTCATTTCTATTTTTAAGTTCACCCGAAGCCTCAACTATGTAGTTAGAAGGAAAGTCGAGTGTAACATCAAACACACCATAATCTCCATAAAACTCTTTATTCAAATGTTGGTAGGTATCCCAGCCGTGCATCCTATCATATACCGCAAGCTTAGGATACCACTGGCAGCCATTATAATGAGTGAAGCCCCAAGCATTATACATCTGCATTCTACGGCGAGTTGCGCCCTTATCGTAATGGGTTACAAACTTTGTACCCAATACTACTTTCCCTCCAGGAGCTAATGGCTGGTGCAAGTATACTTTAAGTATGGTATTGTCTAGCTCTGTAGTAGCCGTCATACCATTTACTTTCATTTCCAATATTTCTGTACCTATACCTGCCGCCTCTTTTTTACCCATACGGGTACGCACATTATTAGCTTTTTCTAGTTTGTGTAGATACGACCCTTTAACAAAGGCATTTTGGTATAAATGAAAATATACAAACCGCAATGTGTCTGGAGAGTTATTACAGTATTCTATCTGCTCAGTAGCTTCTATTTTATGGTCAGTTTCATCAATCTTGGCATTAATAGTGTATGCCACATCTTGCTGCCAGTAGGCTTTATCGGGCATACGGTTTTTCCAATAGTATACGTTTGCTGCATTTCTATATACATTGGCGTTATCTTGAGCTACCACTCTTGCAACACCCACAGCACATACCACTGTAAAAAGTAGTTGTTTTAACATCTCCTAAAAAATTTGCGTAAAAATAATGTTTATGTATGTGTTTAATGGGGTGATTTAAAATATATTATCTAACAATCAACTGTTGTATAAATTTTGGCATATAGACTTTTACAGAGATACTATACCTATTATCAATAAAAGAGCACAGGCTCGCCAATTACAAAAAGTATAATTTTGAATGTTCTACAATTATATGATAAATAGTGCTACCGTATTGCCTTTGCCAGTTGCAGATTGTTATGACAACTGCGTAATTATGGGGCGAGTAAAGAAATTGTATTATAAGTTTTTACCTGCACAGCAGCAATATACAGTTTATGACAGTGTGATAAACCTGAAAAACATCATAACTAGTCTTAACAGAGAGCAATACTGCGATCTGTCTTATGAATATTTATTGGCACTTGAAACAACAGTAAAAGATGCCTCATTCCGATATGTTGTTATTTACATAGCAGATAAGCCAGTTGCATTTTGCTACTTCCAGATATATTCGCTTAACTCTTCTCACTTCAAATCGTCTCCATCTGATAAATGTTACAGTCGCATATTCAATATAATACTGGATTTGAAAAAAATAAAGGTATTAGTTACCGGTAACGCACTACGAAATAGCAGTAAATACTTTTGCTATGATAATGAACTAATAGACCTAAAAACCTCAAATAAAATCTTAATATCTGTTGCTGATAAAATAGCTACAGATGAAGGCGCCTTTGCTGCTATTATTAGAGATACTGAACTATGTGCACAAGATCATAGGTGGGCATACCAAATAGGCTATCACCAACCCTGGAATGACCTTACCATGAATATGAAGGGTATTCAAAAATGGGCTACACTTCAAGACTATGTAACTAGCTTGAGCCGAAAATATAGAGCTAGGGCGCAAAAAATATTACAACTTAGAAATGATATAGTTATAAAGAAATTATCTATTGAAGAAATAAAATCTAACAATAAAGAAATCTTCCAGCTATTTCAAAAAGTGGTTAACCAGCAAGACTTTGTACTAACTACTCTAACAGAAAATCACTTCATAGATCTTGCATATTCTTTAGGACAACAATTTGAAATTATTGGTTACCTCTTCGAAGGTAGTTTAGTTGCATTTCACAGTGCATATGTAAGCAAGAATGACTATGAGGTATATTATATTGGTTACGATTCTACAATAAATTCCACTCATTCTTTATACTTCAATATTCTATTCACATGTTTAGAAGAGGCTATAAAAGGTAAACATACTACGCTCAAACTCGGCAGAACCTCTTTTGATGCTAAAGCAAGCTTAGGTGCTGTTGCAGAGAATAATAACTACCTTATAAAAACATCATTACTACATAGGCAACTATTAACATGGTTTGGCAAATACTTTAATAAATTGGAAGATGAAAAATGGAAAACACGAACTCCACTAAAAAATAACAATTAATATTTTTCGCCCAACTGTTAAGGAAAACTAAAAATATGTTGTTTATTTGCGTTCAAAACCAAATACTCAATATGCTACGAAAAGCACTTCTAGTCCTAACACTATGCTGCATTGCTATTAGCTCCCATGCACAAATGGGATTGTTCCGTATGTATGCCGCGTATCAAAACTCTAGCAAAGCAGGCAAAAGGATGTTTCAGCGTTATTATCTAGGTGGCGGAACCGCTTCAATGACTGCTACAATTGAACACAGATATTATGACGGCTTAATAGATAAGAGTTATAAAATGAAAGTACCTAGTAGTAACTCATTCAGCGTTACTGAAGGTTTCTATTTCCAATTTTCGCGCACTGGCAAAAAAGAAGGTGGTTTTGGTCTAGATGTTTCCACCACTGCTAACATCTATAATTTTAATGTGGGTATTGTCTAGTCCTGAAATAGCGATACACAAAAAAGTATCGCATGAGCCAAGAAA
>CAYWUY010000112.1:0-7047 GCA_964461535.1 uncultured Flavipsychrobacter sp.
TCGATTTTACTACCATTAGAAACATTTTCTTGTGTTTTATACACAAGCTTGCCCGTAATATCAGTAACTATAACATCGGCAACGCAAGGCTGAATAGCACCCATAACTATAAATGCTGAAGTTGACGTAGGATTAGGTGCTACAACTACAGTATTTTCTTGCATAGCAATACCAGAGATATCGGCAGTTGAGCTACTAAAATGAATTCTATCTATGTAGAAATTATTTCCGGTACTACTCATAAAGCCATAATGATCTACCCCTGGCTTATATCTCATTCTGAATACTACATAAGATTTTCTTGCAGCCTCAGGAATATTAACCGTTTTAGCTACCCAATCAGCAGATGATGTGGGGACATATGATTCTGTGAAAGTGCCTTTGTTAATTAAATCTGATTTGGTGAAAACTTTTAGTACAGTCCAAGTCTTAGCTTTATCGGTTGAATAAGCTATTTCAAAAGTATCCTTAATACTTGGAGACATTGATGTTCTAGACGCACCAGAAGAGAAGAAGTTTAAATTACAAGCACCCGCTCCGGCATATTCCGATAAATCTACAGGAATTGAGAATACATCGTCAAAATCTCCTTTAGGCGAGCCTGTTCTAGGGTTTACTCTATTATCAAAACCATTGTATTTAAGGCAATAGTTATCATACAAACCTACATTAGCAAATTCCCAACTAAACTCATTATTGTAATAGTTAAACAATGGCCATTTATCACGATCTCCCCCAGGTGCAAACTCTTGAAAATATCCATTAGTGCTTATAGCATTATTATCGGCTACATAAATTGCTTTCTCCCATGTTTTAGTACTTTCTGCAGTATTATTACCTGTAGCCTTCATAGTTAATGTAGCCCAACCAGCCTGTGAAAACGTATTATTCACAAAACCACTATAACCTAAGGCTGAAGAGGAAGTTACTACAGTATCATCAACGCTAGCACCACCACCAAACTGCCACTGTAAATTAGTTAAGGTATCTCCCCATGTTCTATTAAAAATTTTCACTATAGTTCCAGGACACGTGAAATACTGCATTTTATTAGATACAGTCGGATAAAAATCTGGAATGGCCGGAAGGTCAGGCCTATTGGCTAAGGCACCTGTAATTTCTGTATTAAAATCAGAAATTAATATATGCCTAAAAGCCAGACTATCTACACGCAAAGCTTTTCTCATTCTATCAACCTGACCTTTTGTAAACATATTGGTGCAGCTGGAATAGTCCATAATATTCTGCACGTTAGTTGTATCGGGGTAGTTAATAATATATGATGAGCCGTCAGGATTAAAATATGTTTTAAAATAATTAGTAGCGCATGCAGTATCATATAATGGACATGTACTGAAATGGCCTATAGTTGGTGGAGTGTCATCAACATCATCATCGCCACAGGCACCTGCTGTACCAGCAGATGCACCACTACTATTCCAAGGATGATCTAAATTTAAATAGTGGCCAACTTCGTGAGACACAGTGTTCTCAAAGTGAATGTATCTGTAACCACACATTAAACCATCGTAATAAGGAATAACCGAAGCTGCAGGTGGCTTATAAGCATATGCCAAAACGGTTCCTCCATCGGTTGCAAGACCAATATAATTTTCAATCCAAATATTCAAGTAATTAGCATTGCTCCACTGATCCATTTTTGCTTGGTCATCTCCACCATTTGTTAAATAGGTCATTCTACGAGTAATACCTATTGTAGGTCTTCCTACCGGATCTTTTGTCGCTAAATGAAATTGAATGTGAGCATTACCCACATATTGTTTAAATGGCTGTATAATGTCAGACGTATCATTTTGAAGATTATAAATAGTGTTCATCTCTTTTACCATATTCACTACAGCACTATCATAAATATATTCGCTACCGTAAGAGTGCATAATATGTACTACTACAGGTATATGTAATACCATGTTATCAGATGTAGTGGATCTGTATAAAGATTTGAAATCCATCTTAGCAATCTGAGAAGCTAACTTCTTTTTATAGTCTTCCTCAATCTTGGTTATTTCCGGATGCTGTTTTGCTAGTTTTTCTTGCAGTTCAACAGTTCCACATTTTTGGGCAATTGCTTTATTGGCTAGATGCAAAAAGCCAGGTAATAAAAATAACGCGAGTGTTAGTTTCTTCATTTTAATACGTTAAATAAGTTAATAAAAATGCATCATTGACTTAACCGGTAATTAGCTTTGATTGCAGGGTATAACTTATAGACGAACAACTAAATGTAGAACTTGGGTATAGGTTAAAAATATTTTATCATTTTCTTAATAAAAAAAGCGAGCCATGTAAAACATGACTCGCCTTCAAAATTTTATTTAATTAAAGTGACCTAGTAAACTACTAACTTTTGAGTGTTAGTGTTATTACCAGTTTGTGTTTGTACTAAATAGATACCTTTCACAGCCAATACGATTTGAGGTATTTCAATTTTAGTTTCAGCACCTACAACAGAAGCAGCAGTTGTGTAAACTACTTTACCTGCAATATCAGATACTGTAATAGTAGCCTCAGCAGACTGAGCACCTTTTACAATAACATAAGCATTACCTTGAGTTGGGTTTGGTGCTATAACTATCTGACCACTGTTATGCATAGCATCAGCAACTTCAGCAGTATAAGAACTAAAGTTTAGTCTATCCATAAAGAAGTTATTACCAGAGCTATAAGTATTATCTGTACCTACACCTGGTTTATATCTAAATCTAAATACTACATAAGATTGACGAGCAGCAGTAGGTATAGCTATAGTTTTAGGAGACCAGTTAGCAGTACTAGTTGGGAAAAACTCATCAGTTACTGTACCATTATTAATCAAAGTACCTTTTGTAAGTGCAGTTAATTTTGTCCAACTTTTAGCACGGTCAGTAGAGTAAGAAATTTCAAGAGTATCTTTAATATTTAAAGATGATGAAGATCTTGTAGCTGCAGCATAAAGGAAGTTCAAATTGCAATCAGCAGTACCAAAACCAGATAAATCTACAGGAACGCTAAACATATCATCATAATCGCCGGCAGGAGAACCTGTATAAGGATATAGACCCATAGACGTATTAATTCTTTGATCGTAGCCTTGATACATTACCGCGGAATTATCATAAAAACCATAAGTAGATGATTTCCACTTGAAGTTGTTATCGAAGTAGTTGAATGTAGGCCATTTATCTAAACTGTTGAAATCTTCGAAATAAACAGAAGGATTAACAGGCGTTTTATCTGCAACATATACAGCATCACTCCAAGTTCTTGTAGTATCACCTGAAGCACCATTACCTGTAGCTTTCATAGTTACAGTAACCCAACCAGACTCTGAAAAACCAGTGCTTACATTAGATGAGAAAGTTGGATTTGCAACAGTAGATGTTGGAGTAGATGCTCCGTTAGAGAATGTCCATGTCAAAGACGTAACAGTATCGTTCCATGTTTTATTCGTAAACTTTAATTGTGCACCACCATCAGGACATGTAAAGTACTGTACTTTATTATTATAAGTACAACTAAATTCAGGTATAGGCTTTAATTCAGGACGAGAAATAAAAGCACCCGTAAAATCTAAATTAGTAGTAGTATGTAAATTAACCCTGCCTGGATATGAAGCCGTATCAAATAAAACAGACCTCATTCTATCAACCTGACCTTTAGTAAACATTCTAGAACAATAGGTGTAATCCATAATGTTTTGAGAGTTTACTGTATCAGGATAGTTAACCAAATTAGATACAACTGCGCTATCTAAACCAGTAAGAACAGAGGTATATGTGGTAGTGTATACTTTATAATAATTGGTAGCACATGCAGTATCATAAAGCGCAGCAGCAGTACAACCAGTAGTCATATGACCTATAGTTGGTGGAGTATCATCTACTTCGTCCGTACCACCATCAGCACAAACACCAGCAGCTGCATTGTTATTATTTCCCCATGTATGATACAAACTCATAGTATGACCAATTTCATGGTTGATAGTTTTATCATTATCCATATAACTAGATAAAGATATTACACCATCGTAATGAGGCAATGCTAAACCTATAGAAGGGAAATAAGCATATGCCGCAGCACTTTGGTGATCAGAATTGAATGCATTTACTAACCATATGTTCAAATATGAAGTGTTAGGCCAAGATTCATATTTAGCCTGATCACTAGCGCCATAGCTTAAATAAGATCTATGACGAACAATTCCCTTAGTTGGGTTTCCACTAGGATCTTTACCAGCTAAGTGCAATCTTATTTTAGGATTACCTACATATTTTTTAAAAGGAGCAATTACATCTATTGTATCAGGGTTTTGCTTAGCAAAAACAATGTTCCAATTTTTAACTGCCTCAAAAATCTGATTGTCAGTAACATATTCATTACCATAGTCATGAATAACATGCACAACAACAGGAATATCAATCCAAGAAGTATCTTTAGCAGTAGTGGTAGTTCTTAAATTAGATTTACTAATCTTAATATTACTAATTGCTTGTTGCAATTTCTTATTGAAGTTAGCATCTATTTCTGCTAATTCGGGATGTGCTTTTATGACTTTTTTATAAACTTCATCAGAAGCACAAGAAAGCTGTTGCGCATAACTATTAATAGATAATAGCGAAATACCGCAAGCTAATGTTAGAGTTAATTTTTTCATTACGAAATAACTTCTTTAGGGTATAAAAATATGAATTTCTTAATAAACCAGTAACTTTTGAGTTAAAGAATTGTTGTTAACTACTAAAGTTACTAAATACAAACCAGATACAGGAGTTATTTCTTTAGATATAAACTCACTAACAACGGTATCAGGTGAATATTTTTTTGTTGCAGTAAACAATATTTTTCCTGTAATATCCTTAACAGTATAGGTAACATTTCCGTCAGCACCTGTATTAAAAACTAAATTAGCTCCGTTATCTGTAGGATTGGGAAATAATTTAAAATCAACATTATTGTATGCTAGATCTTGCACTTCAGCTGGCCACATACCAACAGATACTTTGTCCATGTACATGTTATTACCAATATTGCCAGGATAGTATCTAAACCTGAAGAACGTTTGTTTTTTTCTGTAAGTTTCAGGAATATTAATGGCACGTGCTGCCCAGTTTGAAGCTGATGAAGGAGTAAATTCAGTAGATCTAGTTCCGTTATTTACTAACTGTGAACTATTAAAACCAGCTATTTTAAACCATCTACCACCACCATTGATGCTTGCATCTATTTCTAAAGAGTCTCCTTGTGCACTAGTTCCCCAACCTAAAGAAGTAGAACTAACACGTGAGGCTGCTGTGAAAAAATTCAAGTAATAATTTCCAGTAATTCCTTCAAGATTGTAAGCAGGAGTATGTAAATCATCATAATCACCCAATGCAGTACCAAAAACTCTATCAGACGTATCGAAAGAGCGATACCTTACACAGCTAGTAGAACCGCCATAACCCGCACCATTTACAAATTCCCAACGGAAAGGATTTCTGTAAAAATTGATCATTGGCCAATTTGCCATGTCTGTAAGACTATTGAAGTCCTGAACAAAACCTGTAGATATAGTATTACTATCAGCTACATAAACTGCTTTATCATCAACAATAGTTCCGGTACCTGCATTAGATGTAGCAGTTAGTGTAACTGTCACCCAACCAGGTATTGTAAACTTGTTATTAACATTAGTCATTGATGTAGATGTAGGTGTTGTAGCACCATTACTGAAAGACCAATTCACATTAGTAACAGTATCATTCCACGATCTGTTTCTAAACACAAAGCTATTAACACTATTTTGAGCTAGAAATCTTGTATGTGCGTCTGTAACAATTCCACCACCTACTGCCTTATCAACCGAAAACTCAGCTGTTGGAGGCAAATCAGGCATAGATTGTAACGCACCTGTAGAAGAAAGGTTTGCGGCTGTTATTAAATTGTTTCTACCTGCTGTTGAAGAAGTAAGTGCAGTCCTCATTCTCACGCATTGCCCTTTGGTAAACATTCTTTGACAATATGTGTAATCCATAATGTTCTGAGAATTATTTGTATCCGGGTAATTAACTATAGAGTCTACACCGGCTACAGTGTAAACTTTTAAATAACCAGTAGAACAAGTAGTATCATACAATGCTGCTGCCGTACAGCCTGATGGCATATGCCCTTTTGTAGGCGGGGTATCGTCTACTAAATCATTACCACAAGCAACTTCCGGGTTATTATTATTTCCCCATACGTGTTGAAGGTTAAGCACATGGCCAATTTCGTGTGGTATGGCTTTATCGTAATTTAAATAATTATATAAACCTATAACTCCATCGTACTGAGGCATAGCAGCCGCAGACGAAGGATAATAGGCATAAGCAGCTGCACCCGTTGCCGAAGCACCAAACTGCCTAATAAACCAAAAATTGATGTATTTATTATTTGGCCATTGATGATATTTGGCCTGATCGTCACCATTAGATGTTAAATAAGAAACATGCCTTACTACACCTTTTGTAGGCAGACCATTTGGATCTTTAGTAGCTAAATGCAGCCTAATTTTAGGATTGCCTACGTATCTCTTAAACGGAAGAATAGTTTCGCTAGTATCGGCATTTCTAGCCATAAATACATCAGCCCAATAAGCTACAGCCGTGTATATAGAAGTATCTGGCAAATACTCAGCCCCATAATCGTGAACAATATGAATAACTATGGGTACATCATAAGTAGTGGTATCAGAAGCTGCGGTTGTTTTTCCAAGATGATTTTTTAAAAAAGATGCATCAATCTGAGCTCTAATTTGTTGTTCAAATTCTTGCTCGTATTCCAAAATTTCAGGGTGCTGCTTCACTGTATTCCAATACTTACTATCGGTATGACAAGATTGCTGTGCATTTGCAATCCCTTGTATAGATAGGGCTGCAAGGGTTGTAAATAAAACTTTTTTTAGCATGATACAATTTCAGTTAATAGATACGTTCGTTTCAGTTATGCAACATACTAAAAAAAACTCAATTATCGTCACACTAGAGTATATTCCATGTATAAACATAGAATAATTCTATAAAGAAGAAA
>CAYWUY010000113.1:0-6856 GCA_964461535.1 uncultured Flavipsychrobacter sp.
TAGGTGCTATGGAGGCCAACACAGAGATAAAGCCGGGCAAAGAAATGCCCGACCCTTTGCCTGATTATATGCTAGGCCTACAGGCATCGTGGGAGGTAGATATATGGAAGAAGCTACGCAATGCTAAGAAAGCGGCTTTCAATAGATACTTATCATCGGTAGAGGGTAAAAACTTTGTGGTGACCAACCTGGTAGCCGAGGTGGCTAACTCTTACTATGAGCTATTGTCTTTAGATAATCAGCTAGACATAGTAAAGAAGAACATAGAAATACAGAGCAATGCCTTGCGCATAGTAAAGCTGCAGAAGGAATCGGCTAAGGTAACGGAATTGGCCGTGCGTAAGTTTGAGGCTGAGGTGCTGAAAACACAAAGCTTACAGTATGGTATACAACAACAGATAATTGAGACTGAGAATAAAATAAATTTCTTGCTGGGCAGATACCCTCAGCCCATATCCAGAACTAGCCAGCAGTTCAGCGATTTGTTGCCCAATAATGTAAGTGAAGGTGTGCCGGCTCAGTTATTGGATAATAGACCGGATATAAGAAAGGCAGAACAGGAATTGGCCGCAGCAAAGCTAGATATAAAAGTAGCTAAAGCTAGATTCTATCCGTCTTTAGGTATATCTGCCAATTTGGGCTATCAGGCATTTAATCCGTCTTATTTGGTAAAAACTCCAGAGTCTTTATTGTATTCGCTGGCAGGCGACCTTATGGCGCCTATGGTGAATAGAAATGCTATAAAGGCAGCCTACTACACTGCCAATGCTAAGCAAATACAGGCTGTGTATAACTATGAGCGCACGGTGCTGAATGCCTATGTAGAAGTAGCTAACCAAATGGCTAAAATTAAAAACCTGGAAAGCAGCTACGATTTAAAATCTAAGCAGGTGTTAGCCCTAACACAATCTATAGCTATATCAGGAGATTTGTTTAGGTCGGCTAGGGCAGACTATATGGAAGTGTTACTTACTCAGCGAGACGCAATAGAAGCCAAGTTTGAGTTGGTAGAAACTAAGAAGCAGCAGTTTAATGCAATGGTAAATATTTACCGCGCATTAGGTGGCGGCTGGAATTAATATTGGTTAACTGTAAAAATAGTAATGGCATACTTTTTAGGTATGCCATTTGCTATTTAAAGTAAGTTGTAGTGTAAAACTATGCGTTTTGTTTTCTTACGTATTTAGTAAGTATTACTATAGTTTGACCTTCTATTTTGCCTTCTATTTGTTCGGTATTATCTTCTACTAGTCTTATGTTTTTTACCACAGTTCCCATTTTTGCATTTAGGGTGCTACCTTTTACATCCAGAGATTTTATAAGCACTACAGAGTCTCCGTGTAGCAGTTGGTGTCCATTGCAGTCTTTGTGAAGGTCTACGCTGCCATCGCTTTCGTGGTCGCCGGTAGCTTTAGCCCAGCTTAGGCGCTCATCGTCTAGGTATAGCATATCTAAACTGTCTGATGCCCAACTTTCATTTCTTAATCGGTTAAGCATTCTCCAGCTTACTACTTGTACACCGGGTACTTCGCTCCACATACTAGTAGTTAGGCAGTTCCAGTGTGCGGGGTTAAGTTCTGCCTTTTTTTCTATTTGTGTCAGGCAGGTGTCGCATACCATTATGCAGTTGTCCTCGTTTCTTTGGTCTTGTGGCGGCACCTCATAAAGTTTTAGCTGAGTTGCTGCCTCGCATAGCTCACACTTATTGCCACTTCTTTTACTAAGTATGTCTTCTAATTTCATATGTAACTGAAAATTGCGGCGAAGGTAATCATTTACTTTGGCTGAAAATAGTAATGTTGGTCATTGCTATTTATAGAAAGAGAGTTCTACAAACTAAATACTATACGTTGTATACTACTATTAAGATGTTGTGTGTTGATAATCTAAATACTATATTTGATATAATATTATGAAAACAGACAGTTATAATCCGGGCTTACACATACTAAGTACTATTTATGCTGCGCAGCCTAAGCTAACGGATATGGCTGGAACAAAAGCCTTTTTTGATACTGTGATACAAGAAAATGGCTTGACTAAAGTAGGAGAGGTGTACCATCAGTTTGATAATAGTGGCTTTACTGCTGTTATTTGTTTGGTAGAGTCTCACATTTCTATACACACATGGCCAGAATTTGGTGTAGCTACTTTCGATGTGTTTTTATCCAACTTTATGAATGATAATGCCGGTAAGTGCAAGCAAATTCATGAATCTACACTCTTATTTTTTGAGGCGCAAAAACACGATAGTAAGGAGGTGTTGCGATGAGTACAGAACTAATGCAAACATCGGGTAGTATTGAACCGGAAGTAGTTTGTCCTAGCTGCGGTACGCCATATCAATGCATAGACAAAGCCCACAGTAAGTATTTTGTATGTGGTAACTGTAAAACCTATTACAAGTATAATGAGGAGTATAATAATTACGAAGCTATAACTATAATAGGGGAGAATAGTGAGTATGCTGCTGCACTTACTTTTAAGATTGGTGATAAAGCGGTATTCTCAGAGGTGGAATATGTAGTTGTTGGTATTATATATAAGCAGAGTGTAGTAGGGAAAGATGAGTGGATAGAATATTTATTGCACAGTTCCTCAATTGAAAATTATTTAACTGTATCTGAGTGGAATGGTCATTACACGTTAGTATGGCCAACTAGTTTAGAGGTATTTAGATTATTTAGGAATGAAAATAGAGACAGGTATCTTAAATCTGATGGTGGTAAAGTGTATAATGATTTAAACAAGTATACGTTTATTTCGCCTGGGCTTTGGGGTGAGTTTGATTGGGATGTGCAAAATGATGATAGGAGAATAATAGTAGAGGAGTATCTTAATTATAAAGACTTAATTATTAGAGAGAGAAACAAAAGAAGTAGGACTGCTCAAGGGTTTGCCGGATTAGCTGTAACTAGGAAGGAAATAATTAAAGCATTTGGTATTACTAAAGCTGATTTGCCTCCTAAGAAAAGTACTTACATTCCTGATGTTGGAAGGCGCCTAGCCTTAGCAGAAAAGAGAGCTGTTGTAGCTTTAGTTTTCTTAGCAACAATGTTTGTTATATTCTTGCTCTCTATGTCAGGGAATAATGAAACGGTAGTGCAAAGTTTTACTACTTCTGCAGATACTACACATAGTATTGATGCAAGACATTTTTCAACAAAATCATTTGAAATAAGTGCAGCGGGTATAGTTGAAACTAAGATATACAGCACTATAGAGAATAGTTGGATTTCTGTAGTAACAGATTTGGTGAATGAAAGCACAGGAGAGGTAATTGAAGGAGAAAAAGATTTTGAATATTACAGTGGGGTTGAGGGTGGTGAGTCTTGGAGTGAGGGTTCTCCTGGAGGTAGTTTTAAGTTTTCCAGGGTGAAAAGAGGTAAGTATCATCTAGAAATAGTTGTGCAGCAGGAATCTGGTAAGCCTCAGCAAACAGTCTTGGTAGATGTTATTCAAGGAACATCTAGTGGTAGTAATTTGATTTGGATGATGTTGCTTGTAGCTGCACTACCTACTATGCAGTGGATTTATTTGCATGACAAGTATAAGAAATTAATGTTTGGCTATTCAGATTAGTGTATGATTAATAAAATAAAACAAGCTTATAGCAAGTCTGTCTTTAGCGTAGTGCCATACTATACAGTGTATTGTATTATAGTCTTGGTCTCCTATATTTATTTTACCTACAATGGAATTATAATTATGGGCGATGATTCTGTAGGGCCAAGAGATAACACCACTACCTCCGGAAGAAACCATTTTTTACATAAATAAAACTTTGCCGTATGGAAATGATAAAATATAAATACCTTATAGATTCTGTAGTGTTTTCTGTAGTAGGTATATTGATACTGCTAGTTAGCTTTTACATTATAGAGAAGATAACGCCTGAGAACCTTTGGAAGCAGATAATAGAGAAACAAAATGTGGCATTAGCTATTATGGCAGCCGCATTTATGCTGGCTATAGCCATAATTATCAGTTCGGCCATACATGGGTAATAAAGCAGAACTGCATAACAATCAGCTATATAGAAAACAGGTTATACTCTTGTTTTCTGTATTTGTAATTGCTACTTGTGGTCTTATATATGAGTTGGTAGCAGGTACCCTAGCCAGTTATTTACTTGGAGATTCCGTTACTCAGTTTTCAACAATTATAGGAGCCTATCTGTTTTCTATGGGTATAGGTTCATGGCTATCTAAGTATATAGATGGTAACCTACTTCGCTGGTTTGTAATAATAGAGTTACTGGTAGGTGTGGTAGGTGGTTGTAGCGCACCCTTGTTGTTTTTGTTATTTGAGCATGTGGCCTCTTTTAGAGTACTCCTATACACTTTTGTTAGCCTAACAGGTATATTGGTGGGTTTAGAGATTCCTCTGCTGATGCGAATACTAACCGATAAACTGGAGTTTAAAGAGCTGGTAGCTCGTGTGTTTACTTTCGACTATATAGGCGCTTTATTAGCCTCATTAATTTTTCCTTTGGTGCTAGTGCCAAATTTAGGTTTAATAAGATCTTCACTGATATTTGGAGTACTTAACTCTTTAGTAGCACTGTTGGTTTTGCATAGGTTTGATGAGGCTAAAAATTATAAGAAGCTATACACCGGCATAGTAGCACTGGTAGTGATAGGCCTGGGAATGCTATTTTATAAAGCTAATGCTATTATGAAGTACTCTGAACAACTAGCTTACCAAGATAAGGTTATATATGCTAAGAATACTACTTATCAACGCATAGTGTTGACCAAGAATACCAGAGAGTTGAGGCTGTTTTTAAATGGTAATCTACAGTTTAGTTCGGCTGATGAATATAGGTATCATGAGGCTTTGGTGCACCCTGCTATGCAGGCTTTGAGCAATAGGTCGCAAATATTGATACTAGGGGGTGGGGATGGATTGGCAGTAAGAGAGTTATTGAAGTATAAAGATGTGCAGCATATAGATCTTGTAGATTTAGATGCGGGAATGACACAGCTTTTTAAGAGTAATGCCATGCTAACTGCACTGAATAAAAACTCTTTACGGTCTAGTAAGCTAACTATAACTAATGACGATGCCTTTAAATGGCTGCAAAAGTGTGTCCAAAAGTATGATTGCATTATAATAGATTTTCCTGACCCGTCTAACTATTCGGTAGGTAAGCTATATACCAGTAAGTTTTATGCTGAGGTGAGACGTGTGTTAAAAGATGATGGCGTGATGGTGGTACAGTCTACGTCGCCATATGTAGCACGCAAGTCTTATTGGTGTATCAGTCATACATTAAATGATGTAGGGTTTTACACTATACCATATCATGTGAATGTGCCGTCTTTTGGCGAGTGGGGTTATGTACTGGCCATGACTACCCCACACTGGCGTATGACAAATAATTTTCCGGCAGGATTGAGATTTGTAGATGCTGCAAGTTTGAAAGCTATGTTGTCTTTTCCTCCGGATATGGCTGAGGTGCCAACTGAAGTAAACAGATTGAATAATCAGGTATTGGTAAAATATTTTGAAGATGAGTGGGCACCCTACCAACACTAATACTACGGTAACAAGACGCTATTTTGTAAAGGCTATTGCACAGGCATTTGCTGCTCCTTTTTTATACCATGCTATGCAGTCTTGTAACGTGCCTAAGAGTATTGATTCTATTACAGGGGGGATAGTGGGAGCTAATCATAAAGTGGGTCACTTGTTGAGGTCTGGTAAGTTTGGACAAGCTACTAAAGAGGTGCATTGTAAAGTGCTTATAGTGGGAGGTGGTATTAGTGGGTTAAGCGCCAGAAGATGGTTAGCGCAAAAGGGTGTGCAGGATGTAGTGCTACTTGAGATGGATAAGCAGCCGGGAGGTAATTCTGCGGCGGGAGCAAATGCAGTAAGTAAGTATCCATGGGGAGCGCATTATTTGCCTATACCAGACGTAGCCAATAAAGATTTATTAGATTTTTTACATGCAGCCGGAGTTATAACAGGCTATGCGAATGATGGGTTGCCCATTTATAATGAGTATCATTTATGCCACGATCCTGAAGAGAGGCTCTATATAAATGGTAGATGGCAAGCCGGATTGGTGCCGCAATATGGTATAAGTAAAGCTGATGCGGACGAGATAAAACGTTTTTTTGAGATAGTAGAGGATTACAGAAATAAGAAGGGTAGTGATGGGAAATACTATTTTACTATACCCTTAGATAATAGCTCTGCAGATAAAGACAATAGGCAGTTAGATGCCCTGACTTTTAAGCAGTATTTAGATATGCATCAATTTACCTCGCCCTATCTTTTGTGGTATCTGGAGTATTGCTGTAAAGATGATTATGGTAGTAAGATAGAAGATACCTCGGCATGGGCGGGTATTCATTATTTTGCTTCAAGAAAGGGGAAAGGCGCCAATGTGAAATATGGCGATGTGCTGACATGGCCTGAAGGAAATGCTTATTTAATGCATGCACTAAAAGAGCAAGCAAAGTCTACTATTATTAACAATCATCTAGTATATAATGTGGCAGTGGAAGCGGGTAAGCCTGTAGCTTATGCGTATGATGTAGAAAGTAACAAAGTAGTGGCTTACCATGCTGAGCATATTATACTTGCCGGACCGCAGTATGTAAATAAACATTTATTGCCTGCATGTGCCGATAGATTTAAGGTAGGTAGCTACGCCCCATGGATGGTGGCGAATATAACCTTGAGCGGTATACCTGCACATAATGGAGAGCCATTGTGCTGGGATAATGTAATATATGGTAAGCCTTCGGTTGGCTATGTGTATGCTAATCATCAAGATGTGTCGCAGCCCGCTGCTAAGGGGGTTATTACCTACTACTATCCTATAGCGCATAGTAATAGTGTAAAG
>CAYWUY010000114.1:0-1377 GCA_964461535.1 uncultured Flavipsychrobacter sp.
GAACGTGTCCATCTTTTAATATAAATATAATTAATAATATTATTCTAACCCTTCACTTTTCCATCAGGAAATAAATGATGTTGCCATTGCTCAGGGGTAAGCGCTTGTTCTACTTTAAAATTACCAATCTTAGTTCTTCTCAACTCTTTTAAATAACCTCCTACACCTAAAGCTGCACCAAAATCATTTGCTAAAGATCTAATATATGTGCCGGTACTGCAAGCCACTCTAAAATGCACATCCGGTAGCTGAATCTTAGTTATTTCAAACTCACCTATTATTACAGGTCTTGCTTCAAGTATTACCTCTTTACCGGCTCTAGCTAAATCATAAGATCTTTTACCTTCCTTCTTTATAGCACTATGTATAGGAGGAACTTGCATAATATCTCCGGTAAATTGAGCTGTACTGGCAAGCACCATTTCTGGTGTTATATCAGTAATATCCTTAAAATCTTTAGGTACACTCTCTAAATCATAAGTTTCAGTGGTGGCACCTAAGCATATTATTCCGGTATACTCTTTTGGTAGCCGCTGATAGTCAGATATACTTTTAGTCATCTCACCTGTGCAGCATATCAATAGGCCTGTAGCAAGTGGGTCTAATGTACCACAATGACCTATTTTAGCCCTAGACATTATTTTCAGTTTATTAATGGCATCGAAAGATGTCCATTTATAAGGCTTATCTATAAGTACTACACTACCCTTTTTTAGCTCTATTATACTTGGAATTTTAGACATTGCTGCAAAGGTAATAAAGATTACGACTGGCTGTAGAAAGTGTCTTAAATCAAAAAAGAATGGGGCTATTCTCGCGAACAGCCCCATTTACTCTATTTAGTATAAACTAAGTATTATCTTACTACAACAAATTTCTTAGTAGCTGTAATACCATCTGCTGTTACTAGCATATAGTAGTTACCTGCAGCTAAATGAGAAGTGTTATAAGTAAACACATCATTTTGTAAGTTGCTACGAGTTTCTCTAGCTACGAAACGACCAGTACCGTCAATAACAGTATAAACCAATTGTTTAGCTGGTTTTTCCATATCTACTTTCAAAGAAACTACATCGCTAACAGGGTTAGGATATAAAGTAGCAGAAGTAATTATAGACTTAACACTGCCTACTGCTACTGGATGAGTAGTAGTGTAGAATGGTAATGCTGGTATAAGACCTTTTTGAGTATGTAACATTACAGAATCGAAAGAACCTGAACCGCTACCATCGAAAGACCATGGGTAAACTGTGCTAGTCCAATTATCGTACTGAGAAACACGATCACCACCCCAAATTGGGTTGTATAAATCTACTACAGTATCAAGAGCAAAACCCATAGAACGAGGGAAACCATTCAATTGACCATCGCAACCTA
>CAYWUY010000114.1:1477-2896 GCA_964461535.1 uncultured Flavipsychrobacter sp.
CTAGGTAATAAACCAACACCATTGTTAACTACGCTAAATTTAATTCTATCCATATAAGAACCACCTTTAGAGATGTAGTATGGAGAGAAATAAATGAACGGAGTAGCTGAAGATGGCTGAATGTAAGTTGTAGTTACAGGAGCATCTTTAGCAAAATCATATCTTGATTTTGAGAACAATGAATCTGTTAAGTAATAGCTATATGTAACAGAGTTGTTACCAGGGAATTGATCCACAGAATCAGAGAAGATGTTGTATTTCAAATCAAAACGACCGTTTGAAGTTACACTTGCCAATGGCGTGCTGTAACGCTTACCAAAGAAAGCCCAAACTGAATCTATTTGAGGGAAAGAAGAAAGTGTAACAGTATCTTTATACAAAGGAACAGTAATATCTGAACCTGGTGTAAAGCTTAAGCTACCTTCTACACTTACGTTAGTAGCAATGTTAGTACCAAAGTTAGCCACATAAGCAGCGTGTTTATTTTGGTAAGGCACACGGCTAGGATTAAATGTAAATTGGCTCAATGGCATAGCAAAGTTTGCTGAAATACCATAGCCAGACGGAACCATACCTAAATCGTTACCATAACCTGAAGACCATTGTGTCAACATGTTTAAAATAACGGTATTACCTGCATTGATTTGTCCTTTCATAGCATTACCATCATCAAGAGATACCATGAATACAGGAACAGTAACTGATGCACCAGATGCACCCGCAGCCATACCTACAGGACCACCCGCAACGTTATTAACTATTACTACAGCTACAGCACCAGCTTCTTGAGCTTTTAGTGCTTTGTAACCAAACTCACAGTTACCTCTCCATATCAAGGCAATTTTACCATTGAAGTAACCTGTAGGATAACCAGAAGCTACGCAACCAGCTGAATCAGCAGATGGTGGTAACATTACTGTATCAGAAAACGATATAGGAGCAGCACCCCACTCGCCTGTAGCACCAGTACCTTCATTTGTTGTAGTGTAAGCTTTATCGCCTGCTATTGATGCAGGCTGAGTAACTTGGAAACGTACACCTACATAATCTTTGTACCAGTTGGTTTGAGTAGCAGTACCAATAATACCATAGCTTAGTGGGCGCATGGTAGTTTGGGCTGTAGCTATTGTTGCCGCTCCCACACACGACGCCAACAATAACTTCTTAACAGAGTTAAAGTAATTCATAATAGAAAACATTTATTTAGAGTAGCAAATTAAGACTAAATGCTAAAAAAAACAAAAAGTTAATATCTATTGCCCGTTTAAAATAATAAATATTGTATATGCACTACCCACCTAAACCTAGCTGTGCACTCATTTCTAACATACGCTCTATTGGCTTTTTAGCTTGCAGGCGCAGTGTTTCATCCATAGTTACCTCAGGTAGCTCATATTTTAAACATAAATATAATTTTTC
>CAYWUY010000114.1:2996-6829 GCA_964461535.1 uncultured Flavipsychrobacter sp.
TGTGCATTGCTTGATGTGCATATAATATCACTTAAAGCTTTAATACCTGCTGAACAGTTAATATATGAAATAACTAAATGATCGGGGTGCTTATCTTTAAACTGCTTAAATAGCGCCGGCGGACAACTATCGCTAAGTGAGCAGCCCGCTTTAAGGTCGGGCAGCAATACTTTTTTGTTAGGATTTAAAATCTTTGCAGTCTCTGCCATAAAGTGCACACCTGCAAACACTATGATATCGGCATCAGTCTTAGCGGCATTTTGTGCCAGGCCTAAACTGTCGCCTATATAATCTGCTATGTCTTGTATATCCGGCTCTTGATAGTAGTGTGCCAGTATAACTGCATTCTTTTCCTTCTTCAGTTTTTCTATCTCTTCAAAAATGTCCATGGCGGCGTCTACCTCCATATCCAAAAAGCCATTTTTCTCAAGTAGCGCATTTGCAGCAGCGAAATCCACAGACATAGTATTTATATTTTTTTATTTTTTTAAAAAGAAGTCTATTGTTATTAGTGTTGGGGATTTGGGGAAACAAAATTTGAATTCCATTTGCAAAATTAACTCCCTTTGCTTTATCCACAGTATTAAATAGTTATCCACAGCAAAAAATACTGTTAATACTGTATTCTCACACCTATTTTGTGAATTGTGGATAGATATCAACGTGGGAAAAAACTAGAGTGTGAATTATTTTTTTGCTGTGGATTGGTGTTAGTGTTAAGGGAATATTATCAACACATTAAGGGAACCTAAATTCATTTTTCCTTTTCTACTTCACTTGTCCTTTCTTTTACCCACACTTATCCACATAAAAATGGCACAAAACCATAGGTTATTCACTATTTTCACTTGATGGAAATACTCTAAGTGATTGATTTACAACATATATCGCCATTCTTATATAAATACCCTATTTTTCAAAAAAATTTTCCGGTACCACCGTGAAAATTATATTTTAACTACACTACAAGTACTTATTTGCCTATAAATAATTATGTTACAGGCATAAATAAAACTATAACGTGCATGAAAGAACAACTGACGAAGATAAAAATGCGCGACTGGACTGAAACCCGCGCACACTCTAGCTGGCAAATTTTTAAAATAATGGCCGAGTTTGTTCAAGGCTTTGAAACCTTGGCTAAGGTAGGGCCTTGTGTATCTATATTTGGCTCGGCAAGAACACAACCCGGACATAAATATTACGAGCTGGCTGTGGAAATATCTAAAAGGCTGGCAGAGGAAGGCTTTGGTATTATAAGTGGTGGTGGACCGGGCATTATGGAAGCTGCTAACAAGGGTGCTCACCTAGGCCGTGGGCGTAGCGTGGGTCTTAATATAGAACTGCCTTTTGAGCAAACCAGCAACCCATATATAGATAGTAACCATAGCTTGAACTTTGATTACTTTTTTGTTAGAAAAGTAATGTTTACCAAGTATTCGCAAGGCTTTATAATGATGCCCGGTGGATGGGGAACTATGGACGAATTTTTTGAGGTAGCTACACTGATACAAACGCGCAAGTTTACACAAACACCTATGATATGTGTGGGTAGCGACTATTGGGGTGGCCTATTTAAATGGATGAAAGAAATAATGCAGGAAAAAGAAAATAATATAAGCCCCGGCGACCTAGAGCTGATTAAAGTATTTGACACTGCCGACCAAGTGGTGGAGTACATAAGCGAGTTTTACACACATAATAAACTACAGCCTAACTTCTAGTGCTTTAGCGGGTGCTTTTTATTTTATTTAATAAATAAGAATATCCTGTTAATTTTGCACTGCAAAAAATATATACAGATGAACAATACTCCATTTACAGAGAAGCATATTGCTCTTGGTGCAAAAATGGCTCCATTCGCGGGTTATAATATGCCTATTTCTTACACCAGTATTAATGAAGAGCACCACCTGGTGCGCAATAATGCCGGAGTATTTGATGTGAGCCACATGGGCGAGTTTATACTTAAAGGCCCTGATGCGCTAGACCTGATACAGAGAGTAACTACCAACGATGCCTCTAAGCTTACTGATGGTAAAGCACAGTATTCTTGCATGCCTAACGAAGCAGGTGGTATAGTAGACGATTTATTGGTGTATTGTATAGAAACCAATAAGTCTTACATGCTGGTAGTAAATGCTTCTAACATAGAGAAAGACTGGAACTGGATAAGCAAGCATAATACTAAGCATGTAGAAATGCACAACATATCGGAGCGTACAGGACTACTGGCAGTACAAGGCCCTAAAGCGGTGGAGTATATGCAAACTCTTACTGATATGGATTTGGTAAATCTTAAATATTACACTTTTGTAAAGGGTACTTTTGCAGGAGTAGAAAATGTAATAGTAAGTGCTACGGGCTATACCGGAGCCGGTGGAGTAGAAATATATTTTGAAGATAAGGACGATAATGCCGAAAAAATGTGGACTAACGTAATGAAAGCGGGCGAAGCCGGTGGTATGAAACCAATAGGCCTGGCAGCACGCGATACCTTACGCTTAGAAAAAGGCTTTTGCTTATATGGTAATGATATAGATGATACCACAAGCCCTATAGAAGCTGGCTTAGGCTGGATAACCAAATTTACTAAAGACTTTACGGCACGCCCTATAATAGAAGGCCACAAAACCAATGGTGTTACTCGCAAACTGGTGGGCCTGGAAATGGTAGATAAAGGCATACCGCGCCATGGCTATAAAATACAAGATGCTGCCGGTAACGAAATAGGTGTTATTACCTCGGGCACACAGTCGCCATCGTTGGGTAAGGCTATAGGCACGGGCTATGTAACTGTAGCTAATGCTGCTGAAGGCACCGAAATATTTATAAACGTAAGAGATAAAGCCCTTAAAGCTGTAGTGGTAAAAATACCTTTCTTATAATGTATAAATACTAACATATTTTGCATAAACAGCCGCTAGTAATAGCGGTTGTTTTTTTATAGGGGCTACCACAATTTTTACTGTCCTGCACTGAAATTTTTTTTATTTCTTTGCACTATAATTAACCATTCTTATGCTACCAAAATATAGCCGTATACTTTTAAAGTTATCGGGAGAATCATTAATGGGCGATCGTAATTTCGGTATCGATCCTAACATGCTAGACTTATATGCTAGAGAGATTAAAGCCGTAACCAACATAGGTGTGCAGGTAGCAGTGGTAATAGGTGGTGGCAACATATACCGTGGTATGAACGAGCAAGAAACCGGTATAGAGCGCGCACAGGGCGACTATATGGGTATGCTGGCTACTGTAATAAACGGTATGGCGCTACAGGCTGCACTAGATAAGCATGGTGTGAGTACCCGCCTACAGAGTGCTATAAAAATGGAGCAAGTGGCCGAGCCGTATATACGCCGCCGCGCTATGCGCCACCTGGAAAAAGGCCGTGTGGTAATATTTGGTGCCGGAACGGGTAACCCCTATTTTACTACCGATACTGCAGGATCTTTGCGAGCTATAGAGATAAAGGCTGATGTGATACTAAAGGGTACGCGTGTGGACGGTATATATAGTGCCGACCCTGAGAAAGACCCGAATGCGGTGCGTTATGAAACAGTATCGTTTAACGAGGTGATAGCGCAAAACCTGAAGGTAATGGATATGACTGCCTTTACGCTGTGCCAAGAGAACAACCTGCCTATTATAGTGTTTGATATGAACAAACCGGGCAACTTACTAGATGTGGTATCGGGTAAGCAGATAGGCACACTGGTGAGCTAATAACCTAAAAGAATAAACACATAAATGAGAAGCCATATCTGTAACAGGATGTGGCTTTTTTATGCTGTGGCTGCTTATATATTTTTAAAATTATGTGCTGC
>CAYWUY010000115.1:0-6665 GCA_964461535.1 uncultured Flavipsychrobacter sp.
AGTGCTAATTTGAACCTTGAGAATATGCCTTCAGGTGTTTATTTTTTACGCCTAATGAATTCTCGTGGTGAAGTAGCTGCTACTCGCAAATTCACTAAACAATAATTAGGTTTTTTATAATATTGAAAGGTTGCCAACACTGGCAACCTTTTTTTATGTAACAGAGTGATGGGTAATGTTAATAAATGTAACTCAGCCACTACAGCCATTTCATTAATTTTGCAAAATGCAGCATTACCTACAGGGATTGAATGATAGACAGCGCGAAGCTGTAGAACATATAGATGGCCCGCTAATGATAGTAGCGGGTGCCGGTAGCGGCAAAACAAAAGTACTTACTACCCGTATAGCTCACTTAATGTATAATGGTGTAGATGCATTTAATATACTAGCGCTAACCTTTACCAATAAGGCTGCAGCAGAGATGAAAGAGCGTATTGAAAAGCTGTTAGGTAATAGTGAAGCTAGAAATTTATATATAGGAACCTTCCACTCGGTATTTGCTAAAATATTGCGTTCAGAGGCTAATAAAATTGGTTATCCTAACAATTTTACTATTTATGATACTGATGATGCCAAAGGCATAATTAAAAGTATAGTATCTGAAATGCACCTAGACGATAAGCATTATAAGCCATCGTACGTGTATAGTAGAATAAGTGCCGCTAAAAATGCACTACTAACTCCTGAAGCATATGCAAAGGATAGTTTTATACAACAAGAAGATGACCGCAGTAAGCGTCCTGCTATGACGCAGATATATGCTACCTATGCTAAGCGTTGCTTTAGAAATGGTGCTATGGACTTTGATGATTTGTTGTTTAATATGCACCTATTGCTTACTAAATGCCCAGATGTATTGGCAAAGTATCAGCATAGATTTAAGTTTATACTGGTAGATGAGTATCAGGATACTAACGTGGCTCAGTATGCTATAATTAAAATGCTAGGTGCTGTGCATGAGAATATATGTGTGGTGGGCGATGATGCGCAGAGCATATACTCTTTCCGTGGAGCAACAGTACAAAATATCTTACAGTTTCAGGATGATTATGAAGACGTGAAAGTGGTAAAGCTGGAACAAAACTACCGTAGTACACAAACAATAATTAACGTAGCTAATAACGTAATAGGCAATAATAAAAAACAGATACCCAAAGAACTATGGACTAGTAATGCACTAGGAGATAAGATACAACTGGTGCGTACCATGACCGATAATGATGAGGGTAGATATGTAGCAGACTCTATAAAAGAGCAAATGATGCGCAATCATTATAACAATAAAGATTTTGCTATACTGTATCGTACTAATGCTCAAAGTCGTGCTTTTGAGGAAAGCCTAAGAAGAATGAACATACCGTATAAGTTATTCGGTGGTGTGTCGTTCTATCAACGTAAAGAAATTAAAGACTACTTAGCATATCTGCGCTTGGTAGTTAATGTTAGAGATGAAGAGAATCTTAAACGTATAATAAACTATCCGGTAAGGGGTATAGGAAAAACCAGCATAGACCGTATAGCTGTAGCTGCTAATGAGCAAGATAGAACCTTTTGGGAGGTGATAGAGCAAGGTAGTGGTAACCCTAAGATAGACGCCTTTGTGCTGATGATAAAGAGTTTTCAGGCTATGCTACAAACCAAAAATGCCTATGATGTAGCATTTGCAGTAGGTAAGCACTCGGGATTGGTAGCAGACCTGTATAACGATAAGAGCGTAGAAGGACTAGCACGATATGAAAACGTACAGGAGTTGCTGAACTCTATAAAAGAGTTTACCGAAACGCCGGATGAAGAGGGGGAAATACAAGATAAAAGTTTAGGCAGCTATCTGCAGCAAATAACCTTGCTGACCGATGCTGACCAAGATAAAGATGAAAATGCAGATGCGGTAAAGCTGATGACCATACATGCTGCTAAAGGGCTGGAGTTTCCTTGTGTATATGCTGTGGGGCTAGAAGAAAATTTATTCCCTAGTACTATGAGCCTATATGATAGAGATAGCCTAGAGGAAGAACGTAGGTTGTTTTATGTGGTAATAACCAGAGCTAAGGAGCGTTTGTGGATTACGTATGCCAATAGCAGGTATCGTTTTGGTAGTTTAGTGCAGAATGATGCCAGCCGATTTTTGCAAGAGATACCGCCTACCTATTTAGAGCAGAATATTACCGGGCCTAGTCATAAAGCGCCATCGGGTGGTGGTAGTTTTAATGCAGGTAGTGCAAGAACAGGTGGAATAGGTAGCAGGCCAGGGGCAGCATCAAACAGTCAGAAGTTTGAAAAGCTACCATCGCTAAAAAAGCTAGCAGATAAAATAGCTACTACCCAGCAGAAGCCAACTGAGCATGTGCCAAGCACTAATTTTGTAGCAAATGATGCAGCCGAAATGCAAGTGGGTATGACGGTAGAGCACCAGAAATTTGGGTTTGGAAAAATACAAAGTATAGAAGGTGGACCGCATAATAGGATAGCAACAATAGAGTTTGGCCAAGGGCATGGTGCTAAGAAAATAATGCTGAACTATGCTAAGCTAAGGATAGTGAGCTAAAAAAAGAACTAATAGTAAATAAGGTTGCCCGTATTGAGCAACCTTATTTACTATTAGGGTATACCCTATTTATTTAGTGGTTTCATAGCCCATTTGTATGCCCATTTGTTCATACACCTTATCGTTGGGCTCCCATAGTTCTATCTTATTATTTTCTGCGTCTAGTATGTGTACAAATTTACCATAGTCGTAGGAGGCAATAGTATCTGTAACAGTTACACCCTCTTTTTTGAGTTGTTCTACTAATGCCGTAAGATCGGCTACTCGGTAGTTTATCATGAAATCTTTTGTAGATGGCTCAAAGTACTTAGTAGTTTCTTTGAATGGGCTCCACTGTGTAAAGCCTTTTAAATTGCCTTCTCCTGCTTGTTTCCATTCAAATACACTGCCATATGGGTTGGTGCTTAAGCCGAGGTGTGTTTTATACCACTCTCTTAGCTTGCCCGGGTCTTTGCACTTAAAGAAAATGCCTCCTATGCCAGTAACCCGTTTCATTTTTTCGCCGCTTTGGCTGGCTTTAGTAACATAGCTATTAAATGCATAGCCTAGACCAAACGAAATGATTATAGTAAGAATGGTGAGCGATAATTTTTTCATTGTTAGCTTGTGTTAAAGTGTGTCTAATGGTTAATGTTGTGTCAAATGAAACAATAAAATTCGATTATTTAGTATAATTTTTCTGAAATTTATTTAGGCAGTATAGTAATAACTTTAGCTTATGCAGAGAAAGATCTTATATGGTACACTGTTATTTTTATTATTGGCTAATGTTGTTTTAGGCAAAGTAAATACTAGGGCAAATGCGTTGTATGTTTTTGCATTGGGTGAATATATCAAGGCTATTTACGGTGCTGCAGAGCACCCCGATACTTTGTTTGTGGGCAAAAATGCAGATATGCCTAAGATAGAGCTGCCAGCCAATATTAATGGTATAAATGTGTTACTGGTAAGTAGCGATGAAGCTAAAAAGAAACTACGTTATAGAAATACGCTGGTATATATAAATATTGTAGGCTGGATAGATAAGAGCTCGGCTGAATTTATATTGGTTAAATTTCATGAATTTCAGCCTATACATAATTGTCACATCAACTTGAAATACACGAATAAAAGAGAAATTCTGCTAGACTCTATTCGCTTTGAGTATCCGTATGGAAAAAATTTGAAGCGATAGGTGATTATTGCTTTGAAGATGTAGGTGAAATAATAAAGATATCAGTCTAGCCGTAAAATTCTACTTCTATCAAAATGTCTATTCTCACCGTAAGAAACGTAGCCTAGTTGATTGGTGTGAAGTTGAGTATTACCTATGGTAAATGAGGGCGCATTGCCATGAGAATGGCCGTATATCCAGTGGCTTACTTGTAGTTTCTCTATAATAGGATTAAGTTCTGTAGCAAAGGCTTCGCGATAAGGGCTGTTTTTGAATTTTGCCGGATAGCTTTGGAAGGTTGGCAGGTGGTGCGAGAGTACTATTTTACTTGTAGCCGTGCTGCTATTTATAGCACTTGTAAGGTACTGTAAAGCAGCCCTGTGCAGACTGTTCCAGTGCTCTGTTGTATAAGGTTCGCCATTGTATGTAATTCTTTTAAAGTCGGTAAGTGCATGCATTATGGCAGTCTCGTATTCAGTATTAATGTTGCTCCAAAGTGTGGAGCAGAAAATATCAACGTTGGCTATACTAATAGTGTGGTTGTTTGCTAATATGATATTAGGGCGTATTTGCTCATATAATTGTCCGTTGCCTTTCAAAATATCGCTGCCATAATATTCATGGTTACCAGGTGTCCAGCATGTAAGTTTGAAATTATCTGAAATGTAGTTTAGAAAATCACTGTATTTATCAATATCATTTATGGGTAGAATATCGCCTCCTAGTAAAAGTATTTCCGAGCAAACAGGTATGGGGCGTTTATTCATCCACTTAGCATTCATAGCTACCTCCAAGTGCAGATCAGAACAGTATTGAATAGCTGTGCCCATAAGCCATGTATTGATTGTGTTATAAAGTTAGGTAAAAACAACTGCATCCTTAATTAGCTTCTGCATGCTGTCTTAGCTGTGCTAAACTATTTTAGTAAAATAAAAAAGGGCTCTATTCAGAGCCCATTTTTTTGCATAAATAATAGTTAATCCTATTAAGGTAAATTGAAAATTGAGATTGTCTGTTCTTTATAAGATTGATAAGCAGGTTGTGAGCTGCTCATTTTATCTGAAACAACAGCTATCTGTGTATTGCTGATGAACGTTACACCTTCAACATTGCCATATAGTTGGTTGGTTCCGGCGCCAATTACTCCGCTTGAGCTACCTAGTGGGAATGTATAAGCTGTGCCACCTGTTATGTCCCATGATGTGCTACTTAGTGTACCTATCCATAATTGTCCGTCTTCTTGAGAAGTTATTGCCACTTTATTTCCGTAAATAGCAATGTCAGAATAGTCTGTAAAGGTAACAGAGCTAGGTAGTGTTATCTCTGTAATATAACTCCATGTAGATGAAGTCTTTTTAAGAACCACTACTTTACCTGTGCCTTCTACTAAACCCAATATATAGTCTTCGCCACCACGATATACCCATGCTATACCCTCAAATGCTTTGTTACTAGTGCTGCTAGTGAAATAGTAGTCGGCCCATTTTCTATTTTGGTAGTTAAGGCTTGCATCTAGTTCGCTAATGCGCGGCTGATAATAGCTATCGTTACTAACAGATTCTTCTACAACGAAAAAGTTGGGTGTGCCATTATTATCGTAAGTGATACCCTCGTAGTTAGAACTGCCGGAACCTGGTGCACCAGTGCTTACTAACGAGTTTAAAGAACTGTTGATGGGTAATGTACTTTTAATTTTAGCTATTTTCTGCATGTTGTCGCAGGCTATGTAAAAGTAGCCATCAAGATAATATATGCCACTAGCTTCAAATACATCTGAACTATTATAGCCTTGAAGCAATTTGTATATTTTGGCTTCGTTTACAGGGGCTGCAAGTGTAGTAGCACTTGCAATGCGTGTGGACGAACCATTGTTATTAGCTGTAGTAGTATTGTTGTGCGTTGCAGATTTGTTGCAAGCCAATACTGTAGGTAGGGTAAATAGTATTACCCATTTTTTAACGGAAAGTTGCATTGTGTAAATGTTTACACAAACTTATTTAGCATAAATGTGCATTTATAATTATGCTCATTACCATTCTATTATGTAATTGTAAAGCAAAAATGGGCGACTTTATTTAGCCGCCCATTGATGTAAGATTGGTTTGTGTGTTTATTGCTTAATTACTCTATAGTTTGTGCTGCTGCCATTGTTGTTAGTTACTTTAACGAAATAAATGCCAGAATCATAATTATTAAGGGCAATGATTTCTTCGTTAGTGCTAGCTACTTTTTCTTCTAATTTTTTACCAGTAACATCATAGAGTGATATTGTGCTGTTTGCCAAGTTATTGCCACCAATGTGTATATTACTGCTAGTAGGGTTAGGATAAATACTTACTTCGTTTTCTACATTTATGTTAGCTACTGAGGTAGATACTATAATGCTATCACCTTTAAGTGTTACGTTATCGAAACGATTATTACCACTAGTTCCGGTGTTGTTGCCGTTGAATTTAATACGGAAAACAAATTTACTATTGTTATTTACTGTAGTATCGCTGAAGCTAACCGTAGTAAGCTTAAATAATGCTGCGGTAGGAGAGTCTGACATAATAGAAAGGCCAACTGTTTTCCAAGTTATACCACTATCTACACTATAATCAAATGCTTGCTCTAATTGTCCATTGTTAGAGCGCTCTGAACCATATTTTAATACTATGTTTTTATAGTGGGTAGTTGGCATGTAAAACATAAGTTGCATACTGTCGCTAGGATTTCTAACACGTAGTGCATTACCCGCTGTATCTCCAAATTGCGCATTAAAAGTATCTAGCTCTGCAGCCGGAGGAGCATAAGCATCTATGTGCGTACTATATACTGTAGATGTGCCTGCTTGTTTAGCATATAGTATTTGAGCTTTATTAGTATCAAGTATAGAATAGTTGGCTTTAATGCCACGAATAGTATCAGTATACTGGTCTAGTGTATAGTTGTTAAAGTTCCAGTAATGGATAAGTCTGCTTT
>CAYWUY010000116.1:0-6576 GCA_964461535.1 uncultured Flavipsychrobacter sp.
GTGCTATCGTCATACAGGCTAACGGTATATTTTATTTCCCGCACCCGTATATTGTCTTTTCTTATCACAGTGGTGCAGCTAGCTCTGTTTAGTGGGCCACAGTTAGCCGTTGGGCTCCAGTTTTGTAGGGCTTGGTGCAGTTGCTGTTCGGTTTCGTAGTAGGCTAGTGCAGCAGCGCTGCTACTACTTATAGACGATGCGCTGCTGCCCGTAAGCAAAAATGCTAGCGTTATTATTATGGTGCCCTTACCTTGCTGCACGCCCTCGCCCAGGGCTTCAAAGCTAAACTGGTCTATATCTATAAGGGCGCAAGGCCAGCTTACCGGTGGGCTGGTTTGCAAAAGCTGCCCCAGGTCTTGGTCGGTATAAAGGTCGGGTAGGTGGGTGGCTATACGGGCTTGCACACTGCTATATAAGGTGCTAAAAGGAGAAGTCATAGTCTGTTATACGTTTAGTAAGGCAAATTATTTTCTGTTATTCTGCAGCGCTGCTAATGCCATAAGTATCATACCAGTAGGCATCAGGTATTTTTATGTGCTGTGCCACTTGCATGTCTATGGCTATGCGCTGGCTCAGGTGGTCGGTATCAGTATCTTTAGCAAATTCAAAATAGCCGTCCTGCACCTCATAGCCATATAGCTGTAGTATGCTTTTGCACTTAGCACTATTCAGCATGGCGGTTACATAGGCTATATCGCTCTTAGTTATTTCATATTGCTGCTCCATATGAATTTTACTTTGCGCATAGCCCGTAGTGCGAGAGCTAGAGGTGGTTTCGGTATTACCCAATACTATTACCGAGAGCTCATCGTTCAGCATTTTTAAAAACGATAGTTGCAGGTCGCCGTCGCTATTGCTTTGTTTGCCGTCTTTTATCTCAAACTCTGCCTGGCGGGGTATCATCATCGATAGCGAACTGCCACTATCTTCCAATACCTTGCGCAGCTCTGCCTTGGTGGTTTCGTCATAGGTATCATACTTTATAATGCGCACCGGCTGGCCAAACAGTTCTATATATTCAGCCCAGTCGGCTAGGCCGCCACGCTTATACAGGCAGTAGGGCGCGCAGCGCAGCAATAGCCCCAGTTCTCTAGGCTCGCCCAGCACCCACACTTGGGCCAGGCTAGTATAGTCTATACCCTCTTGCCCACCGGGTTCATAGCTTAGCACTTGCTTGTGCAGTTGTATATGCTTGCGGGGAATGTGTTCCAGCCGGGGTTCTCTACCAGGTATAAACTCCATGCCACTTACACCCCAAAAAAGGGTTTCCATTATGGTGCGTACTACCTGCCTGAAAAATAGCGAGTGTAGTAGCCCATTCATGCTATGCACACGCTTACCTTTTCTTTCAAAAAATATTTCTTTATTCAGCACGGCATCTATGCGTTTGGCCATTATGCCATACAGGTGGCCATCTAGCACTATATCTTCATATAGGTCTATTAGTTGGTTGCGGTTAGGGCGATGTATATATTCTGCCGCGGCCAGTGCTTGCCGCCAGTAGTTAATGTCTTTCCGGCTTCTGTCGGTAGTGCGTATATTAAACTCCTGTATCACTAGTGGGTTTGTAGAATTGTTCATAAAATCAAGAGATTGTTGTATATGTATAATGCTATCTATTTCTAAATTCCTACCTTTGCAGCCGTATGAGGTTGGTTACGCTAGAGGCCTATAAAATATTGTACTACATCACCGGTGCTAAGAAGTTTGCTTACCTGGTTACTATAACTTTAGTTACAATATTTAATATCATCTATTTGAAGGGATTGTCTACATTGCTTACCGGTGTAGTGCCAATGATTGAGTATGTAGCTCTTATAGCTAGATTCCCTTTTGTAGTGGGTCTATTCCCTTTAATGTTTCTGTTCAGCATTAAGGTTACCCCTTTTGATATGGTGGGCATTGCCAACCAGATTCAAACCAAGTTTTTCGGTCTACTGGTATACCTCTCTGTAGGCGGACTGCTTTTGGGTTATTCTATATTTATTAAGTAACAAGCTATACGCTCTAGTAGCTGTTGTTTCTTTTAGGGTTGCTGTGTTTATATACTGTAAAGCCATCCTGCTTTAGTGGCCAGCCATCAGGTATTAGTTTCCCGGTATTTATTCTTTCCAGTTGGGCTATAGCATCGGTATAGGCTAGCCTGTAGCGTTCTATATGGCTTTGCACCTGTGTTTTTAGCAGTAGCTTGTAGGCGGCTATATCTTTTATCAGTTGTTGCAGTAGCGCATCATGGTTGCCGTCCGGGGCTTGTAATAGTGCTTCTGTGTTATATCTACTCAGATAGGCGCAAGCCTCAGCCGTAGCTGCTGCTAGTACATCGGCTATACAGTTGGCGCTGTTGCGCTCTATTTCTTGCAATACTTCGGGGTAAAAGTGGGTGTGCAGCGTAGCCGCAGTTACTATAGGCATAGGTAATAGGGGTTTTTATGTGTAGGGTTGTGGTGTTGTAGTATTTATGTTGTGCTAAGCAGGCTTATTCTTCCTCGTCTTTATCTTTTTCTTTAGCAGGAGCTTTGGCCTTGGTTTTAGCAGGTGCCGGTTCTTTTTCTTCCTCTTCTTCAGCTTCGCTGTCCTCGTCCTCATCGCCGCTAGTTTTTTTCTTGGCGGTGGTGGTAGTGGCTTTAGCAGGTGCGGTAGTAGTAGGCTTTTTAGCCGTAGGTTTAGCTTTTTTCTCTTCCTCAGGCTCTAGCCCTTCTCCGGTTTTCTTTACCGCTGTTATATGCTTTGTAGCGCGCTCAAAGGTTATTTCATATACGTTATAGCTGGCATCGGCTGTTTGCTGGGCTATATAGCCTGTTAGCGTTTTGGTAGCCGTATCATCAGTTTCTACCGAATCTATTACCGCTGCTAGGGTTATCTTCTCTTTACGCTCTTTTTCTATAAGCGGTAGTTTTTTGCGCTCCTCGGCAAATTCTTTCAGTGCATTTATTTGCCTGCGAAACGAGCTGTACTCTGCCCTGGCACGTGCTTTAGCCCTTACCTCGGGCGATGCCTTCACCTCTGGCTGCTGCGCATAGCCGGCTGCGCTTATAAGTAGTGTGCAAAGTAGTAACAATGTTTTTAGGCTCATATAAAAATGCGTTGTAAAATGGTGGTGTAAATTTCTGTGTTTTAGTTGGTATATCCGCATATGGCAGGCAACATTTCATATAATGCAGCGCCTACCACCTGTGCGATTTATCTTGCCTGAAGCTGGTGCCATAGTCGGTGGGGGTGCTGCCATAGCGTTGCTGTATCAGCCATACCGCCCCTTCTACAGCATCGGGCCCATCGTCGTGGGCGCTACTATCGGGCGAAAAGGCTTTGAACTGCTCTATAAGCCGCTGCATATGCGGGTTTTGTTTTTCATGCTCGTTAAATACCAATAGGCCGTTACTGTTTAGCGGCTCTAGCAGGCTTTCTATACGGTGATATTTAGTGCCCTTCTTGCGCTTATCGGCTATTATGGGTATGCTTTTACCCGCCCGTGTGCAGGCCTCTGCCAGCTCTTTGCGTATCATGTCTTGTATAAACACATCTTCCATATAGTATTGGCAGTAGCAGCCCTTTACCATATCGTGTATGTGCAGGTGCCACTGTATCATGCTGGCGGTGGTGGTTTGTGCCACATAGCTTTTTATGATGTGGTATTCCTTGCCCAGCAGCCCTACCAGCACAGTGGCTTTATAGTCGCCTGTGGCGGTATACGAGGGGTCGGTATAGCACACCAGCATTTTATAAGCATTCAGGTTGTCCATAGGCTTGTAGGTAATGTCTTTAAATACCGCACCCTCCGTTACCGGATTGTTGTAATACTCCTTTTGCGCTGCTGCATAGCTCTTCTGCTTCAGCACACGGTCTATGTGTTGTTCGGTATTTTTCTCCGGCCAGCTAGATAGGCCGTTGGCATCGCGTATGTTGATGATCTCGCTATAGTCGGCAAAGGTGGCGGCGCGCACCACACAGCAATCGGTAGCTATTCTATTGCCACAAAATATAATGGTGGTGGGCATAGATATAGAGCGGGTGCCTATGGCGGCCTCTTCTATCCAGCGCCATTTTTTGCTGATGGTGTCGCGGTTCATACAGTCGGCATCGGTGTCTACATCGTCAAACAGTAGTATGTCGGGGCGAGCCTCCTCGTTGCGTGTGCCGCGCGGGCTTTGCCCTGCACCCAGTGCCCTGAACGATATGCCCGATAGCGTGGTAAACTCGCCCGCCTGCCATTTGCCATACTGCTCTTGCTCGCCATAGTCTTGTATCAAGCGGCGATTGCACTCCAGGTTAAGTTTGTAGGGCATCAGTAGGCGTATGGCATTGTCTTGGCTATTGCTAATCATCAGTACATATTTTTTCTTGAGGCGGGTGGGGCTATCGGGCTGGTGATGACCCACAAACAGCAGATAAAAAACCTCCATCATGGTGCGGGTACTTTTGGCCAACTCGCGGCTCCACATGCGCACCTCATAGTGTTCTTTTTTGCCCAGTACACGCTCTGTAGCGGCTAGCTGAAAAGGGGCTGCCTGTGCAAAAGTGTATTTAGGAAAGTAATACCTAAACCAGTCTTCGGGCACAGCCTCTAGCAGAGCTATGCGCGCCTTGCGGTGGTCTTCGGTTTCGTTGGGATTGGTATAGGTGGTATCAAACAAGAGTTGCTTATACCTGGCCCAGTGGTCTAGTAGTTGTTTTTCGGTCATGGTAGATAAGGGGGTTTATAGGGGTAATGTGTATAGGGTAATGATAGGGCTATGGCAGTAAGCTAGCCGGCTAAGTTTCGGTACTGGCTAGGCGCCACTTAATAAAGCCATCGAACAGCAAGGTTACCTGCTGCGCCATAGCCCTATCGGTATTCAGTATCCATTTGGTAAAAGCCTTGGCTACTTCTATTATTTCACCTAAGCCCAGTTCGGTATCCAGATTTTTAATGGCGGCGGTATATTTTACTGCCAGGTCGGCATCTTTACTACTGGCATCCTCGCCCTTTTTCAGGCGGGCGGTTACATGCTCTAGTAGCCAGTATAAATTTTCCAGTTGTTGCTGCCTGGTGGTAAGCTTGCCCCGCTTTAGGGCATCCCAGCCATTGGCGCTTATCCACCCGCGAATGCAGGCCTCGCTAGCGCCCACCTCAAGGGCCACCTGTGGCAGTGTCATTTGCAGTTGGGTATACAATACTTTGGCCCATTGTTCTTGTGCGGCTATGTCTGATAGGGGAGTGTTCATGCTGTAAAATTGATATGCCCGGCGCAAGACAACAAATGCAAAAAGCATGACACCCACAAAAAGCGTTATGATGCACACCAAAACTGTACATGATGCCAACAAACCCAGCCCTACCCACCTGATAACCCACTACTTATACATAACACCTGCTTTGTGTATTGTGGATATGAGATGTTGGGGGGATTATTGTAAATTGTGGTTAGGGAGCTAATTAAATGAGGCTACAATATGCTAACTAAAAAGATATTTATTCTATTCCTTTTAATTTTCTACACTGGGTTAGCATTCTCGCAAAATATTGAGAAGCAACTACTAAAAGATGTTTGTGAAACCATTATAAAACAAAATGATTATTCTATTCTCAAACAACATTTAAAAGGGTATAGCGTGATTGAAGACCCGGTTAGCGGAAACATTAGTATTAAAAGCTCAAATAAGGTTGCCATTGATAAGGTTCAAGAGTTTAATCAGTACAATAAAAAGGAACAGATAGAAATATTAACGGGAGATTTTTTGCCTATTTCGCCTCTTGCCGATACTATTATGATTTTGGACACGCTCAACTTTTTTTCTGAGGGATGTACTTACTTCAGCAAGCATTATTATTTCGAAGTTAGAAGAAAACTAATTAATAAAAGTAGTAAACAGCGTTATCTCAATTTGTACCGTATAGGAGTAAGAGAAAATGATTTAATTCTATCCTTCTCGTTTGATAATAGTAATTTATTACTAAATTATTACTTTGATCTACAACTAGAAAATAGTAGTCTAAGAAAAACAACATTTATTAAAAACGTAAAAAATATAGAGTAGTAACTATTACAATTTTAGTCGTACTGGCTTCTAGTCTGCGAGTTACATTCTTACTCATTTTTAAAAATTAATCTAACTAAAAATCATATCTAATATTAACAATTGTGCGAAATTAGTTTCATAAAAATTTCCTACTTTTTTATGCAATTTCTACTTTTGTAACGGTAAAAATATTGGAGCATCTGCTAGACGCTCCAATATTAAAGATGTACACAATTACTTATAATAATAATTATAAGTATTGAAGGTCGCAACATTGATAATGCCTTTGACATTACTAATGTTAATAATGATTTTCGCTGGCAGAGTTCCTAAAGAAACACCAGCAGTAAGAAGCATCATCTTTTTCAGCTTCTTAAAATTGTATTTTTTACACATAAAAATATGCTGTCGTTTTAAGTCACCAAGGTTCTCGCAAAACCGTGGTGACCAGACCGCATTTACAAAATTAGGTTTGAAGTGCTATTTATTTTCATTACAGAAATCAACCCCATGTGGATAAGTCACGGATCAAGTCCAAAAGTTGTGGATTAGGGAATAAAATTAGGATATTCGTGTATA
>CAYWUY010000117.1:0-6567 GCA_964461535.1 uncultured Flavipsychrobacter sp.
CTGAGCATCTTGCTGAGGCTATACAATATAGGAGCCTGGATAGAGAGGGCTGGGCTGGGTAGGGCAGATTACAATATCAATGATGCTCAATAATTGCTCATTTTCACATAGCATTGACACGATTTTAAGTATATTTTATTGATATTTAGTAATATGCTAAAAAGGACAGAAGCTAATAATATTGGGAGTATTGCAGTGAGAGAACTTCGCTTAAAAAAGCTAAGTAATGGCTTGCCTTTTATGCTTAACTCATTGGACTTACCATCAGAACAATGCTACTTAGAATACCCTGATGGAAGTATAAAACTCGTAAGAATATCAAAGAATACAAGTGAGTTTATCACAATTAAGGAATTAACTCAAAAAGAAATTTCCTTCATCAGAATTAAATTTCAGTTAGTGTAAATGTAATGCCAGAGCTATATATTATTACTGGTTCAAACGGGGCAGGTAAATCTACTGTTTGGCTCTGTAGAAAATACACTAAATAATACAGGTAAAAGCAGTAGTATATAAACTCAAAATTATCTATCAATAACATTCTTATAGATTAGGATAGGTATGTAAACCCCCACAAATAACGTATTTATACGTATAAATATATTTTAAGTTCTGTTTAATATTACGCTAATTATCAGCTAGTTGATAAGGCTGGGGTGCCGAAAACAGACTTAAGAGTAGGCCAAACATTATACACACATGGCTACGTTTTCAATTACTATTACTGAGGGTATTTGCAACATTAATGTGAAGCAATACCGAAATGGCAACATGATTTTTTCTACAAACGTGCAGCAAACAACTACTGACAACATAGATACTGCAAGCGGTGACATCATTTCTTTTGGTGGTGTATGCTCTGGCACTACAGTAATTGAGGTGTCAGCAGCAACTATACCTACTACTCCTGTTCAAGACCCTGAGGGTCCGGTAAACCATACTTTAATTATTGTATAAAATCTGCCGGTATGAAACGACTATTACAACTGCTATTACTAGCATGCTTTACGCATAGCGCCATAGGGCAAACGCTTAAAGACCCCATTATTACTGCCGATTCACTGGCCGGTGGTAATTATAAAGATGTATTTGTAAGCTTCTTTAAACTGGCTACAGAAGATTTAACGGGTCCGCAAAAATCGTTCAACTTCATCTCTAATCCATATGTACTGATGAAGAAGGCTAACCCTGCTATAGCCATAGATACCAACTATAGAAAATGCGCCTACTTGCGCAACTTCAACTTTAATATAGGTGTGGGTGTAGACTCAAGTTTTAAAATAACTGCATTTTCTGCGGGTGTAAAATATGCTATTGTAAATAAGCGCGACCATACTAATAGTACTGAATTTACTAAGCTGTATATGAATAATGCTATAGCTAGTCAGGTAGCTACCTTACAGAACGATTTTATTGTTTTTGCACAAAAAAATTGTCCTGCATCTGCCCTACCTACCATTGTAAGTAGTTTTAATAATTGGGTTAGTTCGGTAGGCACACCCTACGCTCAGCTAGACACTGCTACACAGCGCATCATTACCCTTTTAATAGCCAAAGACAATCTTAATCTGCTAAAAAATGCACTAGCAGCTAACAATAATATGTCGGCCTATGGCTACCAAAAATCTAATGCTTATGATAGCCTTGTAACTGAGTGGCAAAAGAAACCATTGTGGACTGTAGGAGGCTATGTATATCTTAATCCTAATTCGGCTAATAATAAACTATCTGTAAATAATGCTTACTTCAATACTGAGTTTTTGTGGGCGTTTAATAAGACTACTTCACCGGTACGTATGGAGCTGAACATTATAGCGTCTGACAGTATCAACAACTATGTGCCTAGTGCTACTGAAAGCTTTACCAGAAATGTATTTTCTATAGAACCGGGTATCAACTTTTCATTCAGATCGGTGGTTACAAAGATGGCCTTCTTTGAGTTTAAGCTTAGCGGCACCTACGCTTATGTAATAGACAATCCACTGCCACAAGAAAACAGAAGTGTATCTACCATAAACGGTACAGCACGCCTAAGGCTTATTAACGATATATGGTTGCCACTTACTTTTAAAATGGACGACAAAGGCCGCTTTTACGGCAATATGGGACTGAGATTTAACTTTAGCTCTATTGCCAGTCTGCTAGGAAAGGGATAGCTCATTAAGCAATAAAGCGGCATCGTACAAATGCCGCTTTATTGTTTTTATATGCGCTACTACTACAATCTTATCTTGATACCGGCATTTACAATAAAGCCATCAAGGGGTGCATATATATCCCTGAATGTGGGTTGCAACTGTGTACCAGTATAAATATTGGAGAACCTGGTTTGGCGGCTATCCAAGAAGTTTTCAAAGTTTACGTATACACTCATTTTGTGCCACAGCTTTTCAGCCATAAAACCCATTATCCAGTAATCGCGCCCTGTGGTATTATCGCTAAGCTGTTGTGGTGCAAAATAGTAAGCCTCCAGGCCTATTTTTAGTTTATCTTCCACTTCATACATCAGCACATTATTTAGCCTGTTGAGCGGGGTTAATGGCTGGGTAGTTAGCGAGTTGCCCACATGTACTTTAGCATCGGTATAAGTATAGCCTATGTACCATTTAAAATCTCCGTAAGACACCTTAATGTTGGTCTCCCCACCCTTACTATCAATATGTCCGTCAATGTTATTAAACCAGTATTGACCTGCTGCATTAGGCTGCAACAATAACGGATTGTCTAACCTAGTGTAATAGATGAGCTGATTGATAGTTACTACCACTTTAGCATCCCATAACGCCAGGCGGTAGTTTACATCCCAGTTTACTCCATAGCTACGCTCTAGTTTATTTCTCTCTACACTTATGGGCTGTACGTTTCTATATTGTATACGCTCGCTCTCTTCAGTAAATACAGTTGGTGATTTATACCCCATACCGCCGCCAATGCGCGAAGATAGTTTGGTATTAAACTTGTACAATAGCGCCACTCTTGGCAATAAGGAATTGCCGTAGTTAGCCACATGATCGAAACGCAGTCCTGCCTCGGCAGAAAGATGCTCGCTAAGGGTAACTACATCTTGCACAAATGCACCTGTAGTTATTTGCTCGTAGCCTCTGTTTATGAGTGTGGCATTATGTTCGGTAAATTTATCTGTCCAAAGATTAAGCCCTATAGTAGCATCATGCTTACCGTTGCTGTGCGATACACTCAGTTCAGTAAAGGTTTGGTTTTGATGCCCTTTAAACTCGTATTGCTGCATAGTAAGTGCCCTGTTAAAATAGCCATAGCTATTTTTCAACTGTAGATACATTTTATCATTCAGTTGGTGCTTTAATACTAGCTGCGTACTAAGCCTTTGGGTGATATTTTTTTCATAGTAGTCATTATCTGCGCCAGCTTCTCCTTTTATTTTTCGCATGCTACCACCCAGTCTATCCTCTATACTACTGTTTACCCCAACCTGAAGGGTAGTGCGCTCTGTAGGATAGTAAAAAAACTTAGGATTAATAGTAATGCGCTGAAATAACGGAATAGCTGAAAAGCCTATCCCCGAGGGATCGTATGCTTGGTTAGAGTTGTGACTAGCCAGTAGCGTGCCACCTACTTTTTTTCTTCTTTGGCTCCAAAATCCACTTACGTCTACCCCACCTGCACCAGTACCATTCAGCAAAAATCGGAGTTCTCTCTCAGTTCCCGGAGTTTTTGATATTAGGTTAACCATACCGGCTATAGCACCACCCCCATACAGTGTAGATGATGAGCCTTTAATAACCTCTACCTGCTTTAAATCGAGCGGGGGTGTTTGTAACAAGCCCAAGCCTGACGCAGCCCCGGAATATAAAGGAAAGCCATCTTTTAGTAACTGTGTGTAACGGCCATCCATACCTTGTATACGTATAGAAGCATTAGCTGTAGTAGCCGATGTTTGTTGGGTTTGTATACCCGTACTTTCAGCCAACATCATGCGTATGTCTCCGGGTTTCATATTGGCCTTTTCATCCAGTTCTTCTCCGGCTATACATTCTACACGTGTGGGTATATCGGCAATAGACCTACTAGAGCGGGTAGATGTTATAGAGACCTCTTCCATTTCTTCACCTTCGGCCTCCTCCATTACGTAAAGCAGCGTATCTGTATTAGTCAACACCTTGCGTATGGTATCTGTAATAGTATTATAACCTATACTACTACAGCGTATAACAAAGCTGCTACTATTAGTGCCCACGGCAAAAGAAGCTATACCATCTTGATTGGTAACCGAACCAAATGTAGTATTAACAACACCTACAGCTACATCTGCAATAGGGCTATTGGTATGTTTATCTAAAACCTTTACTACTATATTTTGTGCATAGGCATGCGAAATCATACCTATACATAGCAATAAGCATTGCTTGTATCTCATGAATAAAAAAGAGTATTAAGTGTATTGAAAAAATAAGTGAACCTATATATTAACAATACGCACTACAAGGCGGGCGAAAAGAGCGGTGTACAAACAACGTATCGTAAAGCTGTTTTTCTACTGCATGCTTGATGGCTATAAAAAATGTGGCATTAAGTGGCTGTAATAATAAAGAAGCCGGTAAGCAGGTATACACCACACAACAACTACAAAAGCATAAAGGGGTACATTTATTATTCTTACTATCGTGATGTTCCGTTGGGCATGAAGGAGTTTCAACATCATCTTGGCAGGCACTACCTACACAAGCATATTCGCATATACCTGCATCGGCACAGGGCACCATATAAAAAGATGCCATTAATAGTATTAATATTGTAGCTAGCCACTTCAACGGTAGTAAAAGTAGGGAATATTCTATCTAACTGAATAGTAATAGAGATACAAAATTATTATACCCAATTTGTACTAAAGAAAACACGGATTTTAACATTATACAAATATGACTACAACCTAACTTTAAGTAGCTGAAAATAAACAGTTTACAAACTTATGGATAGGAAAGATTTTTTGAAAGCCACCTTGGGTATTTGCGGACTAGCCGTAGCACCATCGGCACTGTTGCAAAGCTGTAAAAAGAACGACAGTACAGCACCTACCAATGTTAACTTAAGCCTTGACTTATCAACCTCGGCATATAGTACATTAAATACTGTGGGTGGCTATGTGGTAACTAATGGCCTCATCATCTTCAGACTAAGCACATCAGAAATTATAGCACTCTCTGCCAGTTGCACCCATGAAGGCTGCACAGTAACTTACGATGCTGCTAATACACGTTTAAGATGTCCGTGCCATAATGGAATATTCAATACTAGCGGAGGCGTAGTATCAGGCCCGCCGCCATCTGCATTAGCAAAATATACTACTTCGCTTAGTGGCAATATACTTACAGTAAAATCTTGACGATGATTACAAGCTAAAGAGTGGATTTATATATTCCAGTCTTTAGCTTTCTTTGATGCTGCTATAGTGTTCAGTAAATAATCTATATCAGCCTGACTGTTAAATGCATTAATTGAAAATCTCAAATACACATCAGTACCGTGGCGCATAAGTGGCACTTCTATTTTATATTTCTCAAATAGTAGGCGCTGTAGCTTTTCTGGCTCTGCAACGTTTATGGGAGTGCTACACATTTGTCCTAAAAACTCATCTGTTATAGGGCAAATGGGCTTAGTATTAAGCATACTGCACATAACAGGATAATTATCTTTAACCAACTGCTTGCAAGCAGCAGAGACTTCATTCCATTTATGCTGTTGCATGTATTGCAATGCAGCCGGAACGGTTAGGAAAGCTGAAAAATCTCTAGTACCTATCATTTGATGATAGTCTAAAAACTGAGAGCCTGACGGGGCAGCACTCTCATAACCCCAACTAACTATGAGTGGCTCCATAATAGCTTGCAAAGCCGGTGTAACATAAAAGAAAGTACATCCCTTAGGCGTCATCATCCATTTATGACAAGCACCAGTATATACATCAGCTTTTATATCTTGTAAGTCTAACGGTATGTGCCCAGGAACATGTGCACCATCTACAATAGTTATTAAGCCCATGCTTTTAGCCCATTCACATATTTCTTTTACAGGCAGTATTAATGCAGTGCTACTAGTGATGTGAGAAATAAATATGGCCTTGGTTTTAGAGGTATATCCGGCTTTAAACTGCTCTACAATTTGCTGTTTAGACACTATAGGCAAGCTTATGTGCTGACGCACATACTTGGCTCCTGTTTGCTTGCAATAATATCTCCACGTGCGGTCGCAAGCACCATATTCAAGGTCGGTAGTTAATATCTCGTCCTCAGGCTGTAGATTCAAACTATTAGCCACAATATTTACAGCATAAGTAGGATTGGTAACATACACAACATCATCAGCACCGCAGTTTATATACTTAGCAAGTGTAGCTCTTGAGTCCTTAAGATAATTCACCCCATCAAAAGCTATAAACTGTACCGGCTCTGCCTCTAGTAAATATTGCCATTTTATATAATCATCGAAAATTGGCTTAGGGCATGCGCCAAACGAGCCAAAGTTTAAGAATGTAATATCATCTTTTAGCAAGAAATCAGTCTTATTTACAGGAAGCTGTATCATACTATAAAG
>CAYWUY010000118.1:0-1662 GCA_964461535.1 uncultured Flavipsychrobacter sp.
ATCCATATTATGAAAATATGTAGTTACTACATCTTTAACAGTATTACTTTACCTTTGCAACCAATTAAAAATTTATATGAGTAAAGGACCTATTTCTCAGTTTATCCAACACCACTACCGCCACTTTAATGCTGCGGCTTTGGTTGATGCTGCAAAAGGATACGAAACTCACCTACTTGAAGGTGGAAAAATGTTAGTTTCATTAGCTGGTGCTATGAGTACAGCCGAGCTTGGCATATCTCTAGCAGAAATGATTCGCCAAGACAAAATTGCTATTATAAGCTGTACAGGTGCCAACCTAGAGGAGGATATTATGAATCTTGTAGCGCACACACACTACAAGAGAGTTCCTAACTATCGCGATTTAAGCCCTAAAGAAGAATGGGAACTGCTTGAGCAAGGCTACAACCGTGTAACTGACACTTGTATACCTGAAGAAGAAGCTTTCCGCCGTATACAACGCCACATTCATAAAATATGGAAAGATGCTGAGGATGCAGGTGAAAGATACTTTCCGCATGAGTATATGTACAAACTATTGCTAAGCGAAGTAATGAAGCCAGACTATGAAATAGACCCTAAACACAGCTGGATGCTAGCAGCGGCTGAGAAAAACATTCCGATAGTAGTACCGGGATGGGAAGATAGCACTATGGGTAACATCTTTGCTTCTTATTGTATAAAAGGTGAACTTAAAGCATCTACTATGAAAAGTGGTATTGAATATATGGTATGGTTAGCAGACTGGTATCGCAATAATTCAGAGGGTAAAGGTGTAGGCTTCTTCCAAATTGGTGGTGGTATTGCCGGAGATTTTCCAATATGTGTAGTACCAATGATGTATCAAGACCTTGAGTGGCATGATGTACCTTTCTGGAGTTACTTCTGCCAAATAAGCGATAGCACTACTTCTTACGGTTCTTATAGTGGTGCAGTTCCTAATGAAAAAATCACTTGGGGTAAATTAGATATTCATACTCCTAAATTTATTGTAGAAAGCGATGCTACTATCGTAGCTCCACTAATTTTTGCCTACCTATTGGGGTGGTAATAAATTACAACATTCTTATAGTTTAAAGAGCTGACCGTGTTAATTGGTCAGCTCTTTAAGTTTAATACGTAAACTATCCGCAACCACTAATGCGATACTGCCTTAAGGCCAATGATGGATGCTATAAGTGTGAAAAGGAAGAATAGCCTTAGAAAGGTGGCCGGCTCTTTAAAAACCAATATGCCTATAAGCACTGTGCCAACTGCTCCTATACCCGTCCATACAGCATAGGCGGTGCCTATGGGGAGGGTTTGGGTAGCTTTTATAAGTAGCCCCATACTTAGCGAGAGCATTAGTAAAAAACCTAGATACCACATATACATGCTAGTACCTGTAGTTTCTTTTGCCTTGCCTAAGCAATAGGCAAAACCAACCTCGCAAAAACCGCCAATAACTAAGTATATCCAATTCATAAAAACGCAAATATGAAGGGTGACTACAGCCGCCTGCTTGATGATAAGCTGTAGGTATAAAGTGCCAAAAATATACCCAAAACGTTACTAAAACAGGAATATTATACCCGAAAAAGGGGGCAAAATGGGTATAAAAGGTATAATTATACCCGATTATACCTAAAAAACAATTGATAATCAATGATTTAAGTAAAAAAC
>CAYWUY010000118.1:1762-6437 GCA_964461535.1 uncultured Flavipsychrobacter sp.
GACTACCCGCATGTGTATACTTACAAAAGAGCACCTATAACAGATAAAAACCATAGGGAGATAATACCTAACCTATCGTTTATAATAGAGGAGGTAGCCGACACAACAGATATAGTGCTGTACTCTATAGGCAAACGGGAACGATTAAAATTTAATGTATTAGACGCTTTCACGGCATTATCTAAACCTCAACTATTGAAGCATAAATATGCACTAGGCTTTAAAGGCACCTATACCGATAGCAAACAACTGGAGCATACCATTTACTATGTTATATACATACATAAAGGGAAAGCTATACAGGTAGTATGTGATGTAACAAGTGAATTATTTGATAGTTGCAAAGCTGAATTTGATGCAGTAATAAGCTCGGTAGAAAATATACACCCCTATGCCTATGATGGCAGCTTGACGCAAGAGACTATAAAAGTGAAGTAGGATAGATGTTGTCTACATTATCATTTACGTAAATGGTAGCATGCGTTACTATGTAGAAAATATATAGTAAAATATGAAAACTAAAGAAGTCAATAAAAAATTATACTGATAAACTTTACTAAATAAATATTACATATATTAAAAACTAACAAAATACTTACGATTATAAAAAGAATATAAATTTGCACAACAAAATGTACAATCATAAAATTAATAAAATTTAAAATGCAAATATTTTATTTATGCGTTCTGTAACCTTTTACTCTAAAACACTTCCTATGACAATTGTCGTAGTATTTTTCATGTTAATAATTACATGTACTTCCACTTTAAAAAAAAGGACTGGTAATAAAAATAGAGTATCTACAAATAATGCACTAACTCCTAAAAGAGATCTAATAATTACAGGCCAAAAAGGATACAAGTATTTTGATAATAACGGAAAAGAAATTAAACCACAAGTTGAATATGAAGTTGTTTACAATTTGAGAGATGTAAGATCAGATAAAAACTCTTACTATCTGGTTTTAATTGAGCCAGTGAACACCAAGGATAATAGATTCAAGTTAAATGTAAAGTCAGTTATTTATGATTTAATTAAAAAGAGTGGCAAGGAGATTAGCATCAACATATTTGACAATAAAAAAGCTCTGGAGCTTTATAAAAACAGTAATTATTTATCTTCTAACCAAAAGTATGATATTGACAATTCAAACTATTATGCATTTGTTGCCGTTCACACCATAGCCCAATACACTGGAGTTATATTTACCAATATGTATGGAGAAAATGAAGGAAGTCAATTTTCAATTGATTTCTATCCCGCTGCTGATAAAAATGTAAGTGCTGTTGCTAGCCATATTGAACATATAGACTTGTAGAGTGCAGCACTTTCTAACAAGAATAAGTTATAGTATACTTCCTCAAAGAATCAATACTGTAAAACATAAAAACTAAATATTAATTATGGAATATAATTACTTTTAATAAAATAAAAATACAAATAGCAATAACCGAAGGATAGCTGAATGCATATCAGCTAAGGCTCAAAGTATAGCCCAAAATAAAGAACAGTTTATATTTGCACTTTTTATCCTGTATGTACTTGTGTGTTGTCACGAATTAAGTTTATAGACAGTATAACACAAAAGAAGAAAAATAGAACTATATATACGGCAGATATAAAATAAAAACGATTACACTAAATAGTATCCTTGATTAAAGTAAATGACTACACTTAATTTCAACTTGAATTCGAATGACATAAACGAATTGAAGGAAACAATAAATCAGTTTAATTCTTTTCGTTTTTTGCCAATTAATCAAGAGAACTGTATTAAAGCTAATCAAATTTGCCATAATCTATTAAGCAAATTACCTCTTTCATGTATTGAGATTGATGTCCCATTTATTATAAGAGGCCGACCAAATCCTGAAGGTCTATTATTTTCTAAAAATAGTGAGATTTCTTATCACTCTAAAGATCTTCATTTGATAAAAGCTGGACGATTTAATCTGGAGCAAGAGCCAATGTTTTATGGAACTATTCGCAATGAAAAAGATCAAAATCTATGGACATTAGGAATCATCAGAGAATGTTGCAAACCATACTTTGATCATGATAGCTGCGAGTCTACGAAATATATTACGTTGGGAAAGTTTTACCTAAAAAAGAAGTTTTATGTTATCAACTTATGTTTTGATGTAAAGTTGCTGAATGCAAACCCCAAACTTTATGAATCTGTAAAAGAACAAATAGCAGATATCCGGAAAAACTATACTATTAGTGCCGCAAATTTGATAATTGACTTTTGGTACTTTTTATCAGAATTAGCTAGCAGCAAGTTTAAAACTGAGAATGACTATTTTATTACTAATGTATTTTGGCATGCATTAATGGATTACGAAAAAACAATAGCTGGCTTGTTATACCCATCAACATTAATAAATAACGAGGGACTAAATATTGTATTACGGCCTCAAATAGTAGATAAGTTTCTAGAACTAAATAGTGTTTTCATGGTAGAAATGAAAAAAAATGAAGATTTTCCGAATAATACTTTTGTAAGCCAGTACGGAAAAGAAGTTAATGTAAATAATGGAACGTTTTCATTTAGCTAAAAAGTAAAAACATTAAATCAATAAAATATAACTATCTAAAGAAGAAGCTTATTCAAATAATAATTGCTTAATTCCGAAGAGTGAACTATAGTAATTTATATTCAAAATAGTATTTTAAGACTAAGGAACAACTAACAATATTTAATATAAACACAAAACATATTTACTATAAAATATTAATCAACTGTTCATTTTCACCAACAATACTAGTACAAATACACAGATGTAGATCAAGAATATTCAAAGCAAATCCAGAAATATCTTCTGCATATTAATACACTATTTCTTTAGCCTATATCTGATACAAATAGTATAATTTCAGTATTTTACTTAGTAATAAGCGACACTAACGCATATTGATAGTACTATGCAACCCAACTTGTCATATTAAAATACACAAATACAACATAACCTACTATGAGCATATTTTCATTTCATCTAGCTAGAGTGTCAGTTTATACTTCTTTAAGTACATTAATTACACCTCCGAAACCAAAAAACACACCCGGATTGATTCATGCAGAATGTATGACCTGCATGAGATTAGGGTCTGAGATATTTTCTACTTCGCGTGCACTACTAAGGCAAATGGCAGTATTTGCGCAGTGGGAAAATGAAACAGCACTAGATAACTTTTTAACCAATAATAGCTTAGGTAATATATTAAACACAGGATGGCACACTAGACTTGAATATGTAAGGCAATGGGGATTTTTAGATGAATTTGATATACCTAAAAATAGTAATGATGTTAAAGATATAGAAGGCCCAGTAGTAGCCGTAACAATAGCCAGAATGAAACTGCCACAGGTACCCAGATTTATACATTGGGGCAGACCAACAGAACAACTAGTGAGAGACCACCCCGGCAAAACATTAGCGCTTGCTGCAATTCGCCTACCTAGAACAGTATCTACTTTTTCGATATGGAAATCGCAAAAAGAGATGACAAATATGGTAAGAGGTCATAGCGAAGTTCCTAAACCAGAACGACATGCAGCAGCAATGAAGGAACGCGACAGAAAAGATTTTCACTTTCAGTTTACCACGCTTAGATTCAGACCGATAGCCGAGTTTGGTAGTTGGGATGGACGTAGTAATATTATACCCAACCTAGACATTAAAATGCAGGCATGAGAGTAGCACAAAGTGGACAACGATTTCAAGATTGGTTTACACAACAATGGGCGATAATGTGGGGTAAAAAAATATCCCCAGAAGCTGTGCCTTGGCTGATGGGACCTTTCGGCCAAATAGGTGGAATTGCTGACAGATTTATAGAACAATTAGCCACTGACGAAAATTTAATAATTGAGAGAAACACAACATCTCAAGGTCTTATACCAGACTTTAGTGTGCTAAATTTAACTGATAAAAACCACTCATATGTAGCTAAACCTATTATTGACTTCTATGAACACACAGCTTGCTATAATCTAAAATTATCCGTACAATGGAACCCTTTCTTTAAACTATTTGGAAAACTAACTAATGTTCTGTTTAGTCGACGAATTGAACAATTGAATATTCCTTTAAATAATACGGAGCATGCAGATGATATCAAGAGTGAAATTATAACTCTCCGAAATCCCTCTACTGGAAATATAAAATATACTGTATGGTACCGAACACTTATCTCGACAGGACAAGTTGTGTATTCTGGGATTTATTCTACTTGTGTACTTCCATCTGGACAAACTTGCGTTAAAGCTGTTTTTCCACTTCCTAAAGGTAATGCAACAGTTATTATGTATCCTTCAGTTGGTGTAAATGGACAGTTGCAGCTAATGAGCTCTGGCAAAAAAATTGGCGATGCAGGTTTTTACTTTTTATTGAATGATGCTAATGGGGGCTTTTGGGCACAGTTTATTCGTTCATTTCGAGATGAGCTTATTGTATACTGTGTAGATGATAAACTTCTAGCAAAACAAACATTAACCTTGTGGGGATGGAGAGTTGTACAATTCAACTACGAGATATACAAAAAGACTTCGTGATTTCGTAAAATGATACTACTGACCAATGAGCAGGAATAACGAAAAAAGGCGCTAAAAGCGCCTTTTTAGTGACCGCGTCAGGATTCAAACCTGAAACCTTTTGATCCGTAGTCAAATGC
>CAYWUY010000119.1:0-6351 GCA_964461535.1 uncultured Flavipsychrobacter sp.
AGCACTAACCACTACTAGGCGACCAACCATCAAATGGCTAGGGCTTAGAGCAGGCAAGGATTATATCAGAATAGCCCACTATTCATTAGTGGGCTATAAGTCTAATTTTTGCTGTTTGGTTAATGTTGTAATTGTATCTACGTAGTTCGCAATTACGTTACGATTAGGTTTTTTATTTTTTAGTTCAACCAAAATTTTATCGGCTAAAATATAGACCACATCAGTTTCGTTACTTTCTTTTTTCCATTTTAAACACAATTTTGTTAGTTGATCAACCTTGTAACCTGCGATTAAATTATTTTCTTGATAGTAACTTTTACACTTTGGTAATATACGAAATCTAATAGCTGTTACAGCTCTGCCTGTTTTAATTTCTTCATAGTCGATATTAAATTGGCTTGCGCTTGATGTGTTGATTTGTTGTTTAGATATTTCTAATACTTTATTTTTAAAGTTTGCATATAAAGAATATTTTTTTTCAATACCAAGATGATTTTTAATAGCATCAATTGAATAATCAAATTCTTTTTTATCCATGTTCTGCTTGGTTTTAAGCAATTGATATAAGCGTATTGCATGGGTTGAATTTAACCCTATCACTTCTTCAACTGACAACCTGAAATAGTCCTTACAGATGCCAGTAAAATATTCTACAAACACATCTCCGAGCTTATACTGAATTTGTCTAGCATCATGTTTGATAATCATATCACCGAACAAATGAATAAATCTCGTTTCATTGCTTTGATGAACCGTTAAAGAATAATCAAACAGATCTTTTAATGATTGATAGATTAGTTTATTATCTTTTGCACCTACCTGCATTGTGTTAATGAACTCATCAAATGAGATAACTCCAGAAGCGATGTAGTTATAATCAACTTGTTCTAACTTCTTAACGCTTTCCCACCGTTTTTGCATAGTGTTAATTAGCATATACACTAATTTTTCTTCGAGAATAGATAAACCCCGAGAGCGTTCAACGCTAACGTATTCATTGGGTATTTTTGCGAATGATTGTACTAGTAACTTTGCCATATTATTACTCATTTATATTTTAGGTATGTGTAATTATACTACATAACTATTACCAATATGGTAAATAAGTAAGAATTAACAAAAATAACCGTAACCACTTGCTGTGTATAAATCTTGTGAATTTCCCTAAAAGGTAATAATAACACCCTTAAATTTCCCTAAAAGGTAATAGTTAAGCCCGTTTTTTCCCTAAAAGGTAATAGTTAGAGAGGTGATATATAATAAAATCAGTAGGTTAGCTCCACTAGAAAGATATAGAAAGACTATATATATAGAAAGAGGGATAACTCTAAAAAAATACTGTGGATAAGTGGGGCGTTGCCCCCTCACTTCGTGAGCCTCCCCCTAGGGCAAAAAATTACCTGCGGTGTATAGAATGTAAGAGGTAGCGAGCTACCCCTTACCAACCCCAAAACATCGAATTTTTGAGGGCATCAAAAAAAAATGTGGATTTGTTGTGCATAGGTGCGTCGCTTTCGATACTTTAGCTGAAAAATGAGCGCATCCAGTGACTAAAAGTTGTATTATTTGCTAAAGCGCGATTAAGATTCTTCTTAAGTGGAGATTAAAACGCGACATAGACACTGTTTTAGCGCGATAGAGCGTATTTATGGGGGTTCGATGAACTCACCCCCATACCCCCGTTAATTTTTGCTTGTAGGGCGTATTTTTGCTATTTCTTCTTCCTTTCAGCTAAGAACTGTTTACCATTGTTCTTACATATTTCTAAGGTTGTTGGCTTATTATCCTGTGTAAAACCAAAACCCTCAGTTTGTAATTTTTGTTTAGCATGTAGCAATATTCCAATAAGCGTACATTTCATATCGTAGTCATCGGCAAATCTGTCAAACTCTTCTGTTCCAAATACTAAAGGGAATAGTCCGCCCCAATCGTAGACCTTTTTATTGCGAAGTTTACGGGCTTGGGTGTTTCGGGCTTTTGCTTTCTCGCGTTCGATCTGTTTTAGCAGTTTTTCTCTTGCTTTTTGACTTTCTTTCTCATCTCGTTTTAGTTGAGCTTCTAGTTGCTTAATTGTTAGCTTTTTAGTTGCTATTTTAACATCAATATTTTGTGTATTATCTGACATACAAACCTACTCATTTTTATCTTATTGTTCCAGAATGTAATTATACAATAACGCGCCATGTCCTATGTTATAATTATGTTGATTTTAATATGGCGCTAATCTTACTCTTAACGAAGTATGAGATAAGAGCGCACTTTACGCCTTGTTGCACAAGGCAGTGCGTTACTTTTTTGGAAAAAGTAACAAAATAGGAATACACAAAAATGGCAATTTATACAATCCAGATAAAGACAGTTAGCAGAAGTGCAGGACATAGCGCACTTGCTAAAATTGCATATAACTGCCGAGATAAAATTACAGATATGCGTACAGGTGAGATTCACAAATATAACAGTGCCAAGATGTCCAAAGACTTAGTACATTCAGAAATCACCTACAAAGTCATAACCCTAAATAAAGAATATCGCTCCGAGATTTGGAATAAAGCAGAACTAGCTGAAAACCGCAAGGATAGTAGAACGGCTAGGGAGTATGTGGTAGCTTTACCTAAAGAACTAAGTACAAAGCAGAATATAGAATTGGTACGAGCTTTTGCCAGAGAGATAACCTGTAAATATAACAACGTAGCGGATTGGGCTATCCATAATGAGAAAGACGGAAACGGTAATATCCATGCTCATATCCTAACTACAACGAGAGAATTTAACAGAGATACTAAACAGCTAGGCGAACGTACTGCGATAGAGTGGAACAATACTAAGTGCCAAAAAAACAATGTACCTGTTACTCAAGAGCAGATTAAGGAGATCCGCAAGAGTTGGGAAACTATCCAGAATAAACACCTTGCTATGGCAGGACTAGATTTAGCGGTTAGCTGTGAACGTAAGGAAGATCGCGACATGGTTAGAAAACATCTAGGGAAAGAAGCTACAGCATTGGAGCGTAAGGGCTTAGAAACAGAATTAGGTGATTATAATCGGACTATTGACGATGTAATACAGTTAGAACGACAAGTTTATAGGGATAGTAAAGACCTGGCGCGAGAACGTGCTGAGTTGGTACGCTTGGAAAAAGAAAAACAGGAGATTGAACAGAAGAAACAAAGAGAAGAGCAACTTAAACAGCAAGAATTAGCTAGACAGCAAGAGAAAATAAACTCAGACCTATTGATCCAAGAGAGGGTAAAGCAAGCTATAGCAAATAGAAAGGCATCATTAGAAAAACCAGCAAGAAACTTTATAAGTGCTAAAAATAGGAATAAATTATTTGATATAGCTAGGGAATACCAAGAGTTTTTTACTAGACAAAGTTTTTATGAATATGAATATTGGGTTAGTCGCCACGGTGAGATAGAGGTTTATAAAACCCATATAAATGTAAACAAGCAAAGCTATGAGAGTATAAAACTAGCCTTAGATGTTGCTATAAGCCAATTTGGCGATAAGATCAATATCAACGGAGATGATGAGTTTATCAATGCGGTTATTGATATTATTGCTACTGATGATAGTTATGCAGATGTGCGTTTAGGCAATCCACAACATCAAGAATTGTTACGTAGTAAACGATTTGACTTTGAGATTGAGAAAGAACAGGCTTTTGAATCAGATAATATTGATAATTTAGTTATCGATGTGCCAGACCTTGATTTAGATGAGCCTGAGCAGGAAAATGAACAAGTATTTATCCCACAGAATAATAGGGGTTGGGATATGGATAGATAACAAAAAAAAGGATTGCGATTAAGCAATCCTATTATTACGTAATATTAATTTTAACTATTCGCCACTTAAACCGTTACTATAAGCTGTTAATGGTGCTACAGCGCTATACATTCCAACACCTGTATCTGCGTTATCACCCATCACTGATACAGGTCGTATGCCATAAGAATTGGTGAGAATACCGATAAAGCCAGTTACATATTTTGTTTTATCTAAAGAGCAGGTATTAATATCAAATTTAGCGTAACCTAATGCTGAACTATCGTCGCCACTCCAGTTGCAAATTTAGTTTCGTCAGCACTTACCCCAGTCAATAACAAACCATGTTTTACAGGGTTATATGTAGGGTCAGCATAGAATCGACTAATTAAAGTAGCGGTTGGTACATTATCAGTATCATTATTCATACGATAAACTTCGCAATAATTAGGGCTTTCACCATAAGATTGATTAGCGGTGCTATCATAACAAATTGAGAAATATAATTTACCATTTAATCCCTGCGCATATGACGTTTTAATATCAACATTACCTTCAAAAGATGGGAAATAATAAGCGATGTTATTTATTGATATACAGTAATATTATTAATTAGTCACATTACTTTAGGGGTAAATGTTGATTAGCTCCCAATATCCTGCTGTAACCCAATACTAGCAACGCTTTAGTGAAGTTCGTTGGATTTTACATGATATCTAAAGGAACCCCAAAAAGAACATGCCACCACCATCAAAATAGCAGCAATAACATAAGTCGCAACTGGGGTATACAAATAAATTATCCCTGACGCAGCGGGGATAATCGTATACAATAATGATTGAATACTTTGGTTAACTCCTTGCAATAACCCTTGTTGATGATCACCAACTGAGTGTGACAGCAAATTATTGTAACACGGGTCGAATAAACCTTCACCAATTGTAATAAACACAATTGCATACCACAATAAATTGGCAGCTTTGTAATGATAGCTCATTATAACAAATAAAAATCCTACGCTCATTAATAATAGCCCACTTAAACCAATATTTTTTTCAGTTAGTTTATTGAGTAATTTAGGAAACAAAATAGCGCGTGAAATGATATCGCATACGCCAATCAAACTAAATAATATACCAATCTGCGATGGATTCCACATAAAGATATTTTTAACAAATACTGCAATATTACTCTGATACAAACACAATCCTATAGCGAAAACCGATCCTAAAACAATTATGCGACGTGTGTTGCATTTGGCAAAAATTTCATTAAAATGAATAATGATATTAAATGACTGAAATGTAATTCGTTTCGTTCTTTTCTCTTTTTCGAGAGTCTCTGGTAAAATAAAATAGATAAAAATTGCAGTAAAAATTGAAACGGAGCCCGCAATAAAAAACGGCAATGATGGATATTTCATACCTAATAACCCACCGATTGCAGGACCTATCATAAATCCTAAACCGTTTGCAGCTCCTAAATAGCCGTAGAATTTTGCGCGTTGTTTTCCTGATGAACTATCAGCTATATATGCATACAATGCGCTAATATCTCCAGCAGAAATACCATCAATAATTCTACCAATGAATAATATCCACAACGCACCACCAACACCTAAAACAAAATAACCAACAGCCGAACATAATAAACTGAACAGTAAAATCGGTTTGCGCCCAAAATGATCGCTAAGCCCTCCCATTATTGGAGCCATAACAAATTTACAAGCTGCATAAATTGAAATCAAAACCCCTAAATAAAGTGCAATTTGGTTGTTTGGAACATACTTTCCGAGTAAAAAAGGGAAAAGTGGTATAACAATTGTTAACCCAACTGCATTAAGTACGGCAATGGCTAAAATTAACCACATTTTATTATTCATAAACAATTTCAACTCCATATTTAATTAACTGATGTTACGGCTGGATTTTCACTGAAATAGAAAGAGCACTTATTGGTTATTTACTTTTCTATTTATTTTCTACCTTCTAAAATAGTGGTGGGTGATGACCAATTTTGATCACAATCAATTGTTTGCCCAACAAATTTAGCATGGCTTTGTTTTATTTTACAGTCAGAATTAATGTATCCAGCCATAGTATTCATATTGGTATTTATCAATTCTAGAATACTGCAATCCCACATTATACTAGCTTAAAAAATGATGATGTGGTAAAAATGCTAAACGCAATCAAAGAGACCAATGAGTCATACCATCAGGATAATCAGGAGCATATACTGTATTAACTTTTATAAATAATTTATGAGACATTAGCCCAAGTTTCAGTTATGAACAGTATAGATATTATCTAGGATTTAAGGCAATAAAATTTAGAATGTAAATCTTAAAATTGATATAATTACGTAAGAAAAAACCGCCCACTGAGGGCGGAAAACCTACCTAAATACAGCTTTTAGCAAGCGTACTAAGGTGTCTAACATTTGAAATATTGAGCTTGTGGCAGTACAAACAACAATAATCAAGTTAGCACGTTTTTTTAGCTTTTTCATGCTTGATCCTTTCTCTGCCCAGAGCAAGCACTAACCACTACTAGGCGACCAACCATCAAATGGCTAGGGCTT
>CAYWUY010000120.1:0-6161 GCA_964461535.1 uncultured Flavipsychrobacter sp.
CCCACCAAAGCAATAACCAAAACTCCAAATCTGTGCAAAAGAATTTGTTGTAGATAAGCAAATTAAAAGCAACAAAATGATATGCTTAAATTTCCTATTCCTCCATAGTTGGATAAAAACTGGTGTTGGTCTCATATGTGTATGTGTGATTTTATACTGATATTATAGTTCCTAACGAATATAATTAGTCTTAATTTAATATTAAAACCGTACAAAAGTAATTAAAGCACAAACAGCTAGGTAGGGTATTTCTACCCTATTTACTAACATATTACTAACAAAACACCCCTAAATATAGATAATGTTAACAAATAATAATAAATACTATACAATTTAGAAAACAATAAAACTATTACTCACGGCAAGAAAAAAGCAGTTCGATACCAAAAAAGATAGGGTTCATGAACAATTAGCAAGTGGTTGCAGAGAATTAAAAATAAATTGAGGAACAAATTAAAATCTAATAAACTTATGGATCAGTATTTAGGAATGATTATGCTTTGGCCTAGCCCTAGAATACCAGTAGGATGGGCATTATGCAATGGTAGTACACTACCAATAACCGGTAATGAAGCTTTATTTTCATTATTAGGTACTACTTTTGGTGGCGATGGGAGAACCAATTTTGGACTACCAGACTTTAGAGGTCGTGTACCTGTAGGTGTAGGTCAGCAACCAGGTGCTAGTGTCTACACACTAGGACAAAAAGGCGGTGTAGAAACAGTGTCTATAAATGCATCTCAAATGCCTAACCATACCCATGCTTTTACAGGTACCGTTAGCAATCTTACAGCATCAGTAGGTATGTTAGCTTCAAATGCAGTTGCCAACAGTACTACTCCAGATAATGGCAATACATTGGCAGCACCAAACTCAGAAAATTCAGCTGGGGGATCATTGCCAACTCTCAGCCTGTATACAAACCCAGGCAATATGGTACAGGTATCTAACCCCGTAAATATTACCCTTTCAGGTAGCCCATTTACCATTACAAATTCAGGCTCTGGTGTAGCTCATAACAATTTACAGCCATATGTAGTATTAAATTACTATATATGCACGCAAGGTGTATTTCCGGTAAATCCTAATTAAACATTAAACAGTTAACATAAAAAAATAAAAAAATGGATTCATATTTTATAGGTCAAATATTATTATGGCCCAACAGATACGCACCAGCCGGATGGGCTCTTTGTAATGGTCAGGCATTACAAGTAGGTTATTACCAAGCGCTGTATTCCATTATAGGCAATATATATGGTGGAAATTCAAATAATTTCAACTTACCTAACCTTAACAATTGTGCTATTGTGGGTCAAGGACAAGGGCCAGGATTGCAAAATTATGTCCTAGGAAAAAATGGAGGTGCTGCAACAGTAGCTCTTACAACATCAAATTTACCCCCCCACAACCATACTGTTGCCGTGCAAAATAATGGTGCAATAGCTGCTAGTGTAAATGTTTCAAAAAATCCTGGCACTTCTACTACGCCAAGTTCAAGTTTAGTTGTTGGAGGATTAAGTGTACAAGATAATGGAAGTGGTTTAACATCTGCTAATTTATATAATTCAGGAGGAGGCACTTCATACAACATACCATTAGGTATAAATGTGGCTTTAAATGCATCTAACCCTACCATAGGCAATAGCGGTAGCAGTGCAGCCCATAATAATATGATGCCATATCAAAATCTGTTTTATATTATATGTACTACAGATGGTTTATATCCTAATTTTCAAGATTAAAAACTAAAAAAATGGAAGTATACATAGGAACAATTCTTCATTGGTCATTACCATATGCACCACAAGGCTGGGCATTCTGCAATGGTCAAATATTAAATATATCGAAATACCAAGCCTTGTTTGCACTCATTGGCACGAACTATGGAGGTGATGGTAAAACTACATTTGGTCTTCCTGATTTAAGAGGTCGCACCCACATAGGAGCTATAACATCAGCTCCAGGCAACCCCAATTCATCAGGAGCAGTGGGCGGCTCAGAAGGCGTAGCACTTAATGCTACACAGTTAGCCATACACAACCATTCCGGTGTAGCTACACCATCAAATGTAGTAGCTACAGCACAACTACCCATAAATAATGCCAATGGTACGTCACCTAACCCTGCTACAGGAACTAGTGTTTTAGGTAGTGGGTTTTCAAATGATGTAAATCCTGATGATGGTGGATCATACCCAATAAGAGTATATACTAATACTGGTGGAAATACACCGCTCAGTCCAGCTGCAGTTACTACAACGGTTACTCCTACTAAGCTTGGTATTCAATTAAGTAGTACTGGTGGTGTAGCAGGCAACCCTGCTACTACTGCTGCACATGAAAATAGACAACCATTTTTGGGTATAAATTTCATTATAGCTACCACAGGCTATTTTCCTCCACAGCCATAATAAAAATAAAAGGGACATTATAACGATGCCCCTTGTTATTTTATGCTAAAAATTTAGCTTTTGATTTTAATAGCTTACCAAAGCCCTCTGTAACATACATAGTGTTATAGGGGGTTTTTATTATATCACCACTCATTTCTGCTATATGTGCTATCTGCACGGCCTCTGCCCTATTTATCTGCACAAAATCGGCCAGCTTATGTTGGGGTACAATATTTTGTAATGTTTTTATCAGCGTACTACGTATAGGATATTCTTTTTGGTCGCAAGAGTTAAACATACAAGTGTAGCGTTGGTCAGAACGCATATATACTACATCATTCCAATTGAGCTTTTTATACTTATCGCCCATTTTTACAAAAAAATTATCGTCGGGGCGTTCTATAGTACGCTCTACTTTAGTTGCCTCTTCAAAATGCTGCAAAATGCCGTTTATGGTAATAACTAAAGATATGGGGCTTATAGGCTTCAGCAAATAGCCCATAGGTCGCACATTTATAGCTGTGGCTAGATGGTCGTTATCATCTTTAGCAGTAGTAAACAAATATGGTTTTTTATATAACTCACATAAAAGTTTGCCCAATAATAAACCTGCATCCTTTCCACCTAAATGCATATCTAGCAATACAATATCGTAATTGGAGGCCTGCAACAGATTAAGCGCATCCATATAATTGCACGCAACACCACACACCATACATCCCAGCTCGGTTAGTCCATCTCTAAGTGCATAAGCAACATCAGGGTGTTCATCAATAATTAAAACCCTTATTTCTTTAGATGATTTTAAGGCATTATGTACCATGAGAGTGTGTATTATGATGTTTAGGTGTGTATCGAAAACAAATTTGCTACATTTTCTTATTAATAAAAACGGTTTATTTATATAATTTATTCTACAAAATGAAATAATACATTATACAAACAATCTAAACAACACAATATTATATATATAACAAACCGAAAAAGCTACAATACACATAAACAATAATAGCATGTACATTACCCTGAAAATTATACACATAAAAAAAAGACCACATGGAGTGGTCTTTTAGAATATCTACAGAAAATTCAATTCCTAGTCGTTAAATGTCACATAAGTAACAGAGTGCTTTCTCTCTACTTCTTGCTTTACTTTTACTTTTACATTAGCGTTTGCAAGAAATCCCTTACCTGCATGAGATATATCAAAGGTATCTCTCCTATTCATACTGTTGTTATATACGACAATTTTAGTCCAAGTGCAGTTTCTATCAAAACTTGTTCCTTTAGCATCGTTCTTATCATACACTTTACAGCCATACAAAAGCTTGTACAAATTGAACAATTTATCATAGCCATCATACACATTATATATAGTTGAGGATGTAACTTCTCCGGCACTATTCTTACCCATAACTACAACGTCTAACACATTCAAAGAATTACTTTTAATTCTCAAACTTTGAGCAAAAGCTGTAGTGGTAGATATGAGTGCAAATACTGCAAAAAAAGCGACTTTTCTCTTCATAATAAATGGCAATTGTAATGACTGACCCAACAAATATAACTAAAGAAACCAGATTATAAAACAACTAAATGCTTTGGTAAAAATATTATTTATCAAGTACTTTTAAACCCTCTGCAATAATATCTATACACTCGTCTATTTGTTCTTTTGTAATTACCAATGGAGGGGCAAACCTTATTCTATCGCCATGTGTAGGCTTAGCTAGCAATCCATGGTCTTTCATAGCCATACATACATTCCATGCAGCTTCTTTATCATCATGTTTTATTACAATGGCATTAAGTAGCCCCTTACCTCTTACTGTAGCTATGTACTTGCTATTTAAGCCCACTAAACGACTTCGAAGATAGGCACCTTGAACGGCTGCATTTTCAGCCATACGCTCATCTTTAAGCACTTGCAAAGATGCTATAGCTACTCTACATGCCAGCGGATTTCCCCCATAGGTAGAGCCATGATCTCCCGGCTTAATGGTAAGCATAATTTCATCGTCTGCAAGTACAGCAGACACTGGCATAGTACCACCAGATAAAGCCTTACCTAATAGCAGAATATCCGGTCTTACCTCTTCGTGGTCGCAAGCCAACATTCTACCCGTACGTGCAAGTCCGGTTTGTATTTCATCAGCTATAAACAATACATTAGCTTCTTTACAAACAGTAGCAGCATTAGCCAAATAGCCTTCATCGGGAACTACTACCCCAGCCTCACCTTGAATAGGCTCCACCATAAATGCCACTACATCAGGGTCTTGCACAGCCTTTTTAAGCGCATCTAAATCGTTGTAAGGAATAATTTCAAAACCAGGATTAAAAGGGCCAAAGTTTCTACGGCTATCGTTATCAGTACTGAATGAAATAACGCTTATGGTACGTCCGTGAAAGTTTTGAGAACAAGTTATGATTTTAGCTTTACCGGGTGCAACGCCTTTTACTTCATAGCCCCATCTTCTGGCCAACTTCATACCGGTTTCAACTGCTTCAACACCAGTATTCATTGGCAATACTCTATCATAACCAAAATACTGGGTAATATATTCGGCAAACTCCCCCAATGCGTCATTATGAAATGCACGAGAAGTAAGTGTAAGTTTTTGAGCTTGTGTAAGAAATGCTTCTATAATTTTAGGATGACAATGGCCTTGATTTACAGCCGAATATCCTGATAGGAAATCATAGTATCTTTTATCCTCTACATCCCACAAAAAAACTCCTCTACCCTTGTTTAATACTACTGGTAGCGGATGGTAGTTGTGAGCACCATATTTATCTTCTAAATCTAAAAAAGATTGTGTTTTAGTGTTTATTTCGCTTAATACTTGCATGTTGCAAATTTACTTGATTTATATAGATATTCAATAAAGTGTATAGAGATAATAGGCATTTAATACCTGCATATAGATATAAGCAATAGTATACTAAAGACTATAGAAAGTACTATGTATACATGAAGCAGACATCAACTAATTAACACCTGCAGCACTTATTTCCTTAACCTCGCCATGCTCAATTCTCACCACCCTTGCAGGATATTTTTGAATAATAGAATAATCATGAGTAGCCATGATAAAAGCAGTTTGATAATCTCTACAAATATTGAATAACAGTTGCATTATTTCGTCTGTAGTATCAGGGTCTAAATTTCCGGTAGGCTCATCGGCAAGTATTAGCTTAGGATTGTTTAATAATGCCCTAGCAATATCTACACGTTGTTGTTCTCCACCAGACATTTCGTAAGGCATTTTTATACCCTGACCACGTAGCCCAACTTTTGTGAGTACGTTATCAATCTTTTCCTTCATTAATGCTTTATCCTTCCAGCCAGTAGCTTGTAGCACAAACTCTAGATTATCATTGACATTTCTATCTGTCAGCAACCTAAAATCCTGAAATACAATACCCAAATTTCTTCTTAGCGAGGGTATTTTTTTCCATGTTAATTCCTTCAAATTAAACCCTGCCACTTCTCCCTCACCTTCTTTCAAATATAGGTCGCCATACATAGTTTTTAGAAGGCTAGATTTTCCGCTACCAGTTTTACCAATCATATAAATAAATTCACCAACACCCACTTCTAAATTAACGTTTGAGAGGACGCGGCTATTACCTTGATTGATATTTACATTTTTTAGTGAAACTATAGCAGGAGCAATCATTTGAAATACGTTTACTAACAAAGATAATGTCTTATAGTATACAACTACCTAGAGCAGGCACATTTTCACATTCTATAAAAAAG
>CAYWUY010000121.1:0-6145 GCA_964461535.1 uncultured Flavipsychrobacter sp.
CTAGTTGATGATGTTTTCAACTCTAGGCATGATAATGAGCAGATATCGGTAGATGAGGTGGAGCGAAATAAACTACTCGCAATTCATCCTAAGTGTTTGTCAGAGTTGGCAAATGAGGATGGTCCTATTGTTTGGGTACTAGTAGTTCCTACTACTGTAGATATTATGAATAGATTTTTACAGGGTGTTATTAGCGAGAAGGAACTGCTTCATGAAACACCTGTTGGTGTAGCGTATGATTGTGTTTATTTATGTTCTGCATTGGTGTTGCCCGAATTTAGAAATAAGGGTATTGCTAAGGAAGTTGCACTTGATGCTTTAAAAAAAATTATACAGCAGCATAGTGTTAGCACTCTCTTTTACTGGCCATTTACTGAAGAGGGACGATATTTGGCTGAGGCAATTGCAAAGTCTTTAGGGTTGTCGCTGAAAGTGAAAGTTAATACCTAGAATAGTAATTATATATATATTACTTTGGTCAGATTAATTTTCACGTTTCATTTTTTTTGTAATTGTACCTTTGCAGGCTGAAAAATGAAATTTGAATTAGCTGCGCAGGATAGCGCTACAAGTGCAAGAGCCGGTGAGATAACCACGGCTCATGGAGTTATACAAACTCCTATATTCATGCCTGTGGGTACCGTAGGCAGTGTTAAGGCTGTTACTCATAATCAATTGATGAATGAAGTAAAAGCCGAAATTATACTTGGTAATACCTACCATTTATACCTACGTCCGGGAAATGAAATCTTAAAGCAAGCCGGTGGTTTGCATAAGTTTAGTGGCTGGCCACGTTCTATTTTAACTGATAGCGGAGGCTATCAGGTGTTTTCTTTGGCTGCAAGTAGAAAAATAAAAGAAGAGGGTGTTGTATTTCAGTCGCACATAGATGGCTCAAAACATCTGTTTACACCTGAAAATGTTATGGATACACAAAGAGCCATAGGAGCAGATATAATCATGGCTTTTGATGAATGCCCTCCTTATCCATCTGATTATGGCTATGCTAAAAAATCTATGGAGCTAACCCACAGATGGTTGAAGCGCTGTATAAATCATTTAAAAGTTAGTGGTCCATTATATGGATATGAACAATCTCTTTTTCCAATAGTACAAGGAAGTACTTATAAAGATTTAAGAAAGCAGTCTGCTGAATTTGTAGCTGAACAAGGTGCTGATGGAAACGCTATAGGCGGATTGAGTGTAGGTGAGCCTGAAGAAATGATGTATGAGTTGTGCGCGCTTAGTTGTGAATATTTGCCCAAAGACAAGCCTAGATATTTAATGGGTGTAGGTACCCCATGGAATATATTGGAAAATATAGCCTTGGGTGTAGATATGTTTGATTGTGTAATGCCAACCCGTAACGGTAGAAACGGCATGCTGTTTACTACCAAGGGAGTTGTAAATATTAGAAATAAGAAGTGGGCTACTGATTTTAGTGTTATTGATGATGGGTTAGACTGTTACACAAGTAATTATTACAGTAAAGCATATCTTCGTCACTTGTTTATTGCGGGAGAGATATTGGCAATGCAAATAGCTAGTGTTCATAATCTTGCATTTTACTTACACTTAGTAAAAGAAGCTCGCAAACACATTATAGCTGGCGATTTTGCTAGTTGGAAGGCAGAACAGGTACAAATATTAAAACAGCGCTTATAATTATTTTCTCTGCATGAGTCAATTTCAGATGCCACTTATAAAAAAGTTAGATTGGTATATCATAAAAAAGTTCCTAACGACTTTTTTCTTTGCCATTATGGTTTTGGCTGTGATTTCGTGCGTAATTGACTATTCGGAGAAGGTAGATAACATAGTGCAGAAAAAAGCACCAATGCTTGTAGTGCTTAACTACTATAAAAACTTTGTGCCCCACATAACTGCATTACTTTTTCCACTGTTCATATTTATTGCTACTATTTTTTTTACATCTCAGTTAGCTTATAAGTCTGAGATAATTGCCACTCTAGCTTCCGGGGTTTCTTTTCAGCGATTCTTAAGGCCATACCTCATAGGCGGTGGTTTTTTGTGCTTGTTGTCGCTGGTAATGAACCACTGGATAATCCCCCTGGCAGACAAACAAAGAGTAGAGTTTGAGGATAAATACATTAATGATGGCAATTTTCATACTGCTGGCAATAATGTTCACCTTGGTATAGCCAAAAATAAGTTTATATATATACAAAGCTTTAATTTCATGAGTGCTAGTGGTGCTCGTTTTACCCTAGAAACCTTCAACGGTAATCAGTTAGTAGAAAAGCTGATGGCAGACAATATTAACTATGATAGTGTAAAACAACAGTGGCATTTGCAAAATGTAGTTATCCGTCATAACGATTCTTTAAAAGAAAAAATTACTCAAATACCTGTAATGGATGCAAAGTATCCGTTTACTCCAAAGGATTTGTTTAAGAATGATGCTATGAAAGAGGGCTTGACAACCCCTCAGCTAAATGACTATATAGAAACCCAAAAAATGAGGGGTGCAGATAACCTTAGCTTCTTTTATGTAGAAAGAGATAGACGAACTGCAGAGCCGGTAGCGGGTCTGATATTGACTATCATAGGTGCCTGCCTAGCTAGTAAAAAAATAAGGGGTGGAAGTGGATTTCACTTGGCATTGGGTATAGCCATTAGTGCGGTTTACATACTATTCTTACAGTTATCAAGAACATTTGCCACTAAGGCTAATTTGAGTCCATTATTGGCAGTATGGATACCAAATATCATTTTTGCAGGTGTGGCTTGGGTATTATATCGAAAGCAAGTGAAATAAATATCTGTATCATTCAAAATATTTAAGCATGGCTAAGAAAACTTGGAAGCAAAAACTACATGTAGATAAAAAGCCTGAATTGGAAGTATTAGATAAGCCCTATGCAGGTGCAGATGTTGGAGATAAACTGCTTATACCTACACCTATCATGGTAGATCAATACGTAAAGAATATACCTCATGGAGTACACACATCTATACAGCAAATGCGCGCAGACCTTGCTGCTGAATATGGCGCAGCTATTACTTGCCCTTTATGTGCCGGTATATTTTTACGTATTGTTGCAGAAGCTGCATACGATGAATTACAAGAAGGGAAATCTATTGATGATATTGCTCCATTTTGGAGAATGATAGATAATAAGGCACCAATACTTAAAAAATTATCATTCGGGACAGATTTCGTAATTGAACAAAGGAAGAAAGAAGGGTTGCCAGTTTAGGATTTTTACTTCCTAATGTAGATAACATCACCTTCATCCGTAATTTTTACTATTGATGAGGGCTGTCTTGTGCTGTTGTCATGCTGTTTATACTTTACCACATAGTCTACTCCGTTAATTATATCGTTTGCTATTGCAGAAAAGGTAGTTGCCGTAGCTGCCCCACTAATGTTTGCAGATGTAGATACAAGGGGTAGCTTGCAGCGTTTAATTAAAGCCTTACAAAATGGGTCGGTGGTAACTCTTATACCTACACTGCCGTCGCTATTAATTACATTATCTGCCAAGCCTATGGCGTTATCAAATATTACTGTCGTTGGCTCTTCAAATGCTTCAACAATGGCAATAATGTCTGGGTGAGGTGTGGCTACATATTGAATAATATCTTTGGCATCGGCTAACAAGATAATCATGCTTTTTTCTTTAGGGCGATGCTTTATCTTGAAGATTTTATCTACCGCTGTTTCGTCTAGTGCATTGCAGCCTATGCCCCAAACAGTATCTGTAGGGTATAGAATGGTGCCACTATTTTGCAGTGTATCTATACAATGCTTTATATCTACTTCTATATCCACCATAGCAGCTGCTCGTTTTTTATTTGTTGTGCACAGTTAAAGTGTCCTAGTGGGCAGCTTTTACGTCCGTGTAGTCCGCAAGGTCTGCAATCTAAGTTTTCTTGTATTTCTACCACATGCCCCTTAGCGTGAGTTGGGCCAAAGCCAAATTGAGGTATTGTAGAGCAAAAAACTGCAGTAACCGGAGCATTGGTTGCTGTTGCAAAATGTAATGGAGCTGAATCATTGCTGTAGGTCATTGCAGCACCTTGTATCAAAGCAGCAGACTGTAAGTAATTAAGCTTTCCTGCAAGGTTATTGGCTCTTTTGGTATTGGAATGCTTCAGTACTTCATCAGCCAAAGCTACATCTCCAGGTCCACCAATGATATATATGGTGTATTTATTAGGTATTAGATCTATTAGCTTTCCCCATCTTTCTGCAGGAAACTGTTTGGTGAACCAAACAGATGCCGGAGCTATGCAGATGTAGTCGCAATCTTGGTATAACCTAACAGAATCATAGTCTTGAGCACTTGGGTATAACTTGGGTTGGCAATAGCTACCTTCTGTTAGATCTTCAAGCAGCTCTTGATATCTACTGATTTCTGTTGGGTAGGTAGAAGCCGTTTTGTCGGCAATTATGTGTTTTACTTTTTTAGTATAAGTAAAGGCAAAAGGATTTTTATCATAGCCGGCCTTGTAAGGAGCACCAGACATAAATGTAACAAACCCTGATGCAGCAAAGCGATGTGGATTGATAACATGAGAGTAACGTTGACGTTTTATTTCTAAAGCTAAGCGTATGAGGTTTTTTGTTTTGTTTTGCTTTTTATCCCATACATATAGATTTTTTATGTACGGGTGCCCTTTTAGTAAGCCTTCATTGCCTTTCCTGAGCATGAAATCAATTTGGGCTTCCGGGTATTGCTGGTGAACTTTTTCTATAATAGACGTAGCCAATACTACATCTCCTGTAAATGCTGTTTGTATAATCAAGAATTTATACATCGTGTGCAAAGCTACAATGGAAACTTTGTTGATACTGTTTTAACAATAAAAAATTTCATTTTCGGAATTTTGGTACTAAATTTGTTTATCATATTACAAAATAGAATAACAATTTAACCATATGAAAAAGCTAATTCTTTTGTTGGGTATAGTGGGTATGTTTGGTGGTGTTGCCGTAGCTAAAGATAAAAAGAAGAAAAAATCTGAAACTACTACAACTACAGATAACAAACCTGCTTTAGAGCTAAACTCTTCTACTGCATTGTCTGCTAATGCACCTGAAAAAAGTGCTGCTCCGGCTACCACATTAACACTGGATGATTTGGCTTTTACTGACCTTACCCACGACTTTGGAACAGTATTAGAAGGCCCTGATGCTACATGCAAATTTACATTTGTAAATAAAGGGAAAGAACCAATCATCATTCAGAAAGCACAGGCATCATGCGGATGTACTGTTCCTACTTATTCTAAAGAGCCAATAGCGCCTGGGCAAACAGGAACTATAGATGTAGCTTTCCATACTATGGGCAAGCCTGCTGGCGGCTTTAATAAAACGGTTACAGTTACTACTAATGCCGGTATTAAAATATTAACCATCAAGGGTAATGTGGAGAAAGCTCCTACAACTTCTGCGCCTGAGAATACCTCATTGATGAAAACTAATTAATACATTTACAATACACTTAAATATTATAACACTTAAAAAATGAAAAAAGTATTCATCGCATTATGCTGCTTGAGTTTGACTTCTATTGCAGCTAAGGCACAAGATAAAAATGCCGCCCCTGCGCCTGCTCAAGAGGTTGATAAAAATGCGGGTGTATTCAAATTTAAAGACAAGGACAATACACATGATTTTGGTGAGGTTCCTGAAGGCCCTACCGCTGAGTATGACTTTGAATTTAAAAATACCGGTAAGAGCCCTATTATAATTACTGAAGCTCATGGTTCTTGCGGGTGCACAGTTCCCAAATGGCCACATGAGCCTATTCTTCCTAAGAAGTCGGCTATTATACATGTAACTTATAATACTGATCACCGTCCTGGTCCTATTAATAAAGATGTAATTATTACTTCTAATGCAAGCGAAAAAACTACAGTGCTACACATTCGTGGTACTGTTAAGCCAAAGCCTGCAGGTGAAAATCAGCCACAAGGTAATCCTGCTAAATAATTTTAGTTTTTATACCAAAGCAAAAGGAGATGTTACAAACATCTCCTTTTCTTATTTATATATTTTCCAGTTATTTGCTCTATGAATTTGCTACCATAAAGTTGCACAATTTATAAAGCACGCGTGCGCCTACTATAGCATCTATACCATCGCCGGTATGTTCTCCACACGATACTTCATTTA